>CAZFPM010000023.1:26908-41817 GCA_964520965.1 uncultured Myxococcales bacterium
CGGCCAGGGTGTCGCCGGCTTCGCGAATCATGGAGATGGCTCGCTTCAGCTCTTCGGACATCGGGCGGTCGGGGTGCCGGGGAAGGTCGAGAGATTAGGTCGCGCGGCGGGCATGGGCAAGCGAGCGCGACGCCGGGGGCGGGTTCGCGGGTCCGAGCCGCGCAGGCCGGCCCGCGCATGTGCCCGCCGACCGTTGGCATCGACGCTCACGTCGGCTATGGCGTCGCCACGCGACGCGCCGCCACGAGGACCCGCCCCCGACGAGCCACCGATGTCCGCCGCCAACTCCGAACTCGCCGAGCTGATCTCCACCGCCGTCGCGACCCTCGGGGGCGACCTCGCCGCCGATGTCGTCGTCGGTCTCCTCGCGCAGCCGAAGAACCGCGAGCTCGGCGACATCGCCTTCCCCTGCTTCGTGCTGGCGAAGGTGCTCCGGAAGTCGCCGGCCGTGATCGCCTCGGACCTCGCCGAAGCCCTCGACGCGCCCGTCGCGACCAGCGCGACCCTCGCATCGGTCGCGGCCACGGGGCCGTACCTGAACTTCCGCTACGACGCGACCAAGCGCACCCGCGCCGTGCTCCAGACCGCGGCCCGCGAAGGCTACGGGCGCCAAGAGGTCGGCGCGGGCAAGCGCATCGGCATCGACTTCTCCAGCCCGAACATCGCCAAGCCCTTCGGCATCGGTCACCTGCGATCGACCGCCATCGGCGCGGCCATCGGGCGCATCCACGAAGCGCTCGGTTACGCCGTGGTCGGCATCAACCACCTCGGCAATTGGGGCACGCAGTTCGGCAAGCTGATGGCCGCCTTCGAGCGCTGGGGCGACCGCGAGGCGCTGGAGGCAGGCCCGATCCACCACCTCTACGACCTCTACGTCCGCTTCCACCAGGAGGCGAAACAAGCCCCCGAGCTGGAGCAGGAAGGCCGCGACTGGTTCAAGCGGCTCGAAGACGGAGACGAGGGTGCGGGGGCGTACTGGCGGGAGTTCCGTGATCTCAGCCTTCGCGAGTTCCAGCGGATCTACGATCGGCTCGGCGTCTCGTTCGACCACTTCTGGGGCGAGGCCTACTACAACGACATGCTCGACGGGTTGGTCGACGACCTCGGCGCCCGCGACCTGACGACGATGAGCGAAGGCGCGCTGGTCGTACCCCTCGACGAGCTCGACCTGCCGCCGTGCCTGATCCGCAAGTCCGACGGGGCGACGCTCTACGCCACCCGAGACCTCGCGGCCGCCCGCTATCGCGTCGAGGAGCTCGAGCTCGACCAGCTGCTCTACGTCGTCGGCGCCGCGCAGACCGTGCACTTCCGCCAGGTCTTCGAGGTGCTGCGGCGCATGGGATACGGTTGGGCGGACGACTGCCACCACGTGCCCTTCGGCCTGATCCACGGCATCTCGACCCGCAAGGGCACCCTCGTCTTCCTGGAGGACATCCTCGACCAGGGCAAGGCGCGGGTCGTCGAGCACCTGTCGACCCGCGAGGGCCTCGACCCGGCGCTCCGCGACGAGATCGCCGAACAGATCGCGATCGGTGCGGTCGTCTTCTACGACCTCGGCCGAAACCGCATCAAGGACTACGACTTCAGCTGGGACGCGATGCTGAAAGGCCTGCGGCCCGGCGAGCGCGGACCGACCGGCGTCTACCTGCAGTACACCCTCGCGCGGCTGACCAGCGTGGTCGAGAACTACCGCGAGACCTATGGCGACCCGCCGGACCCGGGCACGGTCGCCCACGCCCGGCTCGACGGCGAGGCCGTGCAGGCGATCGTCGCCCACATCGAGCAGTGGCCGGCGACGCTCCGCAGCGCGGCCGAGCAGTACGAGCCGGCGATCGTGTCCCGATACGTTCTTGATCTGGCCGAGCTCTTCAACTCATTCTACTCCGGCGGCAACAAGATCGTGTCCGAGGACGCCGAGCTGTCCGCGGCGCGGATCACGCTGGCGGTCGCGGTTCGCAACGCGGTCTCGATGGCCCTCCAGCTCCTCGGCGTGCCGCGACCGGAACGCATCTGATACCGCCCGGAGCCTCGATGTCCGAGACCGCCCCTCGCCTGTGCTCCCGACCAGACCGCGGGAGGTGCGTTTCGGAGCGGAGTGGGCGACGTGCGGACCGCTGGATCGCCCTGGCGATGTTGCTGGTCCTGACCCACGTTCCGACGCCTGCGGACGCGACCCTCGACGGCCCGACGCAGCCCGAGTTCGTGCCTCGGGTGACCACGGTGGTGCGTCCGTTCCACATCTATGCCGACCCAACGCTGCCAACGTCGGAGACCGGACTACGCGACCTGTCGATGCCCGATCTGCACCGATCCGTGCGGGACTTCTTCCGCCGCGATCCCCGCTACGCCATCGGTGACGACTTCACGACACGGATGTTGGCCATCGAGCGAGCGAGCGATCAACAGGATCTGAGCTTCATCGCCGACGAGTCCGCCCGCCTGGGCGCCGAGCACTACCGAGCCTACAACCTCGCGTCGGCCATCTCGGAGCTGCAGAACGCCATCGAGACCTACGAGCGGTCGACGGCGCCCTGGACGCGTCCCGCCGATGTCGCCGATGCTTACCGTACGCTCGCATTCGCTCTGCTGGAGCGCGGTCGCGTCGACTCGGAGGTTGCCGCCGAGTCCTATGCCCGCGCATCCCAGGCGTTCGGCCGACTCATCCGGATCGACCCGGGTGCGGTCATCGACGAGGCACTCTTCCCGCCGACGGTCGTCGAGGTCTACCGCGAGGCCTACCTTCGACACTTCCTCGACGGGGGAGCTCAGCTCCGTCTGGGTCCGGAGGAGGCCCGGCGGCTGGCCAGGCTGCTAGACGTGGACCAGCTAGTGCACGTGTTCACCATGACCGATGGCGAGGGCGCACGGGTCGTCGTCCAGGTCTTCGATCGCGTCGCCGGACGTTTCGTCCACGACGGGTCCCGCGCGATCGAGCCGACGCTCGACGCGGCGAGACAAGCCGTGCTCGCCGAGCTCGCCATCGCGGTCGCCTGCCAACCGTTGATCCCACCGCCCGAGGCCGACGATCGCGGCGAGCGGGGAGCCACCTACGTCTACGCCGGCTTCGCCTCCGCGACCTGGCTCGAGCGCCCGACCCGGCGGCTCTTCTACAACGCCGGCGCCGCGGTCGGCGCGACCTGGCTCCTCTCGGAGACCTTCGGGTTGTCAGCTGGCGCCTCGCAGTGGGTCGCCCGCCGCGATCCCGACGGGGAGTTGATCGGCCGCGTCGACACTACCCGCGTTTCGCTCGCGTCGACGGCCAGCGGACGTCTCGGGCGCTGGAGGATCTTCGCGAACGCTGGTTTCGACGTGGCGCGCACCGGAAGTGTCCGAGCCACCGACGAGTTCTGGTGCAAGGTCAGCGAGGGGGAGGCATTCGACTTCGATGGGGGCGAGCGCGAGTGCGAAGAGGACGACATCGTCGACGCTGCCCCCGGCGCCCACTTCGGACTGTTGCTCGGCGCGGGGTTGGGCTTCGAAATCGCGGGGCCGGTCTGGCTCCATCTGCAAAGCGGTGCCACCCTCTACATCGTGCCGTTCGACGACCGCACCCTCGGATCGCCACTCTTCCTCGATTTCGGCGCCAGCTACCGGTTCTGACCCCACGATGACACCACGCAGCCGCGGCGCCCTGGCGCTCGCTCTCCTGTTCGCCCTCCTCTCGGCCTGCGGCGACGACGGTACCCTGACGACGCTCCTGCCCGGCGGTGCGGACGCCGATGCCGACGCAGGAGAGCACGTCGACCCCGACGCGGTCAGCGATGCAGACCGTGACGCGGTCAGCGATGCAGACCCCGATGCCGGACGCGACACGGCGGACCCGGAAGACGCCGACGCCACCCCGGACTCCGCGGATTCGACGACGACGAACGATGGGGGCGACGTCGAGGACGCGAGCGGGGACACCGCCGACACGGGCGACGCCGGAGCAGACACCCGAGACGCTACGGACGCGGAGGACGACGCAGACGACGCGCAATCCGAGGATGCCGGCGATGCGGTCGATGTAGGCGACGTACTCGACGCGGGCGCGACCGACGCCCGTGGCGACATCGGAGATGCGGCGGACGATGCGCTCGACGTTCTCGACTCCACGGGAGACGTCGCCGCGGATCTCCTCGACACCGACACGCCGGAAGATACTGCCGACATCGCCGACGTCCCCGCACTACCGCCCGTCGACCCCGCGGACGTGCGAGCGCCCCCCTACCTGATGTGGGTCACCGAGGACTCCGTCACCGTCAAGTGGGAGACGTCGAGCGCGGTCGTGGGTCACGTCCGCTACGGGCGCACCGAGGGGCTTGGCCGCGAGGTCGTCGAGCCGGCCGCGGTCACGAACCACGAGGTTCGTCTCACGGGTCTGCGGGCTGGCTCGACCGTGCACTACGAGGTCGGCTGGGACGGGCGGGCGTGGCCGCGCTCGACCTTCCGCACCGCACCGATCGACGACCGCCCGATCTCGTTCGTGGTGTGGGGCGACAACCAGAACGGGCCCGACACGTTTTCCGATCTCGTCGACCACATGGCGGAGCTGGATCCGGACTTCATGGTCTCGGTCGGAGACATCGTGCAGAACGGGACGCGTGGCGAATACCGGTCGCAGCTCCTGCGCCCGATTCATCCGGCGGCCGCGCGTTCGCCCTTCCTCGTCGCCGGCGGAAACCACGAGCGCTACTCCGACTCGTCGGGGACGCTCTTCGACGAGTACATGGCGCAGCCGGGCGACGAGCACTGCTTCGGGTGGCGCTACGGCGACGTCTTCGTCCTCTTCGTCGACTCTGACCTGTCGATCGACTCCGGCTCCGACCAGAGGGAATGCATCGAATCGGAGCTGGAGTCCGCGGCAGCGACCTCGGCGCGCGTGGTGGCGGCGGCGTTCCACAAACCGCCGCGCGTGGAGTGGTGGTTCGGCGGGATCCTCGCCTTCACACGGGAGATGGAGGCGCCGTGGATCCGCGAAGATCTCGAGCCGCTGCTGGAGAGCTACGGCGTCGACATCGTCTTCAACGGCCACAACCACCTCTTCGCCTACACGCCGGAGACCGACGGCGGGATCACCTGGGTCACCACCGGCGGGGGCGGCGGCATGCTCGACACGCGCGGCCTGTTCGACATCTGGCGCGTCGGCACCTGGCCGGAGATCACCGACACGATCCACGAGCACCACTTCCTGTGGGTGACCCTCGACGCCGACGGCCTCTGGGTCGAAGCGATCGACCTCGACGGCGACGTCCTCTTCGACTTCGAGATCGACCGCTGATCGACGCACCCGGCCGCATGGGCGACTTGCTGGCGAAACGGCCGGCTGTTATCGCGGCTCCATCGTCAACACACCCGGCTGGCCACGCCCGATGACGGGCTGCGCCGGCTCCCCAGCACCAGGAGTCTCGTATGACGCGCCGTACTCTCCTCGCAGTATCCCTGCTCGCCGTCGGTTGCGGCGGCACCCCGGTTATCGAAGATGTAGAGCCGGTCGTCGAAGAGACGCCGCTCGAGTTGCCCGACGAACCGGAGCTCGATGTCCCCGTCGTCGACGAGGCGGCTGCCGAGGAGGCGACCCTGACCTGGACCGACGGTCCCTTCCCGCCCGCTGTCGTCCATTGGGAGATCATGTCGCCGGACGCCGCGACTCTCGCGGCCTGGTACGCCGAAGTCTTCGGGTGGGAGACGATGAACTGGGCCGACGAAGAAGGCGCGTTCGAGTATCACCTGCTCTTCAGCCGAGGCACCGAGTACGGGATCGGCGGGGGGATCGGCCAGATCCCGCCGGCCGAGACCGAGGAGGAGGCCATCCCGCCGTATCTTAGCCTCTACGTCGACGTGCAGGACATCGATGCGATGGCCGAGCAGGTGACGGCACTCGGCGGCACGGTCGTACACGGTCCGGAAGACATCCCCGACGTCGGCCGCATGGCCATGTTCGTCGACCCCATGGGCACGATGATGGCCGGAATGCAGGCGGCCGAGCACGACGACCACGAGATGCCGACGCCAGCGACGAACCCCGTCGTGCATTGGGAGATCGCCACGACCGACGCCGCCGCCCTCACCGCGTTCTACGGCGAGCTCTTCGACTTCGAGTTCACGACCCATGAGGAGCACGGCTACCATGAGGTGGCGTGCGCACATCCCTTCGGGATCGGCGGCGGGATCGAGCAGCTGGGCCCGGAGGCCGGGTTCCCGCCCTACGTCACCTTCTACGTCGGCGTCGACGATCTGCAGGCCTACCTCGACGCCGCGACGGCGGCCGGCGCGACCGCGGTCGTGGGGCCGACCCACATCGACGAGGGGGTGGACATCGCGATGTTCACGGACCCCGAAGGACACGTGGTCGGGCTCTTCCTGATGCACGACGGGGGCCACGAGGGCGAGATGCCGGCGGCCGCGGAAGAGGTCGTCGAGGAAGCCGTCGAGGCAGTCGTCGAGGAAGCCGTCTCCGAATAGCTCAGAGGCACCGGGGACTCGGCGCACGGCGGTGGCCGGGCGTCACAGCGCCGGGTCCAGAAAGTCCACGAGCTGGGTGGCGAGAGCCTTCGGCGCTTCGAGGTGGACCGCGTGGGTTGCCGCGGGGACCAGGGCGACGTGCACCGATGGATGGTCGCGAGCCAGGGCGCGAGCGAGCGGGGCGTACTTCGGGTCGTCGGCACCGGCGAACCAGGCGACCGGACACCCAAGCTCGCACAGGGGGTCGGAGATCGGCTCCACCCGGCCCGGGCTCAGCGCAGCGATGACGCGAGCCATCGCATCCGGATCGTTGGCGGCCCGGCGTTCGACGATCGATGCGAGGGCCTCGGGGTTTGCGGCCTGGCCGGCGAAGAGGGGCGCTCGGTACCAGTCGTCCAGGAACGCGCGTAGCCCTTGCCTGCGCATGTCCGCAGCGCGGCGGTCGTCCAGGGCGGCGCGGATCGCGCGGGCCTCGGGATCGGTGATCCCCAGTCCGGCCCCGACCAGAGCCAGCGCGCGCACCCGCTCCGGGTGCCGGCGGGCGAGCCCCAGCGCCACCCGCCCGCCGAGGGAGTACCCGACCACCGGCACACCGGACGGGGCGATGGCTCCGAGCGTCGTCGCAAGCTCGTCGACCCAACCGCGCATGGTCGGGGGATCCTCGAGCGGCGTTCCCCCGTGTCCCGGCAGATCGAAGGCGTGACAACAGAAGCGGTCGAGGCCGGCGGCGACCGCCTGCGCCCAATCGGCCGCCGAGCCGAGGAATCCGTGGAGCAACACCAGGGGCGTGCCGTTCGGGTCGCCGAGAACGCGGCGGTGCCACGTCACGTTGACGCCACGGTCAGCGGGTGGCGCCGCTTCTCGCGAGCCGCGCTCGATCGGCGATCGAGGGCAGCGGCGGACGCGTGGATCGAAAACGGGGTGATCACGGCAGCTCGGTGAAGTACGAGTGACGATTGGAACGGATCATCGGACGATCCTCAAGCACCGGCCACGCCCAATGACCCGGCGATTCTGGGAGACGACTCCGCTCGAGGAGATGACACCGGAGCAATGGGAGTCGCTCTGCGACGGCTGCGCGTGGTGCTGCCTCGTGCGCCTGCTGGGCGACGAAGACGACCGGGTGTACACGACCGACATCGCCTGCCGCATGCTCGACATCGCCACCTGCCGCTGCCGCGGCTACGACGCGCGGCGCGAAGAGGTGCCGGAGTGCCTGGCGATGACGAAGCACCGCGCGCTCACGTGCTCCTGGCTCCCGCCGTCGTGCGCTTACCGCCTGCTGGCGACGAACCAACCGCTTCCTCACTGGCACCCGCTGGAGTCCGGGGATTCGGACGCGGTTCACGCCGCCGGCATCTCGATTCGGCACTTCGCGCTTTCGGAGCGCGAGGTCGACATCGACGACCTGGAAGGTCACGTCATCGACGTCATCTGGGACGTGTCGTGAAGGCCCGTGACGAGCGAGCAACGCCGACGGCGGCGGTTCGACAAGCCAGACGCAAGCTGACTCGGTGAAGGACCGCATGAAGCACCTCGTCAGCTCGCGACTTCCTTCCGGTCGATGTCGAGCTTCTTGAGGATGTACTCGACGCTCTTGCGGTGAACGCCGGCGATCCGGGCCGCCTTGGAGACGTTGCCGTCAGTGCGTTCCAGCAGGTGGGTCCAGTAGGCCCGCTCGAAGGCCTCGACCAGCCGGCCCTTCGCGTCCTTGAACGGAATGGCGACGTCGACACCGGTCGACCGCATCAACGCCTCGACGGCGGCCTCCGGCTCTCCGGCCGAGGCGGTGGGTGCACCGGGTTGCAGGAACCTCGCCGACGCGCCCATTCCCCCGTCGCCCCCGCTCAGAGCCACGGCCCGGTCGATGAAGTTCTTCAGCTCGCGCACGTTTCCCGGCCACGCGTGCGCCTTGAGCCGCTCCATGGTCGCGTACGTGATGTTGAGTGACTCGTCCCCGATGCGCTTGCGGGCCGTATCGAGAAAGTGCTCGACCAGCAGCGGGATATCCTCGGCCCGCTCCCGCAGAGGCGGGATCACGACGTGCACGACGGCGAGCTGGTAGAAGAGGTCTTCGCGGAAGTCCCCCTGCTCGATCTCGCGTCGCAGGTTGCGGTCGGTCCCGGCCAGGATTCGCGCTTCGATCGGCAGGGTCCGGGCGCTGCCGACCTTGTGATACGTGCCCTTGTCGAGCGACCGCGCGAAGCGGGCCTGAACGTCGGCCGGCAGCTCGGTGAGGTCGTCGATGTAGAGGGTCGCGCCAGCGGCCTGGGCCAGCGCCCCCGGAATGTCGCCGTCGGCGCTCTCGACCCCGAAGAGCTCCGCTTCGAGGGCCTCGCTCCCGATCGCTCCGCAGTCGAAGACGACGAACTCGCGGCCTCGCCTGTCGCTGTGGGCGTGCACCGCCTCGGCTGCGTCTTCCTTGCCGACGCCCGACGGGCCCTCGATCAGGACCGGCGCGTCGGTGGGCGCGACCCGCTCCAACACGGCGAAGATCTCGCGCATCACCAGCGCTTTGCCGACCATCCGGCCAAACCGACTGCGCCCCGAAAGCACCACTTCGACGTCTTCGTCCGTCGTCTCGAAGCGGATCTCGGTGGTGCCGATGCCGATCAATGCGCCGGTGGCGAGGTAGGCGTCACCGACCCGCATGTCACCGACCCGCGTGCCGTTCTTCGATCCGGCGTCGACCAGCCGGTACCCGCCGGCGTCGACCCGGATCTCCGCGTGCGTTCGCGAGACCGCCGGGTCTTCGAGCACGACATCGTTGTCCGGACTGGACCCGATCGTCACTCGTCGACGCCCGAAGACCCGATGGCGATGGCTGCCGTCGGGCTCCACGATCGTCAGCAGAAAGCGCTTCATGCGCAGCGCTTCGGTGCGGTCGTCGACCAGGACGGTCTGGGTCACATCCGACATCGTCGCCTCCTCGTGCGCTGTCAGACTACGTAGGATGGCGATCGCCGGTCAACGCCACTCGACGCCGACGGTCACCTCCGCCCCCGCCCTGACCTCGACATCGGCTTCGAACGACTTGCCGGCGACGGTGTTCACCACGCGGAGATTGTGCGTGCCGGCGCCGAGCGCGAAAGACTCGCGCAGGTCGTCGCTCGTCCCGCGGGAGGTGCCGTCGATCTCGATCTCTCCGACCATCGGCGGCTCGACGAAGCGCACCACCAGCGTACCCGGCTCGACGGCGGGCATCTCCACTTCGATCGTGCCGCTACGCGTCTCGCGTGGGTCGATCGTCCGCGTCCAGGGAGCGGCGCCGTTGGCCACGGCGCGCACCTCGACCGGGGTCGCGTCGGCCGCCAATTCGAACACACCCCCCTCGACGGGCCGACCATCCACCGTCACCAGTGCCGATGGGGCAAGCCCCTCGAGCCGGTAACGACGCACCCGAGGAGCGTCGTCGTCTCCCGACGAGCCGCGTTCGGGCGACGCGCTGGCACCCCGATCGGCGCGGGAACCGCTTTCGGACGTTCCGGATGGGTCTCCGGCTGCGGCGCCGGCGCTCCCCGGCGCCTCCGGCACCGGCTCCAGAGGTCGCGTGAAGATGGAGTCGTCGACCGAGAAGATGACCTCTTCGACCACCGGCGCGTAGCCGGCGAGCGTCATCTCGACCCGCACCGGCTCGCCGAGGGGTACGCGTGTGGCGTTGCCCGCGGGAAACGTCCGATCGCCGACGACGACCGTCGCACCGGGCGGGACCGAATGGAACTCGACCACCCGCCCGCTCGGCCTGAGGGTCTCCTCGACCCGTACGGTGCGGCCGCGGCGCACGGTAACCGAACGGGTCAGCGCCACGTGGCCGACCAGGTCGATGGTCACCTCGTGTGAGCCACGGATCCGGTCGGCGGTGATCGGCGAGCGCCCGAGCTCGACATCGTCCAGGTAGACCGTGGCACCCGGGGGGGTGGTGCGTACCTCGAGCCGTCCGCTCGTGCTCCACGCGCCGACGACGGCCAACACGCCCGCGGCCGCGACGGCCAGAGCCCAGCGGCGGCGGCGGCGGGCAGCGCGTGAGAGGGGCACTGACGCCCGGGTCACGGTGTGGTCGCCGGACCCGCCGATTCGAATACGCCCGGACGACGAGGGCGAGGGGCCGCCCTCGATGCCGGGCGCGGTCGAGCCGGTGACGCTCCGGCCGGACGTCGAGATCGGGCCCTGGTAGCGCCCGCTCCCGGTCAAGGCCCCGCTGGGCGTCAGCGACTCCCCATCGAGCTGGGCGTTGAGGAGGTCGTCGAGGGTTGCCCCGCCCGGACGCCCATGGGCGGCGAATACCGGGTCGTCGGACAGCCGGTCGTCGATCCAGGACGCGACGTCGCCCACCGTCACCGGGCCGTCGATGGCGTAGGCGAGGGCCAGCAGATCGCGTTGCAACGCCTCCGCGCGGTCGTATCGTTCCGCCGCATCGACGGAGAGGGCGCGTTCGACCACGGCGGCCACGTCTTCACCGAGGTCGGGCCGCAGCTCGGCGAACGAAGCGCGCTCCCCGCGTTGGACTCGCGCCAGGGTCTCCAGGTCGCCGTCTCCCTCGAACGGACGCACACCGGTGAGCATCTCGAACACGAGGACCCCGACCGAGAAGAGGTCGCTGCGTCGATCGACCGTCCTGCCCGACGCCTGCTCCGGAGACATGTACGCGAACTTGCCGCGCAACTGGCCGGTGACGGTCTTGCCGAGCCGGTCGCGGGCCGACGCGATGCCGAAGTCGACCAGCCGCACGTCACCGGCCCGCGAGACCAGCACGTTCGAGGGGGACACGTCGCGATGCACGATGCGCTGCGGCACGCCGTGTTCGTCGCGCTTGTCGTGCGCGTAGCCGAGGCCGGCGCAGAGCTCCGCGGCGATGAAGAGGGCGATGCGCTCCGGCATGCGATCGCCGTCGGCCGCGAGGGTCTTCAAGATGCGCCGCAGGTCCGAGCCGTCGACGTACTCCATCGCGAGGTAGAGCTCGCCGTCGGCCTCTCCCATGTCGAAGACCGGGACGATATTCCCGTGCGAGAGCCCGGCCGCGATGCGCGCCTCGTCGATGAACCGCGCCAGGAATTCGTCATCGCCCTCGAGGTCGGGCAGCACGCGCTTCAGCGCCACCCGGCGCCGCCAACCACCCACGCCATCGACCGTGGCCAACCAGAGCTCACCCATGCCTCCACGGGCGACCAATCGGACGAGCCGATATCGGCCGATCTCGGTCACCGTCATCAGGCACCGCTCAGGACGCACACCGGCAACGACTCCGTCGGCGACACGGGCAGCTCCTCGCAGACGAACCCCGCCGGGCAGGCGCCCAGGTCTGCGACATTGCAGATCGTCGAGCAGTAGCTGACGCCGGTCTCGTCGTCGGTCAGGCAGGTGCCGCTGAGGCAGTCCGCCGACACGCGACAGGGCGTGGCACCGATCGGGGTGCACACGAACTCCGGGCGCTCGGCCCCGCCGCCGACAGCGAAGTTGACCAGCCCACACGCTGCCCCCGATGCGCAGTCCGCGGTGGTGGAGCACGGGTATGTGCACGCGCGCCGCATCGTCGACAGCAGGCAACGCTGGGCGACGCAATCGTCGGCGCCGACGCAGGAATCGCCGTAGTCGGAGAGCGCGCACAGCGGGTCGGGAAGCTCGGGATGTCGGTAGCAGAAGAGCTCGTCGCCGCCGGCCCCGACCGGGTTGCATTCCCGCCACGAGTCACACGCGATCGTGCAGACGCCGCGCCCGGCATCGGGGTTGCCGAAACACAGACCGTTGCAGCAAGCGTCGGGCCCGGTGCATCGCTCGCCGAGCTGACCGTCGTCGCGGCCGTCACAGGGGTCGCCGGTGTCGGTGGGCTCCGGGCGGCACTCACCGTCGACGCAGACGCGGTCGTCGCCGCAGTCGCTGTCGAAGGTGCAGGTCGTGTCGGGGTCGTCGGCGTCCGGGTCGGCGGTGTCCGGGTCGGCGGTGTCCGGGAGGGGGGTGTCCGGGTCGGCGGTGTCCGGGTCGGCGGTGTCCCGGTCCCCGGAGTCCGGCTCGGCGTCGGTCGTGGGGCTGTCTACGCCCTCGTCCGGTGGGTCGTCGGTGCCTGCGTCGGCCGAAGCCGTGTCGGTGCCCCCATCGTCGCTCGACCCCGCATCGGCGGTGTCGGCGGCGTCGAGCTCCCGGTCACGACACCGCCCGTCGTCGCAGGTCTGATCCGCGTCGCAGGCGACGTCGTCGCGACACTCCGCGCGGCAGACGTCTTGCGTCGACTCCGCCGGGTAGCACCCACCTTCGCAGCACCGGAAGTTGGGCGGGCAGTCGCTGTTCAGGTCGCATTCCGGGGTCTGCGACCGACAGAGCTGACCCTCGCACACCTCGCCGACAGCGCAGTCGTCGTCGACGCGGCACCGGTCGGCGTACCCGCAGACCCCGTCCTCGCAGACGCGCGGCGTCGTGCACCCGTCGTCGGTGGAACAGAGCGTCGCGCACTCCCCCGCCTGGCAGATCGCCCCGGTCTCGCACTGGGCGTCGGTCGTGCAGGCGTTCTCGAGGCACGCCGAGAGCGAAGCGACCGCAGCCACGAGAGCGACGAGGGCGACGAGTGGGAGGCGCCGAGGCATGGGCGGAGTCTAGCGATCGACGCGCGCGGACACCACCGACGCGTGGACCGGGCCCTCCGACGGGGCGGCGACGCGTCGGGGATCGCGTGCTCCGAGCCTCAGAACTCCTCGTTCGAGAACTTCTGCGCCTGGGCGGGGACGGTGGCCAGCTCCTGCTCGAGCGCCTCGAGGTCGAAGGCCTCCTCCTCTTCGGCTTCCTGGGCGACGCCCATCTTGTGCTTCAGTGCGAGCAGGGCGTCGCTGGCTCCGGCGTCTTCCTCCAACGCCCGGAACTTGTCCTCCAGGTCACCATGGTCCATCTCGTTCTGCAGCTCGGCGGCGGCCTCGGCCTCGGCCTCCATCGCCTCGACCTTCTGGGCCATCTTCTCGAACTGCTCGAACGCCGAGGTGTCGCCGAACCCGCGCATGGTCTCTTGGATGCGCTGCTGCGCCTCGATGCGACGCTGGCGGGCGATCAGGAGGTCCTTCTTGCGCTTGGCTTCCTCGATCTTGGCGTGGAGCTGACGCAGGGACGCGCGAAGCTGGTCGGCGGCGGCCTTCTGGAGCTCGTATTGCTTCCGATACTCGGACGCGAGCCCGTCGTGTTGCTCTTTGCGCTGCAGCGCCTCGAGGGCGAGGTCGTCACGGCCGGCCCGGACGGCGAGCATCGCCTTCTTCTCCCACTCCCGGGCGAGATGCACCTCGTTGTCGAGCTGCTTCTTGAGCTTCTTCTCGTCGGCGATCGACGACGCGACCTGCTTCTTGGCCTCGACCAGCTGCTCGCGCATGTCGACGATGAGCTGGTTGAGGATCTTCTCGGGGTCCTCAGCCCGCGAGATCAGATCGTTGATGTTCGACTTGATCAGGGTGCTCAATCGGGAAAACACGCCCATGAGGGACTCCTCGTGAGGGACCGCGCGCGAGCGGCGGTGTGTGCGCTAGCTGGTGGCCTCGAGGAGCGCAGAGAGCTCCTCGTGGTGACTGGAGATCGCGATGCCGAAGGAGTCGATCATCGCCTGGAGCTCGTTCAGATCGAGGTTGTCGAGCTCCAAGGAGCCGGTGATCACCACGGCGTCGTCCTCGACCCCGAACGCGCCGTGCACCATCGCGCTCGCGTTCAACTCCAGCAGGCGCCGGAACAGCCCCTTCTCGTCGCCCGTGGGGAGCTCGAAGAGCTTCACCCGCAGACTGAGGACGCTGTCGGCGCGGTAGACGACGAGGTTCTCGCCGTGGTCGGCTTCGTTGACGATCACCCAGATGCCGTCGTCGAGTCGCTCGAAGGGCATCTCGAGCTCGATCAGGAAGCTCTCGATCTGTTCGTTGCTCGCCATCGTCGGACCATCCCGTCGGTTGCAGCGCGCCCATCTGGCTCGAGAGAACGCGCCGTCCTTGAAGTGAGGCCGGCAGAATAGAGACGCGGTCGACGAAGCGTCAAGCAGACCCGGTCGCAGCCGCGCTCACGGTCTCGGAGCAGCCAACACGCCAGCGCCTCGAAACGTTCCCCGGCGACAGCGACACGAGACGAGCTACGGGTACCGACG
This sequence comes from uncultured Myxococcales bacterium, assembly GCA_964520965.1. GTDB lineage: Bacteria > Myxococcota_A > Bradymonadia > REDH01 > REDH01 > CAZFPM01. Next base: position 41,448 of record CAZFPM010000023.1, read on the forward strand.
ACCGGATTGCCGTCGAAGACAGCGCGTCGCCAGAGATCCGCGGAAGCGCCGACGCTACTCCCCGCCGAGCAGCTCCAGGACCCTCGCCTCGAGCGCGTCGATGTCGTCGATCTGCTCGAGCTCGGCGAGACGTGCCTGCCAACGCACCGCAACGATGGCGAGCAGGGTGCTCCGCCGGCCGCGCGCCTCGCCGATCTCGACCCCGCGCGCCTCGCCGATCTCGATGCCGCGCGCCTCGCCGATCTCGATGCCGCGCGCCTCGCCGATCCCGACCCCGCGCGCCTCGCCGATCTCGACGCCGCGCGCCTCGCCGACGGCGAGTGCACGCCGCAGCGTCCAACGGTCTTCTTGCGCGGTCGTGGTCACCGTT
>CAZFPM010000024.1:0-15300 GCA_964520965.1 uncultured Myxococcales bacterium
TCGGACCGGTGATCCTCGCGGTCGTCCCGGCGATCACGCAGAACGACGCGGGGGAGTGGTCCCCCTCGATCCGTCGAACGCAACCGTTCGGCCTGAGGAACAGGCGGAGCCTGTGTCTCGCCTGTCCTGAACTCCGCCGAAGGGAAGGCCCTGGCGTGGCGTTGGGGCTTCCCTTCGGCGGAGCAGCACGGGCGCGGAGTTCCACCCGTCGAGCTTCGCACGCGTGTCCAGGCGTCGATGCGTGGCGTCAAGGTCCGTAGTAGACCAGATACGACCACATGCGAATGTTCCCGCCCGCCGCCTCGGGCTCGTATGGACGGCCGCGATAGAGTCCCTGGTAGCGGAGCGTGTTCTCACCGTCGCGGAGCGACTCGGTGATGTCCGCCCGCCACGGCTTCACGTCCCAACCCGGGAACCATCCGGATCGACCGAAGGGCCACGTGCCGAACTGGTTCGGGATCACCCCCTGGTCGACGGACCGCAGACAGGCGTCGACCTGGTCCGCCTCGGGGAATTGCTGCAGGAACTCGACCCGGTCGTTCACCTCCCAGTGGTGTGTGTGGTTGCAGAACTCCGCGCAGTTGCCGGCGGCCTGCGCAAACCCGTGTCCGGTGGTGAACGCCACGATCTCCGCTCGGGTCGCCCACTCCGGGGGGGTGAAGCGGTAGACCTCTCGCCCGTCGTTGTAGTTCTCGTCGAAGCGTCCGCCGCCCTGCAGGAAGTGGTACTCGCGCGGGCGTTCGCCGACACCGCTGTTCGCGAAGAGCAGGTCGAGCGTGACGTCGAGGCGTTCGCCGGCATCGAGGTTGAACTGCAAGCGCCCTCCCCGCTGCATCGTCGCCAGCATCGGCGTGATGTCGGTCACCCAGCGTCCCTCGCGATGGTAGGTCGTGATCCAGCCGGCGACCTCGTGGGGACAGCCGCACCGACAATCGCCGAGCCCCGTGCCGTCGCCGTTGCAGACATGGGTCGACTCGATGGTCTCGCCCGTCGGCGTCTCGCACTCGCAGGCGATGGTCTCCGCCGGGATCTCGTCGGCCGGAGCCACCGGTGCGACGTAGCCGAGGCACTCCTCGCCCTCGTCGCAGTCGTCGACGGTCGCGCAGACCCCGTCTGTCTCGATCGGCACACACGTGCCTGGAACCTCGTCGGTGTCCTCGCCGGCAGCGACGTAGCCGATGCACGCCTCGACGCCCTCTTCGCAGTCAGCGACCTCCACACATTCGACCGGGACTCGGCAACTGCCCAATACCTCTACGACCTCGACCACGGCCGGAACGCGCGGCTGGCATGCCTGGTCGGCGTACGCGTTCTCCTCGACGACCGGCACGTCGCAGATCGTGAGGTTCGAGTTTCGGTCCCACTCGTGGCAATTCTCGTCGAGGTGCTCGGGGCAGAACGCGCTCAGGTCGACGTAGAGGGTGTCGTACGTCGCCATCTCCTCTTCCGGCGGGAGGTCGCCCCACACCCGCTCGTTGCGCACGCTTACGTCGTCGAAGAGGCGAACCCGGGTGAAGTCGAACGCCGCCAGCGCCTCGGCTCGGCGGCGCTCGAACGAGAAGTAGACGGCCTCGTGTCCGATCAGGTGCAGGCGCGTCGAATCGGTGAGGATATCGGTCGTCATGCCGAGCTGACGGACGCGTTGGAACATGTCGATCGCGAACCAGAGGCGGCCCGTCTCGCGCACGAAGTCCGCGATCCACCCGTCGAGCTCGGTCGACCGTTCGGTGACGTAGTGCATGTGCTCCTGCCAGTGCAGGCGCGTCGACTCGTCGAGGTCGGAGAGAGCCGCGTCGACGTCTTCCTTCATGCGACCGACATCGACGGCCGCGTCGCCGTCGAGGGACATCCAGAAGTAGTGGACGTCGGGCGGCGAGATCAGGACCAGCTCCCGGATCTCCTCCGTCGCGCTGCCGCCGGGGAACCAGTAGTTGCCCAGGAAGTCTCGGATGTTCTGCGGTCGGAGCGGGTCGTTGGTGTAGACCATGAAGATGAACGACTCCCGCCCGGTCCATGCGTCCTCGAACGACCACGGGCCGGCGTCGGTCTCGAGGGTGAACGGCCCGGCGAGGTCGCGAAACGCGGTGCCGTACGGCCCCTCTGAGAACGGGAAATCCGGGGGACCTGCGTCGTCGGGGCTCGCGTCGGGATCCGACTCCGAATCGACCGCGATGTCGTCCCCCACGTCCTCCGCGTCCGGCGCCGCGTCGGTCGATCCGTCGGCCGTAACGTCCGGCTCCACCGGCGTATCGTCACCTTCTCCGCTGTCCGTGCACGCGGTCAGCGAAAAGGAGAGCAGGAGATAGAGCAGAGACACCGTTCGCAGATTCATGGTCGACTCCGGGGCAGCGGACATCGTGGCCGACGGTCCCGGTGCGGTCAACGCGACCCGGGCATGGGGCACGGGGATCGCAAGGTCGAGGGTCTTGGATTGCCTCAGGGTTGTAGACCGGCTCTGCGAGCCGGGGGCGAGATAGGATCTCGCCCTTGATGGCGGATGGCCCGGACCTTGCGGCCGCCCTGGGGCATGGGGTCGCGATCACGGCCACTCTGTTGCGGCAGGCCGTTCAACCCGATCGGTTCGGATCACACCCCGGGCATGGGGTCGTGCGTCGTCCTCCGATCAGGCCCCGGCGAACGTCCACTGGACGCCCTCGGCCTCCGGATCGTCCGGGACTTCGAGGGTGTAGTCGAACTCGCCGATCAGGTACTCGTGCATGTGCTCGGCGGCCTTCTTGGCCTGGCCCATCGCCAGGATCACTGTCGATCCGCCCGTGATCGCATCTCCGGCGGCGAAGACGCCCTGTTTGGACGTGTGGCAGGTCTCCTTGTCGACCATCACGACGCCCCACTTATTCGTGAACACGTCGTCCGCGGTGCGGGCGATGATCGGGTTGACGTCACAGCCGAGACTCATGACGACGGTGTCGATCTCGTCGACGAAGGTCTCGCCCGTGGGGACCGGGCGACGGCGCCCGGAGTCGTCGGGCTCGGAGAGCTCCATTCGCATGCACTCGATCGCCTTCACGAAGCCATCGTCGCCGCCGATGAACTCGACGGGATTGCTCAGCCACTTGAAGTCGATGAACTCCTGCTCGGCATGCTCGAGCTCCTCTGTCCGCGCGGGGGCCTCGGCACGGGAGCGGCGGTAGTAGCACGTGACTTCGGCACCGAGGCGCTTCCCGGTCCTGAGCACGTCCATCGCGGTGTTGCCGGCGCCGATCACAGCGAGCTTCTTCCCCTGGTAGATGGGGGTCGGATAGTCGGGGAATTCGTTTGCGTGCATCAGGTACACGCGGGTCAGGTACTCGTTCGCCGAGTAGATTCCGTTGAGATTCGAGCCCGGCACATGGAGCATCTTCGGCAGCCCGGCTCCGGTCGCGATCAAGACCGCGTCGAAGCCGTCGTCGAAGAGATCGTCGAGGGTGAGGGTCTTGCCCACGATCACGTCGTAGACGAACTCCACGCCCATCTCCTCCAGCAGCTTCAGGTCCTCCTCGATGATATCGAGGGGCAGCCGGAAACGCGGGATGCCGTAGACCATGACGCCGCCGGCGCGGTGGAAGGCTTCGAAGACGGTCACGTCGTGGCCGCGGCGTTGCAGCTCGTAGGCGGCGGTGAGTCCGGCCGGGCCGGAGCCGACGATCGCCGCGCGCTTACCGGTCTTCGGCGGCATGTCCGGTTTCCGGTCGAGTCCGCGCTCGCGCTCGTAGTCGGCGACGAAGCGCTCGACACTGCCGATCTGCACCGCGACACGTTTGCGACCGACCGCACACAACGCCTGGCACTGCTTGTCCTGCGGACACACACGGCCGCAGATCGCCGGGAGGAAGTTCGTCTCGCGGATCTTCTTGGCGGCGCCCTCCAGATCCCCTTCCTCGACGAGGCGAAGGAACGCCGGGATGTCGACGCCGACCGGACAGCCCGATATGCATTTCGGCTTCTTGCATCGAATGCAGCGGGTGGCCTCTACCGTCGCCATCTCCTCGGTGTACCCCGTCGGCACCTCTTCGAAGTTGCAGACGCGCTCTTCGGCGTCCGCCAGGGGCATCTCCTGCGGGGGCAACGCCATCCGCTCTTTGGCGGTGAGCTCGTCAGCCATCGCGTCCTCCTTCGCGCCGGCACTCCATCGCCTCGCGCTCCTGCTCCGCGAACATCCGCTGGCGGGTGACGAGCTCGTCGAAATCCACCGCGTGACCGTCGAAATCAGGGCCGTCGACGCAGGCGAACTTCGTCTCGTCGCCCACCGTCACCCGGCAGGCACCGCACATGCCGGTGCCGTCGAGCATGATCGCGTTCAGCGATACGAAGCAATCGACGCCGTGCTCCTTCGTCATGCCGGCGACCGCCTTCATCATCGGGACCGGCCCGATGGCGAGGCAGCTCGACACCTTCTCCTCGACGAGGATCGGCGCGAGGGCATGGGTGACGAATCCCTTCACGCCGAGCGACCCGTCGTTGGTCGTCACGATCAAGCGGTCACAGACCTCGCCGAGCTCGTCGGCCATGATCACGAGGTCAGCGCTCCGCGCGCCGACGATGCCATAGACCGTGTTGCCGAGCTCCTTCAGGTCGCGCGCCGTCGGAATGATCGCGCCGGAGCCGTAGCCTCCGCCGAGCACGACGCAGACGCCGTCGTACTTCTGCACGTGCGAGCGCTCGCCCAGCGGCCCGACGATGTCCGAGAACCGGTCGCCTACGTTCAGCTCGACCGCCTCGGTCGACGTCACACCGACCGCGGCGATCACGAGGTCGAGTGTGCCGGCGTCCCGGTCCCAGCCGGCGATCGACAGCGGCATCCGTTCGGAGCGCTCCCCCGGACGGACGATCACGAACTGGCCGGCCTCCACCTTGCGAGCGACGAGCGGTGCCTCGACACGCATGAACCACGTGTCCGGGCACAGCTCTCGCTTCTCCACGATCGCGAAGCTCTGCGCGTAACTGCCGTGCACCATCGGTTGGCCTCCGGCGGGGTGACTCACCGATTTGGCTAGCCCGGTTGAGACCGGAACGCAACACCTGACATCGGCCGATCCGCACCGTCGTCGTCAGCGCCAGAGCCATGCGTGCAGTCGGCCGGTGCGCCCGCTCGCGCCGACGATCCAATCGCCCGCCCAGTCGGCGGTCAGCCGGCCGGCCCCCATCGGACCCCAAGAGAGCGTGGCGCCTGCGAGCTGTACGCGGGTCGCCCCGCTCAGCGTGCCCGCTCCGTCGAAGCGCCACACGTAGGTGCTCCCGTCGAAGTTGCGCGAGCCGACGGCCTCGTCGACTCCGTCGGCGTCGATGTCGGCGCAGGCGATCGACGCCCAATCCGACGCCGACCCGTAGCCCGCATGCGCCGTGGAGAAGTCCAGGGCCGCGCCGGACCGCTCCAGCACGACGACGTGGGCGTCGGAGTTACGCAACGCGACGACCTCGAAAGCACCGTCGGCGTCGACGTCGCCGGCGCAACCCGCCGACCACCGCGGGTCATCGCCGGCGGTCGGGCTGCGGGCCACCTCGGTCATCTCTCCGCCGGGGCCGACCCGGAAGAGCACGACATGACCGCTGCTCACCAGCACCGCGTGAGCCACGCCGTCGGACACGAACGCATCGATGTCGACCCAGTCCTCGCCGAGAGCGTGGGTGGCGAGCACCGCGAGACCGTCGTCCCTCGGCGCGAGCACCGACACACCGCCGCTCCGACGCGCCGCGACGAAGAGAGACGGACCGCCGTCGACCGGTTCGACCGCAGCGAGCCCGGCCCAATCCGCGGTTCCATCGCCGGGCCAGAGGTTGCGCCCACCGAGCTGGCCGGTCGTCTCGTCGAGCACATAGGCGTAGAAGCGGCCGTCGAAGTTTCGCATTGCCACGAGCTCCGAGCCCCGCACCGGGTCGACGACCCCTACGGTCGTCCCCGCCCACGCCGAGGCCGATCCCGGCACGGTCGTGAGCCCCCGCAGCTCGAGGCGCGATTCCGCGAGCGCGAGGTACGCCACGCCGCACGCCACCGACATCGACCCGGTCGACTCCAGGGCGAGCACGTCGGTGAATACGCCCTGGGTCGTGAAGAACACGTCCATCAGCCGATCCCACGGCGACAGCCGCAGCCACCGGCCAGCCTGCACGTCGTAGCGTCCGCTCGTCCCCGCACCGTCGACCCGGTCGAACACCGCGGCCTCTCCACGGGTGACGACCTCGGCGAACGTCGCGACCATCGCCGCGATGTCTGTCTCATCGAAGACCAGGCCGGCCCGTGCCGCTTCGACCGCGAAGCCGACATTGATCGCGGCGTGAGAGATGTCTTCCCCGGTGCCGGAGAATCCCGCGCTGCCGAGCTCGGGCCAGTAGGCCCACACAGCCGCTCCGTCGCGCACGCTCATCCGACGGTCGAAGAACCGCGCCAGGCGCCGCGCCTTGTCGGTGTAGCCGGCCTCACCGGTGAGCGTTCCGAGCCCGACGAGGGTGCGACCGAGGGCATTCTGCTGGTTCAGCGGAAGCACGACACCGCGGTGGATGGTGGGCGGCGCGTCGGTCCGGAAGATGTAATGACCCTCGTCGTCCGCCGGTCCGTTCCGCCATTGGTCGTCGTGTGCGGCCACGGATTCGCGCACGGCTTCGACGTAGCGGGCCGCCTTGTCCCCCAACGTCTCCCCGTCGTCTCCCGGGAGCGCAGAGAGCGCAGGGTCGGCGTCGACCAGCATCGCGAACCGAACCATAGGCCACGTGATCATCCCGGTGTGGACCAGGTAGCAGTAGGGGGCCGGCGGATCCTGGTAGTGGACGTTGCTCCAACACGCGTCCGACGTTCCGCGGTAGTCCGCGAACCCGCGCGCATCGTCGCGGGTAGCCAGCACACCGTCGATGTGGACGGCGAGGCGAACCAGGTAGCGGGTCTCGCGGGTCCGCTCGTAGAGCGCCGCGTATCCCATCTGCAGATAGGACTCGCCCCAGGCGAGCGTTGCGGTCTCGTTGGTGTGGTCGATGTACCCCCTCCCGTCGGCGAGGGCTTCGTCGAAGCGGTCGAAGGTCGCGACCAGGACGCTGGGCGGGAATGCCGGCTCGACCGGCGGTGATGTGTCTGGCGCTGCGTCGGCGGCATCCGCCAGATCTGCGGCGTCCGCCAGCTCGGCCGCGTCGGTGGCATCGGTGGCATCCGCCACGTCGGCCGCGTCGATGGCGTCTTCCGGGACCACGTCGTCGACGTCGGGGGCATCGGTCGCGGTGACGGGGTCGGACGGGGGCGTGTCGGCGGAAGAGATGTCGGCGTCAACGGGGTCTTCCGGTGACGCGTCGGGGGGCTCGGCGACGTCGGATGGAGTCGCGTCGGGGGTCGTCGCGCCGTCACGGTCGGCGTCGGGCGACGCATCGACCCGATCGACGTCGCCGGCCGAGTCGCTCGCGGGAACGACAGCATCGTCTTCTGCGGCATCGGCGGCAGCGCCGACCGCCTGCGACGAGGCGGCCGTGCCACACGCGCCGAGGGCGAGGCCGGCGAGAGAGCAGATGAGGGCAAGGAGCAGTTGGCGGTGGTTCATGGGGGGAGGATAACACGATCGCCAACAGCCTCACGCTCACCGTGGACGCACAGCTGCCGTCCGCGGACCCATCTCCCAGGGGGATCGCAAAGTCGAGGGTCTTGGGTTGCCTCAGGGGTGTAGACCGGCTCTGCGAGCCGGGGGCGAGATAGGATCTCGCCCTTGATGGCGGATGGCCCGGACTTTGCGGCCGCCCTGCCCAATCTCCCAGGCCCGTGACAATGCCCGCGACTTCCGCCACAATCCGCGGGCCCGTCCCGGACCCAGGACCCGACCATGAACCGACGCTTGTTCTCCCTGATTCGGGACCGGCGGGAACTGAGCGCGTAACCGCACATCCGTCCGTTCGGAGGGGTGCACTTTGGGGCACCTGTAGCCGATCCGCCGGGGGCCTAGGCTCGATACCGTGGTGAGGCGCCCGAGGATGTTCCGACGGCGCCACGAGCTCCCCCGAGGTGACATGAGACCTGCGCACGCGATCCCTGCCGCCATCTTCGTCCTGACCTTCGCCTGCGGAACCGACGCAAACGGCCCCGCGCTCGACTCGAACTCGAACGGCGACCTCTGGCCAGGCGACGACAGCGGCGTCGGGCTCGGCGGTGTGAGCGGTGGCGACGCCGGTAGCGGCAACACCGGCAACGGCGGGAACACGGGCGGCGACCCGGAAATCGCGATGGCCGATCACGCAGTGCCGGACACCGCTCAGACCGGTTGCTACGACGCCACATCCGGGGTCGACTGCCCGGCCGTCGGAGACACGTTCTTCGGACAGGACGCGCACTACGTCGGGGCAGCGCCGGCGTACCAGGACAACGGCGACGGCACGGTCACCGACCTCGTGACCGGGCTGATGTGGCAGCAGGATCCCGGCGAGAAGATGACCTTCGACGATGCGGTCACGGGCGCCGAGGACTTCGACCTCGCCGGCTACGACGACTGGCGGCTGCCGACGATCCACGAACTCTACTCGCTGATGGACTTCACCGGCCGCGACCCGAGCGGCTACTCCGGCACCGACACCTCCGGGCTCGACCCGTTCATCGACGACGTCTTCGCGTTTCAATACGGCGATCCCGACGCGGGCGAGCGGATCATCGACTCGCAGTTCGCGACGAGCACGACCTACGTCTCCGAGACCTTCGGCGGATTCACGATGTTCGGTGTGAACTTCGCCGACGGCCGCATCAAGGGCTACCCGACCGCCCCGATGCCCGGGCAGCCCGACGGGAAGCTCTTCCACGTGCTCTATGTCCGCGGCGACACCGGCTACGGCGTGTCCGACCTGTCGGCCGACGGCGACGTGGTCGTAGACGCCAGCACGGGCCTGAGCTGGCAGCGCGCCGACAGCGGCGACGGCATGAACTGGGAGGACGCCCTCGCCCACTGCGAGGGACTCGCCGTCGGCGGCGACGACGACTGGCGGCTTCCCGACGTCAAGGAGCTCCACTCGATCGTCGACTACACCCGCTCGCCGGACACGACCGACTCGGCCGCCATCGACCCCCTCTTCGAGGCGACGGAGATCGTGAACGAGGCCGGCGACCGCGACTTCGCTTCGTACTGGTCGTCGACCACCCACGTCTCGTCGAACGGAATGGCCGCCAACGCCTCCTACGTCTCGTTCGGCCGAGCGCTCGGCTACATGAACGGCCGCTGGCAAGACGTGCACGGTGCCGGCGCCCAGCGCAGCGATCCCAAGACCGGCGACCCGGGCAACTACCCGACCGGGCACGGCCCTCAAGGCGACGCGATCCGCATCTTCAACCACGTGCGATGTGTCCGAGGCGGCGCCGACCTCGCCGACGATTCGGCGCTCGACCCGCCCGAAGTGGGCACCGGAACGGGCGGCGACCCGGGTGGCGACCCCGGTGGCGACCCGGGTGGCGACCCCGGTGGAGACCCCGGCGGCGACCCCGGTGGAGACCCCGGCGCGGGACCGACGTCGTGCACGACGCAATCCGATTGCGACGAGGCAGGCGCCTGCCCGACCGACGCCCGCCTCGGCTGCACGTGTGCCGACACGCCGCGGGGTCGTGCCTGCATCCCGAGTTGCGAGACGGACGACGACTGCCCGTCCCCACCCGGCGTCACGCTGATCTGCGGCGACGACGCGACGTGCGTGCCCCAGCGGTGATCTTCCGGACGCGCCCGGAGTGAAACGGCTCAGCGCCGAGTCGAATCAGTCCAGTGAGACGCCAGCGTACGGCACGCCGCTCAGGTGCGCCATCTCGCGGTCGAACGTCGTGAGGTCGGCCAGTCGGAACCCGCGACGTCACCGCGCCGTCGCTCCCGCCGACGCGGCAGACTCGGGAGAGAATCCGAGCACTTCGTCAACGCGTGCTGCGATGGTCGATCTGGGTTTGGCGTGACCGGTTCTCACAGCCGGCACCTCGTCGAACACGCCGGTACCACGGCGCACCGGCCGGTTCGTCTCGATCCGATCCTGGCCGTGTTCGGCAGATGCAGCCAACCGGTTGCGCCCGGGGCTGGCACGAAATTCCAACCAGAGTATGCTCGTATGGAACCACCTCGGAGGCAGAAGGTCATGCTCCGTCTCGTCGTCTTCGCGCTCGTCGCCCTCCTCGTCGCCTGTGGCTCCGGGGAATCGCTCCCAATCGATACCGCCGACGGAGCCGGCTCCGACACCGCCGGCGGGGGCACGGACGATGGCGACACGACGGAGCCCGACGACGACACGACGGAGCCCGACGACGACACGACGGAGCCCGACGACGACACCGGCGACGATGACGACACCGGCGACGATGACGCGGTCATCGATGCCGTCGACGATACCGCGGCCGATGGTTCCGACGACGATGCGGCCGGCGACACCGACGAAGAAGCCGACACGGGCGAAGACGCCGTCGACGATGCCGACGACGCCGTCGAGACGGACGCGGAGTGCGTCGACGGAGAGACCACGACCTTCGATGTCCTCTGCGACGACGGTCGAACCGTGATCGCCGAGTGCGCCTGCTGGGAGGGCATGTTCGAGTGCCCCAACCCCTGCGGCGTCGCCCCGGCGGCCTGCTCCCACGACTCCGAGTGTCCGGCCGACCAGCATTGTCATCCGTGCGGCACGAGTTCGTGCCCGGGGTGCACTGACTGCGTCCCGGCCTGCGTCCCCCACGGCTGCCCTACCGAGCCGGAGCCGACCTGCCGGATGATACGGCCGGAGTGCGATGAGTATGCGTTCGCCGTGGTCGTCGACGGCTGCTGGCAGTGCGTCACCCCCGACTCCTGCTCACCGATGGGAACGAGCGATTGCGAAGAGGCCGGAGCGACCTGCCACCACGCGGAGACCTGCCCCGACGGCACCGAGCGCATCCGGTCGAGCTGCGAGCCCACCGGCGGCATCTGTTGTCGGGAGCGTGCTCCGGCGAGCGACTGCGAGCGCGCCGGCGCCGAGTGCGTCGACGGAGAGGCGTGCCCAACGGGGACGACCCGCATCCGGTCGAGCTGCGAGCCCACCGCAGGCATCTGCTGCCTGCGCGACCGCTCGTGCGACGACGGCTCGGAGCTGGTCTGCGACGGCCGGGCTCCCGAGTGCACCGACTTCGAGATCATGGCCCTCATCGACGGCTGCTGGCTCTGCGTGAACCCGGCGACCTGCCGGCCGTGGGGCGAGCCGGGTTGCGGGACGTCCGGCGACTGCCCCGAAGGTGAGTTCTGCAACAGCTGCGGTACGAGCTCCTGCCCGGTGTGCCTCGACTGCATCCCCGCCTGCACGCCGGTGCCCTGACTGATCGGCGAGGGAATAGCCACCTGACGGGCGCCGTTGCTGCCCCCGTCCACCGCACCCGGCCCGAACATGACCAGGGGACGCCTCGCCGCGACATGCCTGCTCGTCCTGTCGATGTCCTGCGCACGCACCGGTGCCGGACCGTCGTTGGCCCGGTCCGTCCCGGACGCGGACGCGGCGTTTCCGGGCCCACTCTGCATCGACACGTCCGAGACTTCGAAGATCGTGGATCTTGCGTGGCGCAGCGGTCCCGCCGACGAAACGCCCGGCTCCGGCCTGGTGATGATGCCACCGATCGGCGGGGCGGGTGAGCCAGCGGTGCGCGAGTGCGCCGACGGCCAATCGGTGATCGGGATCGCCGCCCTGGCGGGAGCGCGGATGGGTGATCTGATGCTGCTCTGCGCGACGCCCACCGCGGCGGAGTACACGGTGACCGAGCCGATCGGCGGGCCGACCGGCGCGCCGTTCACACGGTTGTGCGAGGTCGGGGAGCGCGTCCTCGGATTCAGCGGCGGCGCCGACGATTCGCTCCGCTGGATCGCCCCAGTGTATGGGTATCTCGAAGCGTCCGACGACGAGCGATGGGCGGCGGCGTTTGGGGAAGACACGCCACTCGCTCGGCCGTTGCCGGGCATCGGAGACGAAGGCGGGGAGCCGTTCGTGCGCCTCTGTCCGTACGGCCTCGGCGTCAGCGGCATGATCGCGGAGGGCGGCGGACTCGCCTTCGGGGCGCGCTTCGCCTGCTCGACAGCGGGCGGCACGCGGCCTTCCTCCCCGGCTTACCGAGCGACAACCACACGGCAGGAGCGCAGAGTCAGGCTGGGAGCCGCGTATGTCGATGCCCTGCCGCGCGGGGCCGTCTTCGCCGAAGACACCGTCGTCGGGACGGACACGCCCGCGCTGGTCCCGCTCCCAACCGGGCGACACTCGCTACGAGTCGTCTGGGCAGACGGCGAGAGCGAGGAGAAGCAGGTCGAGATAGGACACCGAACGCAGACGGTCGTCTACTTCCATCGCCCGTGAGCGGGCGTCGAGATCAAGCGACGTCCGCGCGCCTACGGGTCCGTCGGGTTCGTCGCGTACCCGGTCAGTTCGACGTAGCCGACGCCCCGCACATCGACGGCGCCGCGCGTACCGGCGATCGTGACCGCGCCCTCCCAGTAGGTCTTCGCGACGTTGGGCATCTCCTGCTCGTCGACCTGCGTGCGCACCTGCAGGTCCCAGTCGAGCTCGGCGATGCGGATGTCCCAATCGAGCGGGTAGACGCCGTCGGTCTGCACGCTCTCCCAGGTGCGCAGGCCGGTGATCTCGAAGGCGTCGATTCCGTCGAGGGCGATCGTGTTGCCGACCGGGTCGACCAGCGTCCCGGCTCTGACCACGATCTCGCCCTCCCACGAACGGAAGAGAAAGAGCATGATCTCCCAGCCGTCTTCGAACTGCATGCTCCACCAGTCCCAGCCTTTGAAGTCCTGAGCCGAGAACTCGCCCCACTGGTGATCCATCCAGCCCTGGCCCGCGACGGCGAAGCTGCCGTCGGGCGTATCGATGGTGCCCACCGCGTCCAGGCGCGTGTACGAGTAGTAGTAGCTGTCGCCGCCGTGGCCCATGCCGATCACGCCGTCTCCTCCGTGGTGCACGACCGGTTTCGTCGGCACCATCGTGAGGTCGAAGGTCCAGCTTCCCGCGCGACCCCGCCCTTCGCGACCGGCCGGGATCGTCCCGACGATGTGGTCGTGGCCGTCACCGGAGATCTCCAGCTCGCAGCCCAACACCTGCAGCTCGACCGGGTCCGCGGTCCACACGTCGGCCTCGATGGACAGCCCCTCGGTGTAGAAGTGCTCGCCGGCGCTCTTGTCGAGCAGGGCGACGTGGCACATGTAGCCGAACTCCTGATCGCCGGGGAACAGGTCGCCGACGAGATCGGCCATGCGCTGTTGAAAGAGCGCGATCTCGAACCCGAACGCCTGGTCCCCGTCGGCGACGTGGCCGGTGTAGTACCACCACTCGATGAGATTGCGGTGCGACCCGGCGTCGTCCGGAAGCACGATCCCACTCTCGGCGCAGGCGCCGAAGTTGCAGTAGCCAACGCCCACGCAGTCCTCGGACTCCGGCACGCCGTCCACGCACGAGACGGCGAGCAGGCCGTCGCAGATCGGCGTCTCGGAAGGGCAGGTCGCGATGTCGGCGGCGTCGGCGGCGTCGGCACTCCCGACGTCGACGCCCACGCCGACATCGACCTCGACACTTCCGTCGTCTGCGGCCTCGTCGCATGCGACCAGCAGTCCGACGGCGAGCATCAACCACCGGGCCGGGAGCCCGCCAGTCGGCTTCGAGGTGCGGAAGAGTTCGGGTAGCCGTCCGGGTGCCACGGTCTCCTCGTCGAAGAAGCGGTCTTGGTCCAGGGCACGCCGCCGCGGGCAACGCGCGAGGCGGAGCGTCACCGACGCCCACACCCCGCACCATGAACGCTCGTGCCGCCGGAGTCACGCCCGGCGATATTGCGATGATCTCCACGTTCGCACGCGGCACCCAGGGCTCGGCTGCGTCGACATCCGCGCCCCCGTCAGCAGCGTCGGCGCCCATATCACCGCCGTCGACATCCGCGGCAGCGTCGACGCCCGGATCGCCGCCGTCGACATCCGCGGCCCCGTCGACATCGTCGTCCTCCGGATCAGCAGCGTCGAAGTCGGCGATGTCGTCGGCCGAGTCGGCGCGATCGGGGGCATCGGCCGTCTCGGCTGCAGTGCCGCCCCGAGGCCGACCGCGAGGGGCGCACGATGTAGAGGGCCGACCATGCCTCGATCCATGACGGGTCGACGAGATCGGGGCAAGTCCAACCGGTCGACACGCGCGTGGCCGCCACGGCTCAGAACGACGGCGAGACCTCGACCTCGATCGGCTCCCCGGTCTCCGGATCCGGGAACACGAGCCGCTCGGCGTGCAGGAGCGTTCGCCCCTCGTCGGCCGCGCTGTCGGCACCCCCGTAGAGCCTGTCGCCCACGATGGGATGACCGATCGCCTGCAGGTGGACGCGTAGCTGATGGGTGCGCCCGGTGAGCGGGGCGAGCGCGAGCCGGGTCGTCTCGGGGTACCCCAACGTGCCCGGCCCGGGCGGCCGAGCGGGGCGGCGCTCGAGAACGGTCCAGCGGGTCAGCGAGGGCTTTCCGTCGCTCTCGTCGACGCGTCGGCGCGGTCGCTCTTCCCACCGACGGCCGATGGGCAGATCGATCTCGCCGGTGTCCTCGGCGAGCGTACCGAGCACGACGGCGATGTAGCGTTTCTCGACCTTCCTTTCGCGGAACGCCGCGCTGAGCGAGCGGTGAGCGGCAGGCTCGAGACCGATGAGCATGATGCCCGAGGTCGCGGCGTCGAGACGGTGGACCTCCTTTGCGTCCGGCCACCGGGCTCGCACCCGGGTGGTGAGGGAATCCTGTTTGTCCGGGCCGCGACCCGGCACCGCGAGGAGGCCTGCAGGTTTGTCGACTGCGATCCAGCCATGGCCCTTCGCGACCACGCGCACGCCGGCCGGCCCGTCGCCGCCCGGTTCGCCGCCCCGGCCGTCGAGCGTCACTCCCAACCCAGCCGGTCGGCGGATCGGATGTAGACGTCACCCAACATCCGCGAGACCACCAGGACAACGTACATCGACCAGGCCGACGAGAGAATCGGCCCGATCGGCCCGAACCCGACCCCGGCGAGCACGCCGGAGACCCCCTGGGAGACTCCCGCGCCCACCGCGAGGATCACGCAAACGACCCAGTAATACCCGGTGACCTTGAGGAGTGCCGGGATCACGACGAGCGGGGTCACGGCGGCGAAGTGCCGCAACATCGCGCCCGCGAGCCACGCCATCGGCGCGTAGATGAACCCGAACAACACCGCGAACAAGACGAGCCACATCGGGCCGCCCTTCGTCGCGATCACCAGCACGGGGGCAAACCCGAGCCCGAACGAGGCGAGCAGATAGAGAATCGGCGGGACCAGCTCGTGCAGCGCGGACACATCGTTGCGATTCTCCAGCCAGCGGTCGACGAGGTC
>CAZFPM010000024.1:15310-20874 GCA_964520965.1 uncultured Myxococcales bacterium
CTCATGAATCAGATTGATGACTGTTGGGCCGCCTCCGGGGCGCCGACACCGCCAGTCCCCGCGTGGTAGACCGCACGCTGCGCGTAAGCGAGGAAGAGCCCGGCGGCGATGAACAGCCCGAGCCACCCGAAGATCGAGTACGCGGAGACCCAGAGCAGAATGCCGAGGAAGACCCCCGCCGCGCCGATGGTCGCCTGGCCGGTGGAGTCGAGAGGCGAACGAAGCGCCGAAACGAAGAGCTGCAGGATCGACTCGCTGGACGCGCGGTGCTCGCGCTCGATGGGTTGCAGAGGCTCCGAACAGGCGGCGCAGATCTCGAGTCGCCCCTGGGCGAACGCACGGACGGACACGCAGTCTCGGCAAAAGGTCTTCCCGCACGCCGGGCAGCCCCATTCGGCCGGGCGATCGGCGTGATTCTGGCAGTGTAGACCGGCGACTCGGCTCATGGGCGTACGCTACCCGCGAGGTCGCGCCCGTTCAACTCCGAGCCCGGCCGCCGGGCAGGACTTCGACCCCGGAGAGCGCCAAACCCCTCGACGGTCGATGCGGGGTGTTCTACGCCGCCTCGAGACCACCGATGCCGGCCCGATGACCGAACCGTCGAACGAAACCAGCCAGCTCGACCCGTCGATTCTCGCGGACACGCTCTTCGTCGTGTGGGGATTCCCGGAGCCGTCGCAGACGTTCATCCACCGCGAGCTCATCCACATGGAGCAGCTCGGCGGCGAGGTGCGGATGCTCGCCGGCCCCCGCCGTCGCCACGACGGTGCTGATCCGGCGCTCGCCGCGATCGTCGGACGCACGATCTTCCTCGGTCCCGAGGCGCTCTGGGCGGCCCGCGGACTGGCGTGGGCGGCCCGGCATCCCCGGCGCTTCGCGCACTGCCTACGGGCGATGTCCCGGCTCGGGCACCGCACGCACTGGCACCGCCGTCGTGCCGGACTGATGGCCCTGGCAGCGGCCTCGGTCGTCGACCGGGTACGGGCGTCCGGTGTCCGGTACGTGCACGCCCACTTCGCCGGGTACCAGACCGAGCTGGCGATGGCGCTCGGAGAACTGCTCGACCTCCCCTACGGCGCGACCTTTCACGCCGTCGGCATCTGGAGGGACGCGAACGCGTTGGAAGACGGGGTCGCCGGGGCCGAATCGATCCTCACGTGCACGCGCCACAACATCGACCACCTGCGCAGCCTCGCCGCGGGCGACGACGAGCACGTGCACCTCGTCTACCACGGGCTCGATCTCGATTCGCTCCCGAGCCCCGCGCCCTACCCGTCCGAAGACGGAGCCCCCCGCTTCCTGGCGATCGGACGACTGGTGCCGAAGAAGGGGTTCGACAGTCTCGTCCGCGCGGTCCGCATTCTGGCGGACGACGGGCTCGACGTGCACGTCACGATTCTCGGCGACGGACCGGAGCGCGGGCGGCTCGAAGCGTTG
Source organism: uncultured Myxococcales bacterium (assembly GCA_964520965.1). Classification (GTDB taxonomy): domain Bacteria; phylum Myxococcota_A; class Bradymonadia; order REDH01; family REDH01; genus CAZFPM01. The sequence continues at coordinate 16,748 of CAZFPM010000024.1, forward strand.
GTCGCGGAGCTCGACGTGGCCGGTGCGGTCGAGCTGCCGGGCTCCGTCGACAACCAGGCCGTGTTCGCTCAGGTGTCTCGCTGCCGAGCGCTGGTCGCGCCCTCGGTCCGCGATGCCGAAGGGAATATCGACGGGATCCCCAACGTGATTCTCGAGGCGATGTCCATGGCCCGCCCCATCGTCGGCTCCGATCTGTCGGGTATCCCCGAGGTCGTCACCACGGGAGAAACCGGCGTGTTGGTCCCGCCCGGCGACGCGGCTGCCGTGGCCGCGGCGATGGGTGAGATCGCCGAAGACCCGGACCATGCGGGAGCCATGGGTAGCCGCGGTCGAGCACTGGTGGAGGAGCGCTTCGACGTCGCGCGGAACATGCGCCGTCAGCTCGCTATCCTCGACCAGGCGCGGGCGGGGACCCGCAGGGCGGCGCGCACACGATGACGGCCCATTCGACAGCCGACCGGGCGAGCCGCACGGTCGCGACCGGCGGCCTCGTCAACATGCTCGGGAACGTCATCGGCGTCGTCCAGCCGCTCTTCCTGCTGATCGTCGCCCGCCTGCTCGGCGCGGACATCCTCGGGCTCTTCGTCGTGGCGATGGAGTCGGTCGCGCTCTTGCTGCGCCTGGGCGTGCTCGGTCTCGACAAGGGGCTGCTGCGGCATATCCCGATCGCCAACCACACCGCCGATGTCGTGAAGACGCAGCGTTCGGTCGTGGGCACGGCGCTGAAGGTGATGCTCGGGCTGAGCGTCGTGATCACCGGCCTGGTCTTCTTCCTGCCAGCCCTCTTGCTCGAGCACACGGGTTCGGGCGTCAGCACCGAGAACATTCGCTGGCTGCGGCTGCTCGTGTTGGCGGTGCCGGCCGAAGCGGCGATGCGTCTCTTCCTCTTCGCGCTGCGAGGGACGAACCGCATGGCGCCGTTCGTCATCGTGGCCAACGTCGTCCACCCGGGCGTATCCCTGGCGCTCGGTCTCGGTCTGATCGCCCTCGGACTCGGCGGCAATGCGCTGATCATCGCCTACATCGCCGCGGGCTGGACCGGAGCGCTCTGCTCCTGGTGGCTCTTCCGGCGCGCGATGCCGGACATCGGACCGATCTGGGGCCTGATCCGGGCGCCGCTCGATCCGGACATCCTCTCGTTCTCGTGGCCGCAGGGGCTCACCGACCTGCTGAACATGGGGCTCGCGCGGGTCGACATCCTGATGCTCGGCTACTTCTTCCCCGCACACCCGGAGTACGCGGGCGTCTACGCCATCGCCTCGAAGTTGGCCGGCCTGGTCAAGAAGCCGCGCGTCGCGCTCGACATCAGCCTCGGTCCGGTCATCGCCGATCTGATGACCCGCCACGACGCGGGCGCGGTGCGGGAGACCTACGACCGCGTGTCCCGGTGGATCCACCAGCTCTACCTCGCGATCGCCTGCGGCGTGACGTTCGGTGCGGCGTTCGTCCTCGGCCTGTTCGGCCCGGAGTTCGCCGTCTGTTGGTACCTGGTCCCGATCCTCGCGGGGAGCCGTTTCTTCAACATGTCGTTTGGTCCGGCGCAGATGGCCCTCCTCATGTCGGGCCGCTCTCGGCTGGAGCTCGCCAACAACATCGCGATCAACATCGGCAACGTCGCGCTGAACCTCTTCCTCATCCAGTGGTGGGGCATGTTGGGCGCCGCGATCGCGACCGCGACGTCACTCACGGTCTTCAACATCGTGCGGGTGGTGCAGGTGCGCGTAATCCTCGGCCTCGTCCCGCCGATCGCCACCGTGGTCCGCACGACGCTCGCCGCGGTCGTCGCCTGCGTCCCGGCGACGTTCTTGCTCGCCAGCGACCCCATCGACTCCGCGCTCAGCCTCGCGGCCGCACTCGTGTTCGCCGGCTCCTACGTATTCGCGCTCTACCTCTTCCGACAGCAGCGCGACATCGAGGCCGGTCTCGGCACCGCGCTGGGCGCGTGGGGCACTTCTCGAGCCGGCAGACGCGTCCGCGCCTGGATCAACCTGCGCCTGGCAGCGCTGCGGGGGCAGGCAGGGCGAATCAGGCGCCTGCCGGTGGCCATGGCGGTCACCCGGATGTCGGCGATCGAAGTCGAGAACACACAGGTAGACCGCCTTCGCTCCGTGCTCCAGGAGGCCGGCGCCCACGTCCCCTACTGGCGCGACCTCTTCGCCACGCTGGACTTCGACCCCGACGCCGTCGACTCCGTCGAGGACATCGCGTCCCTTCCGATCCTGACGAAGGAGATCATCCGCGCAGAAGGGGATCGGATGATGAGCGACGGCGCCGACAGTCGTCGGGTCCTGGTTCGAACCACCGGCGGCTCCACCGGCAAGCCCCTCACCTTCCGGGTCGCGCGCGAGGAATACGAGGCGCAGCTCGCGATCAACCTCCGAGCGTTCCAGCTCGTCGGCGTCAGCCCCGGCGACGGCTTCGCCAAGATCTGGGGCTACGGAAAGCGGCAGCGGATCGGGAACCTGCTCGCCCCCCTCACCGGTCGCCTCTACTTCGACGCGTTCCACACAGCTCCGGCGGACCTCGATCGGTGGTACGCCGCGATGCGACGGATCCGGCCGAAAGCGATCTACGGATACGCCGGCGCCCTTCACCTCTTCGCGAAACACGTCGAGTCTCGCGGTGGCTCGCTTCCCGGACTGAAGGTCATCGCGTCGACCGCCGAGAAGCTGCTGCCCGAGGCACGCGACGACATCGAGCGCGCGCTCGGCGCTCGGGTGTTCGACATGTACGGGGCCCACGAGGTCACCCGTCTCGCGTCCGAGTGCAGGTACGGGCGCATGCACGTCCACCCGGACTCGGCGGTGCTCGAGTTCGTCCCCGACCCCGACGATCCCGACGGTCCCCAGCGCATCCTGGTGACCTCGCTGCTCTCCGCCGTACAGCCCTTCATCCGCTACGACATCGGAGACGCGGGAAAGCCCGGTGTCGGCCCCTGCCAGTGCGGTCTCCACTTTCCGACGATGTCCATGGACGTCGGCAAGCAACACCTCGTCTTCGAGCTACCCGACGGCGAGCGGCTGCACACGAGCTTCTTCTTCCAGAAGCTCTACCCGATCGACGCCCTCGAAGCGTTCCAGATCCGCCAGGTCGCACTCGACCACATCGAGGTCGTCGCGATACCCGCGCCCCAACGCACAGAGGAGGCATCGAACGCCCTCGACGGCGCTCTCGAGACGTTCCGCGAGCGCCTCGGCGACGGCGTCACCGTCGATTGGCGCTTCGTCGACGAGATCCCGCTCACGCCCCGGGGAAAGCGGCCCTTCGTCGTCTCGCTCGTCGAACGCTGACGACCGACGCCCGTCAGCTCTCCGAATCCCACCAGCGGGAGAGGTCGGCACCGACCAGGTCGCCGAGGCCGGCGTTCTCGTCGCGGTAGAGGCGTCCGAGTCGTTGGCGGGTCGCGGGGTCCATCGGCGGATAGCGACGCTTGGGACGCACGCGCTCCCAGAGCTCGGCGATGCGCGCCTCTACTCCACTCACCGAGGCCCGACCATGGGTTCCGGGCCGATACCCCGGCATGAAGGGGAGGTGTCGCCGGTAGCTCTTGCGGGCCAGGGGCGCGGCCACGCGGTTGTACGCGAGACGCAACCCCAGGTGCAGCGGCGCCGCGGCGGCGTTGCGATGGGACTCGACCGCGGCGAGGTCGATCGGGTCGTCGAGCCCGAGAAAGCGGCACGTCTCGTCGACCACCGCCTGGCCCTCGGCGACGAACCGCTCGAATACGACGACGTGAATCTGCTCGCGTGGAAACACGGCAAACCACCGCTCCAGCTGCCGCCGATAGTAGCCACGGCGAACCATGTTGCCCGGCCGCTCTTCGACGGCGCGGTCGAAGGGGAGCTGTTCGCGTCCGGTGCGAACCCGGTGCCAGTAGTGGCTATACAGTGGCTATACGCGCGCTCGATCGGGTCGCGCAAGACGACGATGAGGCGTGCGTCGGGCATCAGCCGGCGCACCCGCCCAGGCGCGACCTCGGAGGGCAGGTACGTCGTCGAGTCTTCCCCGACCAGTTGATCCTCCCCGGCGGCAGCGAAGAACCCGTGGTACCAGGCGAGGTAGGTGTCGAGGTCGGCTTCCCAGTCGTGATCGCGGAAGCCGTCGGCGCTCGGGATCCGGAAGTCGGG
>CAZFPM010000024.1:20974-23095 GCA_964520965.1 uncultured Myxococcales bacterium
GGAAGTCGGGCAGCCGCGCACCCGACGGGGTCACGCTCACGTGCCGGGAATGATGGAGAGCGGGTCCATGCACACCTGGAACAGGCCGAAGAGCAGATCCCGGCACTCCTCGCCGCGGCGGCATGTGCTCGGGTCGACCACGCTGCATCCGGTGCAGAGCTGGGTACCGACGATCGGGACGACCGTGCAGGTCGATCCGCCGACGCAGGCGGAGCCGAACGGGTCGGCCTCGGTCGGGATCCCATCGGGCGAACACTGGCCCTTGAGGTAGCACCCGACGTCCGGGTCGCAGCCGATGGAGAGCGGGTCGAAGATGCCGAAGCGCGCTGCCCAGAAGTTGCACTCGATCGCCGTGAAGCAACTGTCGGCCCGGTTCGCGACGCATTCCAGTCGGTCGTCGCCGTCGCAAACCTGGATCGACGCCCCGGAGTCGTCGCACCACGCGCCCGGGAAGGTGGCCAGGTCGGCACAGCCCCCGCACTCGTTTGCGCCGGGGTCGTCACAACCGACAGTGCCCTCGGCCACGCCTCCCCAACCCCCTTCGCCGCACACCCAGACGCCGCAGTCGCCGCAGGCCGAGCCCGGCGCTCCCTCGAGCTCCCCACAGGCGCCGCAACCGTTGAGTCCGGGGTCCGCGCAGGCGGCAGTGCCGTCTTCGGCGCAGGCCCAGGCCCCGCAATCACCGCATTCGGCGCCGATCTCGACCTCCAGGGCGATGCACACGCCACAGGCGTTGAAACCGGGGTCGTCGCAGGAGACCGCGTTCGGCTCGCCGCAAATCCAGGTGCCACAATCGCCGCACGGCTCGCCGGGGAGTGCCTCGAGGATCACGTCGCCCTCGCACGCGTTGGCCCCATCGGCGAACACACACTCGCCCCCGTCACAGACCTGCTGCAGATGGCAGTCCTCCTCGAAGAAGACATCGGCGTCTGCGTTGCAGCGCGCGAGTACGCGCTCGTCGATGCAGAAGTCGTCGTCGGGCGTACAAGCGCGATCAACGCACTCGCCGTCGGCGCACTCCTCGCCCGTGCCGCACGGCAGCCGGGCCGCCTCGGCCCCCGCGTCATCGCAGACCACGATCGCGTCGCCGTCGCAGTAGACCTCACCGGGTCGGTCGCACGTCCCGTCGCTGGTCCCCGCGCAAGCGCCGCCCTCGCACGTCTCGTCGTCATCGCACACGAAGGGCTCCCACGCGCCGTCGACGCACGCCCGGCCGGCATCGTCACTCAGACACTCGGACTCGTCGCCGTCGCAACCACCGCCGCCGATCGGGATGCACTCACCGCCAACGCAAGCGAACCCCCCACGGCAATCCGAACTGTTCGTGCAATCGTCGCCGCCGTCGTCCTCCGGGACGCAGGCGCCGCCGTCGCAGACCTCGCCCTCGCCGCAGTCGTCCGCCGAGAAGCAGAGAGCCACGCAAACGCCGTCCTGGCAGAGTTCGCCCCCGGCGCATTCGGAGTTGTCGGCGCAGCCCCCGATGCAGCTCCCGTCGGTACAGACCTCGCCGTCGCCGCAATCGTCGTCGTCGAGGCAGTCGACACAGGCGTTCGCCGCCTCGTCGCATACGAGCCCGTCGGGGCAGTCGCCGTCGCCGAAGCACACCGCGACACAGGTCCCATCGACGCAGACCTCGCCGCCGCCGCAGTCGTCGTTGGTCTCGCAGGTCGAAGGCTCGACCGCGTCGCCCGAGCCGGCGTCTACACCGCCGTTGTCCGCGGCGGCGCCATCGTCGGTGCCGTCGCCGTCATCGTCGACCCCGCCCCCGTCGCCGCCCTCGGCGACGTCGATCGATACGCCGTCCTCGCTCGAAGCATCGAGCCCAACGGCGTCGGAATCGGCGTCGTCGCCCAGATCGTTGCAGCCGGCCAGAATCGTGACGAGACACGCAATGGCCCAGGGACGGACGGTCATGGCGTGGCAGGGGCTCAGGGGACGAGTGTTGCTGCAAGTATCGGCGAAACCAGGGTCGAGGTCCACTCACGCCCCTCTCGAGTGGCGGCGCCTTCGGGGCGGGGCACGGCGTTCGCCGACGCCGAGTGCGCTCGATACGGTGGACAATCACGCGCTCGACGCACACGATTGTCGCCACCCAGGCAACCCATTCCGCCCCCACCGACC
>CAZFPM010000024.1:23105-41261 GCA_964520965.1 uncultured Myxococcales bacterium
TGCGCTTCCAGGAACTGACGATGTTCGCCCGAGTGGTCGACGATGGCTCCTTCACGCACGCCGCGGCCTCCCTCGGCGTGTCGAAGTCCTTCGCCAGCAAGCAGGTCTCTCGTCTCGAAGACCGCCTCGGCGTCCGCCTGCTCAACCGCACGACCCGCCGGGTGACGATCACGGACGTCGGCGCGGCGTTCTACGAGCGCGTGAAGGTCCTGCTCGCCGATCTCGAGGACGCCGAGGCGACCGTGCAGGAACTGCACGAGAGCCCGCGGGGCACGCTCCGGGTCAGCCTTCCGGTCAGCTTCGGCATTCAGTACGCAGCCCCGCTCGTCGCGCAGTTTCTCGCGCTCCACCCGCAGCTCGCGATCGACGTGGATTACCTCGACCGCCGCGTGGACATCCTCGCCGAGGGTTACGACATGGTGGTGCGAATCGGCAAGCTGACGGACTCCAGCCTCATCGCACGCAAGTTGGCATCGTCGCGGCTCCACATCTGCGCGAGCCCGGCGTACCTGGCCGAACACGGCGTCCCGACCAGACCCGATGATCTGCGGGACCATCAATGCCTGCTCTATCGCTACCTCGGCACGGGCCACACGCACACGTGGCATTTCACCGGCCCGTCGGGACAGAAGGCGGTCCGGGTCACCGGCCGCATGATCGCCAACAGCGGCGAGGCCATGATGGACGCTGCCATCCGCGGGCTCGGCGTCGTTCGCCTGCCGGACTTCATCGTCGGCAACGCGCTCCGCCGAGGCGATCTGACGCCGATCCTCGACGAGTGGACCCTGGACGGCGCAGGCATCTGGGCCCTCTACCCCCACAGCCGTCACCTCTCCGCCAAGGTCCGCCTCTTCGTGGAGTTCCTGCGGCGCAGCTTCGCCGAGGAGGTGCCCTGGTAGGTCGAGGGGCGGCGTTCGCGCAAAGGCGCAAAGACGCGATGCCCTGAAGTCCCCCCGCCTCGCCTCCTCCGTTAGTCGCAGTCGGCTTCGTCGTAGCCTTCGGCGCACTCTTCGGTGCCGTTGCAGGCCTTCGAGGTCGAGACGCACTTCTCGGGGCAGCGGAGTTGGTTTTCTTCGCAGGCGGTGCCCTCGGTGGTCTCGCAGCCGAACTCGTCGCTGTAGTCACCGCAGTCGTTCTTGAAGTCGCAGACGTCGCCCTTGTCGATGCAGTCGCCGTTGTCGCAGGTGAACTGGGTCGACTCCGAGCAACCGCCGGGATCGTCGATCGGATCGTGGCAGCACTGGATGTTCGCGGCGCCCGGGCAGTGGCCGGCGGTGGAAACGCGGTCGTCGTCGCAGGCCTCGACGTCGATGCAGATGCCCGCGACCCCGTCGACCTCGCAGACATCGACTTCTTCGACGCAACATTGGATGTCCTCGTCGCCCGGGCAGTGGCCGGCCTCCGAGACGCCGAGACAGTCGTCGATGTCGATGCAGACCCCCTCGATGCCATCGATGTCGCACTCCATCGCCTCGGGAACACAGCACTCGATGTCCGCCGGTCCGTCGCAGTCAGCGCGCTCGGACCGATAGCCGGACCCGCAATCGCCCTCCGGCCGGCAGACGCCGTCGATGCCGTCGACGTCGCAGCTCGGGTAGGTGCCGGAGTAGCAACACACGTCACCCGCTGCACACTGACCCGCGTCGTCGTACACGTCACCGCCGCACGCGCCCGCGGTCGTGCACGTTCCGCGGCCGGCCCAGATATCGCAGTTGACCGGGTCGGCGGTCGACGTGTCCGTGCCGCCGCCAGTGTCGGTCGTCGTTCCCGCGTCTGCCCCACCGCTGCCGCCGGTGTCGGTCGGCCCGACCGAGACCGCGCCCGGGTCGGTGCCGTCGTCGGACGAGAGCTCGCAGCCAGCGAGCACGAGGCAGAGACCGATCGACAGGGTTGCGCTACGCTTCATCGTTCGCTCCGGGGAGGTGGCCAAGGGAATGACCGCAATCCTACGCCCATCCGAACCCACCCGCCACCACCCCGTGCCCCGCCCCAACAACCACCCCCTCCGCGCCTCCGCCCAAACCCAAGAAGTGCCCGCCCCTCCGCGCCGTTGCGCGATCCAAAAAATGCCCGCCCCATCGCGCTCATGCGTGAACCCCCACCACGCCCCCCCTCACCGGCCCGCAGCCACCTCCCGCAGCCGGTACCCCACCCCGTGCACGGTCTCGATCGGCTCGCCGCCGACCACCGCGAGCTTCTGCCGAACCCGGCGCACGTGGCTGTCGATCGTCCGGTCGTTGACGACGGTGAAGCCCTCGTACGCGCCCTGCATGAGCTCTTCGCGGCTGTAGACCTTGCCGGGGAAGCCCATCAGGGTTCGCAGGATTCCGAACTCGGTGACCGTGAGCACCAGCGGCTCGCCGGCCCACGTCACGCGGAACCGCGTCGTGTCCAGGCAGAGGTCGCCGTGGCACAAGACGTCGGTGTCGCCGGTCGTTTCGGGCGCGGCGCCGGCGGGCGCCCCGGCTCTCCGGAGCACCGCGCGACAGCGGGCGACGAGCTCCCGCGGGCTGAACGGCTTGGTCACGTAGTCGTCACCCCCGAGCTCCAGCCCGAGCACGCGGTCGAGCTCGTCGTCGTTCGAGGAGAGGAAGACGATCGGAACGGTGGACGACGCCCGGATCTGCCGACAGACGTCGATGCCGCTCAGCTCGGGCATGTTGATGTCGAGCACGATCAGCGCCGGAGACCGGGCGGCCCACGCCGCGAGCGCCTCGCGGCCGTCGTCGGCTTCGGCGACGACGAAACCCGCCTTCTCCAGGGCAAATCCCACGACCTGCCGGATATTCGGATCATCGTCGACGACCAGGATCAGCTGAGCACTACCCATCCGTCACCTCCGGCAACGTCACCCGGAACCGCGTCGGCCCCCCGGTGGAGACCAACGCGACGTCGCCGCCGTGGGCTCGCGCCAGCGAACGGACGATCGCCAGACCGACCCCGGTGCCGCCACCAGCCCGGTCGGTCGTGAAGAAACTGTCGAAGACCCGCGGCGCATTCGCCTCGGATACCCCGGGACCGGCGTCGTCGACGTCGATGATCACACGACCGTCGTCGCGCCCCCACCGCACCGCGACCTCGACGTCGGCGCCGCCGTGTTGGACCGCGTTGTCCACCAGGTTCGACAACACGGTGTCGAGCGCTTCCGGCACCATGCGAATACGCGCCCCTCCGATGGGGTCGCGCGCGTCCGGGCACGAGCCGCCACCCGCGGGAATCTCCCCGTCGGGTCCGAACAACTTCACCGCCCGGCCGCGATCGCCGTGTCGCACGACCACGCGCGCACAGACCTCGGCGACGTCTGCCACCGCGTCGCCCGGGCGCAACACATCGGCCCGCGCCAACTCCAACAGGTTGCTGACGAGCCGCTCCAGGCGATCGGTCTCCGACGCGACGACGCCGATGAACCGCGCGCGCTCGTCGGCGCTCATCGTGTCCAGGTGGTCTTCGAGCAGCTCGATCGCCCCGCGAATCGACGTGAGCGGCGTCTTGAACTCGTGCGACACCCCGGTCGCGAACGTCCGGATGTAGCCTTCGCGGTCCGCCAGGCTCGCCGCCATCGCCGCCATCGCGGCGGACAGCTCCTCGACCTCGCGCGTACCGGGCCGCTCCAGGCTCCGCGCCGCGGCCAGATCGCCTCCGCGGACGGCACGGGTCTGCGCGACGAGTTCACCGATCGGACGAGCGATGGTCACCGACGTGAAGAGCGCGAGAGAGATGACGACCAGGACGAGCGCCACCCCGGCGATGGCCAGGGGCCTGCGATTGCCGTGAAGCGCCCGCAGCAGACTGACCGGCGTCCGCGACAACACCACCGCGCCGAGCACGCGCTCCCCGTCCAGGACCGGCATCGCGACGAACACCCGAACGCGCGTGCGGCGGCTGCGCGACGACAGTGACGGCGCCGGCTCGTCGGAGAGACGTTGTCGAAGCTGAGCGACGGTGCGCCCGGTCAGCGCGGTGGCGACCTCTTCCCAGCCGAGCAGGCTCACGTGGGTGGTGTCGCCGCGCGTATTGGCGACCTCGGTGCCCCGGTAGTCGACCACCCGGATCCCGGCGAGCGTGATGTTCTTGCCGCGCAGCAGGATCGGCCGCACGAAGCGGCCCGCTGCGGCCGAGACCGCGTCGGGCGTCGGTCCTGGCACGGGGTCGGGCGCCGGAGGGAGAACGCGGCCGGGAGCCCGGACCAGGGTCGGCTCGATAGGCCGCAGCTCGTCATCCTCCCACTCCGGATCGACCTCGGTATCGGACGCGACGATGCCGAACTCGGCGACCAGCGCCGATGCAGGCGTCCCCGGATGCGCCGCCGACAGCTCGGCGAGCACGGCCTCCCGATACGCCGCCGTCACGAACGCCCCCTGCGCGTAGAGCTCGGACTCCGTGCGCCGGATCAGCTCGTTCTCGTACAGCCGCATCCCAGCAATGCTCCCGAGGGGCAGCAACAACACGACGATCGACGTCGTGATCAATACGGTCCGGATGCGGGGTGGATGTCTCACGGTTGCGCCTGCACAGAATCTGCACGGACTCTCCAACGCTTTTCGGCGCCGCGTCCACACGCACGCCAAGCCCGGCGGCCATTGTCTCTCCGATACCGGAGACGACCATGCCCACCACCACCTCGCGCCAGACCCCCGATCTCGCTACCTGCGCAGCAGCCGCGGCGGCGCTGGTGTTGGCGTTCGAGCCCTTCCGTTGGCTGGTCGGCACCTGGACGCATCCGGCGTTCGACTCCCCCGGCGGGTGGTTCTTCGCCCTGGCCGTCGCGCTCCTCGTCGCGTCTGTGCGGACGCCGGTCACCGAACGACGTCGCAGCCACGGATGCGACGGCGCCAGCTCACGAAGGGAGGCAGGTGTGCGCCGACGTGCGTTGGGACTCCTGGCTGCCACGGCGGCCGTCCGTGCGATCGGCATCGTCCTCGCGGTCGACGTCCTCGGTGGCTTCGCCCTGGCGATCGATGTGTACGCGATCGGCGTTCTGCTCCGAATCGATCGTCGACGATTCGCGCTCGGCCCGGGCTGGCTGGCGACGCTCTTCGCGCTGTCGCTCCCCCTCGAACGGCTCGTTCAGCGGGTCGTGGGTTACCCCCTTCAGCAGCTCTCCGCCGTCGGCGCCTGCCGTCTGCTGAGGCTCGGGTTCGACCCGGTGACGTGTGCCGGGGTCCGGATCCGCGTCGACGGCATGGACACGCTCGTCGATCTCCCGTGCGCGGGCACGCAGAGCATCTACATCGTGGCCGCGGTCTTCCTGGTGTGCGCGGCGGTGCTCCGACCGTCGGCTCGCGCATCGGTGGCGGGGGCCGCACTCGCCCTCGGGTCGTCGCTGGCCGGCAACGCCCTCCGCATCGCCGCGCTCTCGGCCGGCCTCGCTCGGCCCGACCTCGTCATGGGGTTCGACCTCGCCGCCAAAGGGCCCCACGACGCCGTGGGCCTGGTCGCGCTGGCCGTGACCCTCGCACCGCTCGTCGCCTGGGCTCGCCGTCAGGCGCGGGGGCCCGGTGGGGCTGGGCTGGCGCACCCGTCGTGGACCCGACGCGAACCGTCGCCGACCGTGTCCGGACCCGCCGGAGAGATCGCAGGCGTCGCGAGCGCACGACCTCGCTCGGCGCACCGGCCGGACACCCGGCGCCGGTCCGGCGACCCCTGGCGCAAGCTGATCACCGCCTTCGCGATCGGCGGCCTTGCGGTACTCGTCATGAGCCTGCCCGAGCGGCCCGTGGACGTCTCGGCACCGTTCCCGGATCTGCGCCTTCCCGGTTCGTTGGGCGGGCGGCTGGCCGTGGACGAGCCGCTGACCGAGCGGGAGCGCGCGACGTACGAGGCCCATGGAGGCACGGCGCTGCGGGCGCGGTACGGCGACGACACGCTCCTGGTGGTGCGCACGTCGGCGCCGCTCCGCCACCTGCACGCGCCCGACGAATGTCTCGCCGCGGCCGGATTCCGTGTCGAGAAGCTCGGCGTCAGCTGGGCGCCCGTCCCGAGCGCCGTCTACCGGGCAACCGACCCAGACGGACGCCCCTGGCGCGTCGCCGTGACCTTCGTCTCCGACGACGGGGTCGTCGCGACGAGCGTCGCCGAGGTCGTCTGGCGCTGGCTCCGCTCACCTCGGAGCGTCTGGACCGGCGCCCAACGCATCTCGCCGTGGGTCGATTACCCCGCCTCGGCACTGGTCTTCGACCAGCTCGTCGCCGCCGCCCTCGACCTGCCGCTCGCGCCGCCGGTGCTCAGCCCCGAACCCAGCCCGTCCCACCCCCCGCTCGCCGTCAACCGCCACCACTCGGAGTCGACCCCATGAACGCCCCCCGCCCCCAGACGTCGCTCACTCACTCCACCCCGCACGAACAACGCGTCAGCCGCTCTCGGCGCCAGCGCCTGTTCATCCGCGCCCTCCCACTCGTGCTCGTCGCCCTCGTCGCCGCGGCCTGGTTGGCCGTGCCGGCGATCGGTCGCGCGATGGCCGGCCGCATGCTGGCCGACTCCGGGCCGAACATCATCGTCCCCGCCCCGCCGCAAGTGCTCTCGCCGCATCTGCTCTACGGCGACCTCGACGCCCCGATGCGCGCGGTCATCGGGGACCGCGTGATCGACCTGCCCGTGCTCGACACCGACATCGATGTCGACATCCAGGGAACCGTCGCCGAGGTCACGATACGCCAGACCTTCGAGAACCCAGCCGACGTCCCGGTCAACGCGCACTACGCGTTCCCCCTGCCCGGCGACGCAGCGGTCCACGCCGTCGTGATGGAGATCGGCGACGAGCGGATCCGGGCGGTCATCGACCGCATCGAGGAGGCGACCGAGACCTTCGAGGCGGCGCAAGAAGCCGGACAGGCCGCCAGCCTCGTGACCCAGCAACGCCCGAACGTCTTCACCCAGCAGATCGCGAACCTCATGCCCGGGCTGCCGATCAGCGTCGAGCTCCGCTACGTGCAGACGGTTCCGCGACTCGATGGCGAATACGAGCTCGTCGTGCCCCTGGTCGTGGGGCCCCGCTACACGCCGACCGGCACCGGGACTCCGGCCGGATCGCCGGCCGAAGCGTACGACGGGGCCGGGCTCCCGGTCCTCGACAGCGACGCCGAGTTCGAGGCCTGGGAGCTGGAGCGCATGCCGGTACAGAATCCGGTGCTGGGCGTCGACACCGCGGAGCCCTCCGACCTGGCTCGGGTGGCGATCGACGTCCGCCTCCACGGCGGCTTCACCATCCACCGCGCCCGGTCGACGACCCACCCGCTCTTCGAGGATTGGAACGGCGAGACCGACGTGGCGCTGCGGCTGGCCCAGGAGCGCGTGCCCGACGATCGCGACTTCGTGCTGCGCTACGGATTCGCTGGCGACGATGTCGCCGCGGGCGTGCTGTCGAGCTACGACGACCGAGGCGGGTTCCTGAGCCTGCGCGTAGAGCCGCCGCGAGCCGTGGCCGAGGCCGACGCGATCGCCCGCGAGATGGTGTTCGTCCTCGACACGTCCGGTTCGATGAACGGCCTGCCGATCCAGGCGTCCCGGGGTTTCGCCGCGGAGGCGCTGCGGAACCTGCGACCCACGGACACTTTCCGGATCATCCGCTTCGGCGACGAAGCCACGGAGTTCTCGTCGACCCCGATGCCCGTCACGCCCGACACGATCGCGGCCGGGGTCCGCTACCTCGAAGGACTCGAAGGCATGGGCGGCACGCGCATGGAGACCGGGTTCCGGCAAGCGTTCGCGCCGCCGGTGCCGGCGGACACGGTCCGTCTCGTGGTCTTGCTGACCGACGGCTATATCGGCGACGACTGGCAGATCGTCCAGCTGGTCGACCAGGAGCGGGGCGACGCCCGCATCTTCTCGGTGGGCGTAGGCGCGGCCGTGAACCGGTTCCTGCTCGACGAGCTGGCGCGGCGTGGCCGTGGTTTCTCGCGAACGATGACCCTGAGTGAAGACGTGAACACATTCGTCTGGGAGCTCGTCGAGCGGCTCCAGACCCCGGTGCTGACCGATGTGTGGATCGACTGGGCCGAGCTCGAAGTGACCGGCGCCTATCCCGCCGAGCTGCCGGACCTCTTCGCCGGCCAGTCGGTGCAGGCCACGGCGCGTTACGCGGAGCCGGGCACGTACGAAGTCGAGGTCCATGGCCGCCTCGCGGGGCGGCACTGGAGCGAGACCATCGAGGTGGAGCTGGCCGGTCCGGATGATCCCGCGAGCGAGGCGTTGCCGATCGTGTGGGCGCGCGCCGCGATCGACGACGCGATGACCCGCATGACCCTGTCCCGATACCGCTCGAACGTCGACGTCGACGCCGTGAAGGAGGAGGTCGTCGCCCTTGGGCTCGACTTCTCGATCGTCACACAGTGGACCTCGTTCGTCGCGGTCTCGGAGCGCATCGTCAACGACGATCCCGATGCGGCCGAGGAGGTCGGCGTTCCGGTCCCGATGGTCGACGGAACGACGACCGCGGCCTACGGCGGCGGGTCATTCGGTGGCACGTCCACCCCCGAACCGACGACCTGGCTCGCCCTACTCCTGGCGGGCGCCACCTCGTCGCTTGGGCTGCGCCGGAGGCGGACGCGCCGTTGACGAAGTAGAAACCCACGTCCGCGAACTCCCGCCCCCGCGGAGCCTCGTCCGGCCAGCGGGCGCGTGTTCGCGGTGGGCCATCGCACGCCCCTGGTCGCTCGATGCCCGGTGCACAATGAACGGAGAGAGGGAGACCGACAGGGGCCGGGCCCGCACGATCGAGCTCAGAAGCAGATGCAGATGCACTGCGGGCCGATGAACCCGGTATCGATGCATGTGCCGCCGAATGATACGCTCCACGACCCGGTGCAGTTCGAGCACGAGCGGCCCTCGCAGTAGGGCCGACCGCCCTCGCACGAACCGTTGGAGCACGCGTCGCCGACCGTGCATCCGTCGTCGTCGTCGCACGCATTGCCGGACAGCCGCGTCGTCGTGCAACCGACGGTGCGGTCACACGATGGCGCCAGGCAGATGTCCGGAGTGCCGCAGCTGACGGCGGGGCCGGTCGTGCAGACGCCGTCGCGGCAGGCGTCGTCGGTGCAGAAGTCCCCGGTCTGGCAGGGCGTGCCGTTGGCGTTGGTGTTGCGACAACCTTCGAGCGCGTCGCAGGAGTCGGCCGTGCAGTCGTTGCCATCGTCACAGTTCAGCGGCGTGCCCTGGCAGGCGCCGTCGCGGCAGATCTCGCCGGTGGTGCAGACGTTGCCGTCGTCGCACGGAGCGCTGAAGGGCGGATGGCTGCACCCCCCGCCCTCGGCCTCGGGGAGACACTGGTCTCGCGTGCACGGGTTACCGTCGAAGCAGAGTCCGTCGTCGATCGCGTCGTTGCAGTCGTTGTCGAGTCCGTCGCAGATCTCGATCGACGCCGTCGGAGCGTCGCACACCCAGCCGTCTTCGCCTTCGCAGCGCTCCATGCCCTCGCACGACCCGTTCGGGTTGGGGATGGACTCGCAGGGTCCCGGCGGCATCCCCTCGTCGATCAGGTTGTCGCAGTTGTTGTCGATGCCGTCGCAGATCTCGTCCTGCGGGAGGGGGGCCGAGCAACGAGACCAGCCGAGATCCGGTTCGCAGATCTCGACCCCCTCGCAGATGCCGATCTCGTTGGCGCGGACACACGGGCGCGACTCGTCGAACTGGTCCGGCGGGCACGAACAGCGACCGGTCGTGGGCAGACACTGGCGGCCGGTCGTGCCGTCGAGCGCGACGGCCGGGTCGCAGAGATACCCGTCGGGGCACTCCCGGGTCGCCTCGCAATCCCGCGCGCAATACCCGCTGTCGCCCACGCGCACACAGAGATCACCGAAACCGCCACAGTCGAGGTTCGTCTCGCACGGACTGCAAAGCGCGTCCCGGTCGGGGACGCAGAGCCGGACCGCGTCGGTTCCCGAGTTGACCAACGTCCGGCACGTCCAGCCCTCCGGGCAGGTGTCCGAGGTGCAGAATTGCGTGCACACGAACGAGCCATCGAAGGGGAGGCAGTACCCGGAGAAGCAATCGTCGTCGGTCACGCACGGATCGAGGAACTCGCCGCCCGCCGTCGGCAGATCGCCCGATCCGTCGCCGACGTCGGAGGGGACGGTGCCGGTATCGGAGCCCGTGATATCAGGCCCGCCGCGGTCGCCGTCACGCCCGATCGCAGAGCCGTCCACCATCGTGGCGTCGGCGGCATCGCCTTCGATCTTGCTGGTCGTATCGGCGGAGCACGCGGCGACCACGAGGAGAACACCGATTGCGGTCAGGAGGCGCTGGTGTCGTGTCATGAGTAGCGAGTTCCGGCGTCGGTCAGCGCGCACAGCCTAGCGGGCCGCAACCGCGAAGTCAACGAGTCGGTCGCGCGACCGCCGTCAATTCCTGCTTGGATTTCAGAACCTTACACGCACGCCACCGCGGTCGCGCACCAACGGACCACGAGCGTCATCGATGTTGACCGTAATGCGCGGGTTCCGTACTCTCCTTCGCGATGAAGGGCGTCTACCGACAGCTACCCGCCCAACGGCAGGGTGTCCGTGCTTGTGCGCGCTGCGATTCGTGGACCATCGCGGTCGCGCGATCGCCGACACGGCCTCGACTCTCGAGAGGGCATCGACGTCGGGGTGCCAGGAGCCCGTTTCGATGACGTCATCGGGTGGAGATTCTCCGGCGAAGGGCGCGAATATCCTGCGTGGGGCGGGCAGCCAACGACGCCCCGAGGACGAGGAGCCGCCCCACGATCACGAAGGCTCCGGAGACGAAGAGCTCGGCGCACGGCGCGACCGGGACCCGGGGGAAGTCGCCGCTACCGGGGTTCACGACGGTGACGCGGAGGCGCTGACCGTGCTCACGCTACCCGACGTCCGGGTCACTTGTGCGCCCATCCCCGATGGACCCGCGGACGGACGGCATATACGGGCCGAGAGCCACGACGGAAGCACGAGCGCCTCGGCGTTGGTGACGCCACCGGACGCGGTTCGCGGGCCGCTCCGGAAGTTCGCCGAGTCGGTCGCTCCCGCAAAGGTGCTGGTCGCCGATGTCACCGAGGCCGCCGACTCCCGTCCGCCCGGACGGCTCCGACTCCAGGTGCGTCTCGCGTTGATCAAGACCCTCTTCCTCGCCGCGAGGAACGCCGACGCCAGCGCGCTCGCCGTCGTCGCACCCCGGGACTTCGCACGCCTGGCTCACGCGCTCCAGTTCCGGCAGCGGGCCAACGTCGGCACCAACCCGGTGCCTCTCTTCGTCCTCGACCTGGCCGACGCGCCCACCCGGTGGCGTCGGGCCGCCGGGCTCTTCGGCACCTTCATGCTCGACATGACTCACCCCGAGCTCGAGTTCGAGATGCCCGACTTCGACGCGCCCGAGGCCGACTGAGGTTCCTGCGGGCGCACCGGTTCGCGACCGGGGGCCGTGTATGACGTACGCATTGCGCCGGCGGCCGCGGCGTCTAGCCTTCGGTAGTCCCGCCGCGAACCCCAAGGAGCCATGACCGCCTTCGTCGTCCATCTGCTCGTCACGTCCGTCCTCCTTCTCGCCGTCGCAGGGCTCGTCCGCGGCATCGAGGTCAAAGGGTTCACGTCCGCCCTCCTCGCGGCGCTCGGCCTCGGCCTCGCGAACGCGTTCGTGTGGCCCGTTCTCGCGCTGCTGACGCTACCGCTGACGATCGTGACGCTCGGCCTCTTCCTCTTCGTGCTCAACGCGTTGATGTTGATGCTCGTAGCCGCCTTCGTCCCCGGGTTCCGTATCCGCGACTTCAAGTCGGCACTCTGGGGCAGCGTCGTGCTCGCACTGCTCAACCTCGGCGTGAGCCTGTTCTTCTGAGCCGTGTCCCCGGGGGAGTCCGACGCCCGGCCAGGTCGGGGGCCTATGCCGCCTCGCTCTGTGCTGTTATCGTCGCCGACATCTTCGATGACGGCCCCGGAACGCCGTAGATGTCGGACCCATCCCCACCTCCGGACACCAACTCCGGCGTAGAGGCCGGACCAGACGACGACGGTGACGTCGACGGCACCGCGAGCGGTAGGAGCGTCAGCGGATCTCAGGAGCGTGTGCGTATGCCGCCACGCTCCAGAAGCGTCGTCATCCCGCGCTCCTCCGCCAACGTTCGGCGGCCCACCAGTGATCACGCCACGCTCCCCCCACCGGAGAGCGACCCGCGCGACGCTGACACGCCTCCCATGCCCGGTGTCGCTGCGGCGCCCCCGCCGCCGATCGCAGTCGATGGCGAGACGCCTCATCAGCTCCCGGTCGATGTCGACGAGTTGCCACCGCCTCCGCTCGCGGAGACCGGTTCGACAATCTCGTCGACCGGCTCAGCGCCCCTGGTCGCCTTCTCCACCCAGGTCATGGGGGCGCTGCCCGACCACGACCCTCGTACCGAGACGGCGGACGCACCGTCTTCGGAAGCCGAGCCACCGCCGCTGTCGTCGAGCGCCACGCAAAGCGGTCAGTCGCCGAGCGCGGCCGGACCGCCGCGTGCGCGCGAGGCCTCCGGGTCGAGACCGCCGGTGTCCGGCGACCAGGCTGTCGCGCGGCCGCCAGCGCCACAATCGGACGACGAGGTATACGGTTTCGCGAGCATCGTCGATCGCGCCCCCACCGGCACGGTCCGGGCGGTCCCGGCACGCCGACCCGTCGCGGCCGATCGCAGCCGGATGCGACCCTATGTCCTGGCCTGTGTGCTCGCGCTGGCCGTCGCCCTGTCGGTGGCGGCACTGCGTCCGAAGCGGCACGAGATCCCGGACACCCCGGCCGGTGCCCAGCTCGCGTGGATTCTCGGTATCTTCAACGGCGGGAGCTACATCTTGAGCGCCGAGTTGATCAACGCGCGTTTCGCGCCCCAGACCATCGAAGAAGTGGGAGTCGATGGCATTGGGACAGCGCTGATGGCCTGGGACGCGCGTCACGAACGCTACACGCTCGAGCTGATCGAGACACGGCGCCCACGCACGAGAGTAGCGGCCCTCATGACTACGCAGGCGATGGACTGGGGGCGCATCGTCATCACGACCGAACCGGAGCCTCCGCACCGCATCATCGACCTCCGGGTGGAGCCGGCCCAAGCTCCCCGCTGACCGCGCACCCGGGGGGTGGCCCCGAGGTGGCGGGGAACCGCTCAGCTCATCCGCTCCACCAGACCCACGAGCCGACCGCGAGATGGCCGACGACAGACGGACACCCGACACCATCGACCCTTGCGCGCACCCGGACGAGCTGGTCGCGCTCATGCGCGCAGGGAACATAGAGGCGCTCGACGGACTGACCCGCTGCTACGGTCAGACCCTGGCGGTCGTCGGCCGACGGTACTGCCGCACCGGAGTCGACGCCGAGGACGCGGTGCAAGATGCCCTCGTGGCCGCCGGGGAGCACCTGCAAGACTACCGGGGAGAAGGTCCCCCGGAGGGGTGGCTGGTCCGCATGGTGATCCACGCGTGCCGCCGGATGCAGCGGGGCCGGAAGAACGCGCCCGGGTTGCACGCCGACATCGACGATGCCGGCCTCGCCACGCCCGACGACGACCCCGAGGCTCTCGCCGGGCGGGCCCAGATCGCCAGCGCGCTCGGCAACGCCTTGTTGGCGCTCGACCCGCGCGACCGCACGTTGCTCCTGCTCGCTGAAGCCGAGGATTGGACCGCACCGGAGATCGCCCGTGAGTTCGGGCTGAGCCCCGGCGCCGTTCGGACCCGTCTGTCACGCATCCGCGCTCGCGTGAGGCCCCAGCTCGCGGAGATCGCACCGGCGCGGCAAACCGGCGAAGGCGGCGCCGTGTAACACTCCGGCGCCGTGATGGCTCTACGGGGTGGAATGCACGAAAACCCGCCACGGAGACCACGATGTTGACCCTCTACCAACGAGAAGAATGTCCCTACAGCGCCCTGGTCCGACGCACGCTCGGTGACCTCGGACTTTCGTTCGCGAGCGTGAACGCGCCGAAGCTCAGCTCCGAGCGGAAGGCGGTATTGGCGCTGCCCGGCGTCGACATCGCAGAGGTGCCGGTGCTCGTCGACGACGACACCGTCGTTCAGGGCAGCCAGGAGATCGTCGACTACCTGCGAGAAAAGCACGCCCTCACGCGGTTCGGGGACCCCACCTTCGGCCTGACCCGGTACCTCGACGGCTTCACGTACGGTGACGCGGTCGCGCACGTGACCGAGAAACTCGGCGAAGAGGGTTTTGGGATCATCTCGGAGATCGATGTCCGGGCGACGATGAAGACCAAGCTCGACGTCGATTTCCCGAACTACGTCATCCTCGGGGCGTGCAATCCCCCGCTCGCCCACGCGGCCCTCAGCGACGTGCCGGCGATCGGGCTGCTCCTGCCTTGCAACGTCGTCGTGGCCGAGGAGCCGGACGGCCGGATCGCGGTCTCCGCCCTCGACCCGATGAAGCTCTTCTCGTTGGTGGGCAGAGAGGACATCGAACCTCTCGCCGCCGACGTGCGCGGTCGCTTGCGCCGCGCGATCGCCGCCCTCTGAGGCGGCTCGCCTCCCTCCCCTGCGCGCGCCGAGGAACGGACGGTCGATGCCCGGGGATTGCAACGGGGTTGCAACCCCAGCGGGTCCCCGGGCATCTTCGTGCTCATGGACACCAAGGCATCCCCACAGCCCCTCGACCCCGCGAAGTTCCGAGATCCGCTCCGCACGGCCACCGGCGAGCAGCGCGCGAGCGTCCCCCTGGTCAGTTTGCGGACGCTCTGGGTGAACACCGGCACCCTCTGCAACATCGCCTGCGAGCATTGCTACATCGAGTCGAGCCCGACGAACGATCGATACTCGTTCCTGACGCCGGGTGAGATCGTCCCCTTCCTCGACGAGGTCGAGTCGGCCTTCGTCGGCACGGGAGAGTTCGGGTTCACCGGCGGCGAGCCTTTCCTCAACCCGTGGATCTTCGACCTGTTGTCGATCAGCCTGGAGCGCGGTTTCGAGGTGCTGGTGCTGACGAACGCGATGCGGCCGATGATGCGGCCCCGCATACGCGCCGGCCTCGAAGAGCTCCGCGAGGCTCACCGCAGTCGTCTCACACTTCGGGTGAGCCTGGACCATTTCGAGTCCGAGCTCCACGACTCGGAGCGGGGCGCCGGCAGCTTCGACGAGGCGCTCGAGGGCCTTCGTTTTCTCGCCGCGCGTGGTTTCCGGATCCACATCGCGACGCGAACGCGCTGGGATACCGCCGAGGCCGACCTCCGAACTGGATTCGCCGAACTCTTCGCCCGCGAGGGCTTCGAGGTCGACGCGTTCCACCCCGTGGAGCTCGTCCTCTTCCCGGAGCTCGACGCGCGCCACGACGTGCCGGAGATCACGACGAAGTGTTGGGGTATCCTCGGCGTTCGCCCCGACTCGATGATGTGCGCCACCAGTCGGATGGTCGTGCGTCGCAAGGAGGCTGAGGCGCCCTCCGTGGTCGCGTGCACGCTGCTCCCCTTCGAGACCCGATTCGAGCTCGGGGGCACGTTGACCGAGGCCGCCGGACCGGTGCAGCTGAATCACCCACACTGCGCCCGCTTCTGCGTCCTCGGCGGAGGCTCGTGCTCGGGCTGAATCGGGTGCCGAGCGAGCGGGAACCGACGTCGCGACCAGGGGACCTGCCGCGTTCGACCCGGCCCTCCGGGCCCGAGGACGTCAGGCGTTCGCGGTCCTGACTCGCGCCGCGATTCGGCCGCCCAGGTAGCCGGCGGTGAAGGTAATCGCGACGACCCGTAGCATCAGCCAGCCGTCGAGGCCGCCGAACTCGGGCCGGAACTCCGCGGTCCGCAGTCCATAGAGCACCGTCAGGGCGGCAAACGTCCCGAGCAGGGGCCAGACGCGACGTTTCCCCGACTGAAACACAGCCACGCGAACACACCGAGGTGGATCGCGAAGACGGCCGTGAGGAACGGGTGAATCGGGTTCATGCGCTGGCTCGGTGCACGGAACGGAGCGCTGGTTGTGCATGACGAAGAACGTTGGCAAGGCGTTCTACCAGATCGTCCCGGGCCGTCCACACCCGGCGGCGCCCGAGCGCGGCCTTGGACATCAGACCGGCGGCTGTGCGAACATCGCCGGACTCCAGACCAATCCGTCGTGGCCTGCAGGCAGACGGCGCCGCCCCCGGTGCCGAGACGCCGCATCGGACGATCCGCCGTGCAGCGGAAGTCGCCGGGCCGCGAAACCCGACAAGAGCGAAGATGAGCCACGCGATTCGCATCCACCAGCTCGGCGCCCCGGATGTCCTGCATTTCGACACCCTGGTGGGCAACGATCCGGGGCCGGGCAGCGTCCGCATCCGACACACGGCGATCGGTGTGAACTACATCGACACGTACCACCGCCGGGGGATCTACCCGCTGCCGTCCCTGCCCCACGGGCTTGGCATGGAGGCTGTCGGCGTCGTGGTCGGGGTCGGCGAAGGGGTGCGCAGCGTCAGCGTGGGCGACCGCGTCGGCTATGCCTGTGGCCCTCCCGGCGCATACGCCGAGGAGCGCGTGCTGCCCGCCGAGACGCTGGTCCCCCTCCCCGACACTGTCGACGACGCGACCGCGGCGGCGTGCCTGCTCAAGGGCATGACGGTCGAATACCTGATCTATCGCTGCGCGCCGGTGAAGCCCGGCATGACCATCCTCTGGCACGCGGCCGCCGGCGGCGTCGGGCTGATCGCGTGCCAGTGGCTGGCCCACCTCGGAGTCGAGGTGATCGGCACGGTCTCCACCGACGACAAGGCGCAGCTCGCCCGCGCCAACGGCTGCGCCCACACCATCGTGTACACCGAAGAGGACTTCCCGGAGCGCGTCCGCGACATCACCCACGGGGCCGGCGTGCCGATCGTCTTCGACTCGGTCGGACACAGCACATTCGACGGCTCGCTGGAGTGCCTGTCTCCGCGCGGGATGCTCGTCGGCTTCGGCAACGCGTCCGGTACGGCCCCCCCGATCGACCCGCTGCGCCTGTCCGCAGGCGGTTCGCTCTTCCTGACCCGTCCCAAGCTCTTCGACTACACGGCGACACGCGCCGAGCTCCTCGGCAGCGCCGCTGCCATCTTCGAAGCGGTGGGCTGCGGCGTGGTCCACGCGACCCCGCGACACCGCTGGCCCCTGCGGGAGGCTGCGGAAGCGCACCGGGCCCTCGAGGCGCGGTCGACGACCGGGGGCATCGTCCTCGAACCCTGACGCCGGAGGTTCAGCGTCACCACGGGGTGCCGCCGACGGGCCACGTCGCTACCAGGATCCCGTGTTGGGCATCGACGCCCACGGCTCTGCGGCCGGCAACGCCTCACCGCGCTGAAGCAGCTCGATCGTCACGCCATCGATGGCGAATCGGCGGCAGGCTTCGTAGATATCATCCACGGCATACGCGAGATGCCCGAAGCTTCGGCCTCCGGCGTAGTCCTTCTCGTCCCAATTGTACGTCAGCTCGAGCAACGGACCGTCGTCCTCGGGCGACGAGAGGAAGACGAGCGTGTAGCGCCCGCTCTCGCTGTCGCGTCGTCTCACCTCGTGCAGGCCTAGCAGGTCGCAGTAGAAGTGCAGGGATTCGTCCAGGTCCGAGACCCGAACCATCGTATGGAGGTACTTCATGGGAGCGTCCGGGTTGGGTACAAGAGCGAGACTCGAAGTTCCGAGCGTACTACTCGCTGACCGGGGACTCCCTGAAGACCGCGCCCAAGGGGTACCCGAAGGACCATCCGCTGATCGTGGATCTGCGGCGCAAGGACCCCATCGCGGTCGTCGATGTCGTCCCCGATGCCCTTCTGAGCCCCGAGGGGGTCGGCTTCGTGGCGCAGCGATTCGCGATCGCCCGCGACCACCTGGCGTTCCTGGCGGGAGCGCTGGAGATCCCGTTCTGAGCTGGCCGGCGGCGCCGCAGCTCAGAAATCGGCCTGCCGAGGCGCGCGCGGGAAGGGGATGACGTCGCGGATGTTGTCGACGCCGGTCGCGTATTGGATCGCACGCGCGAACCCCAGCCCGAAACCGGCGTGCGGCGTCGTCCCGTACCGACGCAGGTCGCGGTACCACCAGTACGCCTCTCGATCGAGGTCGGGGTAGTCCGCGAAACGCGCGTCGAGCACGTCGAGCCTCTCCTCGCGTTGGCTGCCCCCGATCAGTTCGCCGATCCCGGGGCAGAGCAGATCCATCGCGGCGACCGTCTTCCCGTCGTCGTTCAGGCGCATGTAGAACGCCTTGATCTCGCGCGGGTAGTCGGTGACGAACACCGGCCGACCGAC
>CAZFPM010000025.1:0-9966 GCA_964520965.1 uncultured Myxococcales bacterium
CAGGGCGTCATGTCGACCGGTGCCTCCGTGGGCGCCTCCG
The DNA here is from genome assembly GCA_964520965.1 of uncultured Myxococcales bacterium. Taxonomy (GTDB): domain Bacteria; phylum Myxococcota_A; class Bradymonadia; order REDH01; family REDH01; genus CAZFPM01. Next base: position 41 of record CAZFPM010000025.1, read on the forward strand.
CCGCCGCGATCTCCTCGGCACTCTTCGGCTCGAGCAGGGTGAACAGGCCGATGGTCGCCAAGCCGAGCACGAAGCAGATGAAGTAGGCGTGCAGCCAGTGGAGACCGTCGACCGGGAAGAAGGTGAAGTAGCCGTACGAGCCCATCCCGACGGCGATCGCCCACTTCGCTCCGATCGCCGGCGGCCGACGCGTGAGCACGCCGACCAGGAAGATCGAGATGATCGGCACGCTGTACAGGCCGTTGACCTTCTGCAGGTAGGCGAAGATCGACTCCAGATCGGCCAGCAATGGGGCGATGATCATCGACGCGATGGCGAGGATCGTGCCGAAGATCTTGCCCACCTTCACGGTCCGACGCGCCCGGTCGGCTTCGGTCGGGAAACGCTCCGAAGAGAGACTGTCCTGATAGAATTCGAGGCAGAAGAGGGTCGACGCGCTGTTCAAGGCGCTGTTGAACGAACTCAGGATCGAGCCGACGAGGACCGCGGCGAACAGGCCGAGAGACCAGTCCGGAAGCACGTGGCGCACGACGGCAGGGTAGACCTGGTCGTTGAACGAAAGCCCGAGCGGCTTGAGCAGCTCGCCCTGCTCCAAGGTGATCTGGGTCGTGCCCTCGGACAAGAGCTGCTGACCGAGCGCGAGCACCTCGCCCGGCGCATCGGGGTTCGCGGCGAGGGCGTTCGACAACGCCGTGAGGTCGAGCGTGCCGGTCAGCTGACCGACCATGTGCAGCGCGATGATGCCGGGCAGGCAGAGCATCACGGGGCCGACGAGCTTCAGGGCCGAGGCGAAGAGCACGCCCTTCTGGCCTTCGGAGAGGCTCCGCGCCGCCATCGCACGCTGCACGATGACCTGGTTCGTAGACCAGTAGAAGACCTGTATGAACATCATCCCGGTCAGCAGCGTATCCCACGGCACCGACACGACGCCGTCGCTCTTGTCGGTCGAGGCGAGCACCGCGAGGGACTCCGGGCGATCGGCGATGAGCCGGCTCACGCCCTCTGTCATCGACCCGTCGCCCAGCGCGGCCAGGGCGAGCACGGGGATGGCCAGACCGCCGATCAACAGCCCGACGCCGTTGAACGTGTCGCTGACGGCGACGGATTTCAGGCCGCCGAAGATCGCGTACCAGCTCCCGAGCGCGCCGATGCCGACGACGATGATCCAGAGCGGCATCGCCAGGTCGAACATCGTCTTGATCGCCAGCGAGCCCGTGTAGAGCACGACCGGCAGGAGCACGGTGACGTAGCCGAAGAGGAAGAGCGCGGAGACCAGCTTGCGCGTGCCGCTGTCGAAGCGTTTTTCCAGGAAGGCCGGCGTCGTGGTGAACCCGCTCGCGAGGTACTTCGGCAAGAAGAGCAATGCCGTGGCGATCATGGCGAAGGCGGCGAGCGCCTCCCACGCGACCCCAACCAGGTTGCCGTCCTTGAACACCGCGCCGTTCAGACCGACGAGCTGCTCCGTCGACAGGTTCGTCAGCATCAGGCTGCCGGCCACGACCGGCCACGCCAGCGATCGCCCGCCGGTGAAGTACTCCTCCGTCGCGCTCTTCGACGTCTCGAGGCCGCGGACGAAGTAGATGGTCGCACCGGCCACCGCGAGGGTAGCGAGGACGAAGGAGCTGATGGTGATCGTGTTCACGGGAGAGACCTGATCGCGTGCGGCAGGAACGGCGTGTCGCGTTCGCCTCTACCCTCGCCGACGCCCGGCTGTCGAGTCGCCTGGGGCTCCATCGAGCGGACCCCGGGCGGTCGCGAACCGACCCCAGGCCGGAAGACGCTCGACGGGCTACGCCGAAAGACGCTCCACGCTCACGCCCGCTGCCGCGACGACCGCGATGCCACTTGCCCCCGGGACCCGTGCCGTCACGTGAGCGATGAAGGCCTCGGCGTGTGCTCGCTCGACCAGGTTCACCGTGCAGCCGCCGAAACCGCCGCCGGTCATCCGCGATGCCACCTTTCCGGGCGCGTCCGCCACCGCCTCGACGAGGGCGTCGAGCTCGGGGCAGCTGACCTCGTAGTCGTCGCGCAGGCTGGCGTGCGACGCTGCGAAGAGCCGACCGATCGCCGAAGCGTCGCGCCGACGCAGCGCCTGAACCGTGTCGCACACCCGCCGGTTTTCGCCGACGACGTGCCGGCAGCGCGCCCGCTCCAGTGCGTCGAGTCGATCGCCGGCCGCTTCGAGGATCTCGTCCGTCAGATCGCGCAACGTTCGCAGGCCTGGCTCGACTTCACGCAGCTTCGTCAGCGCTCCGGCGCACTCGGCCACTCGCGTGTTGTAGCCCGACGACGCGAGTTCGTGGCGGACGCCGCTGTCGACGATGATGATCGCCTGGTCGTCGGGGATGCGCACCCCTTCGGTCTCCAGTGAGCGACAGTCGACGAAGAGGGCGTGACCGGCCTCGCCGAGGAGCACGGCGAGCTGGTCCATGATTCCGCAACGGACGTCGGCGAACTCGTGCTCGCAGTGTTGGCACGTCCGGGCGAGCGCCCGGCGATCGAGGTCCCGATCGGCGAGGGCCGACGCCATCACGCCGAGGCCAGCCATCGAGGCCGCTGAGCTGCTCAACCCTCCACCGATCGGCAGGTCGGTCTCCATCCACAGATCCATGCCCGCGCTCGGCCCCTCGGCCAGCACCGTGCGGATGATCCCCTCCGCCCGCCGCGCCCAGCCGGCGTCGGCCGAGAATGCGGCATCGAGGTCGAAGCGATGCTCGGCGGCGAACGTGCCCGAGTGGACCACCACCGTCCGATCGTCCCGCCGCTTTCCGAGGATCCGCACGTAGCGGTCGATCGCAGCCGGGAGCACGAACCCCTCGTGGTAGTCGGTGTGCTCGCCGATCAGGTTCACGCGTCCCGGAGCACGGACGAGGTGCCAGTCACCGGGGCCGAATCGCTCGACCGCGAGGCGAAGATCGCGTTCGTGAATCGCTGGTGACATGCCTTGAATCCTCGAGGTTCAGAATACTGCGGGGGTCGCCGCCCGCGACCGCAATCGCCCCCGCGACCTGCGCCCGCGTCAGGCCTCGTTCGTGGCCAGAAACGCCTGGAACGCGCGCACGGCTTCCTGCTTGGCGGGCGAGTCGAGGTTGGTCCCCGACGGGTAGCTGACCGCGAAACGCTTCGTCGACGTATAACACCGCGCGGTCGGTGTCATCGGACAGAGGAGCAGGTCGAATTCGTCGGCAGCGTCGTCGTGGAACGACACCAGGAACTCCTCGGGGCCGAGGGCGACGAGCCCGACGATGCGGAACGCTCTCAGCGCCGGCACCTGCTGACCCTGGCGCCCGAGCACGGCCGCGACAGTCTCGCCGAGATCCGACTGCCAGTATTCGTTCTCGTCGAACGCCGCGGACTCATCGTCGCTCACCGGGTCGGTCGCCGACGTAGCTTCCGCCTGGCTGAGCAGTCGCTCCACCCGCTCCTTGACGGCCTCGAGCTGCGCCCGTTGCTCTTCGAGCACCTTGTGCCCCGCCTCCAGCTCGTCCCGCCGGTCCTGGAACTCGGACCGTTGCTCGTCGAGGCGCACGCGGTCTTGTGTCACCTCGGCCCACGCCGCCTGGACGGCGTGCCAGTCCTCGACGCCGACCGGAGCCTGCCGGGCCTCTGCCGGATTGCCGGGCATCGCCGCCTCGGAGAGCCGCACGATCTCGGCCTTGTCGTCGTGACCGAGCACGTCGTAGAGGAAGAAGAGGAGATCGAGGTCGAGCGACGGGTGCACATATCGTCGGCTTCCCTTGATCCGCGTGATCTCGTCAGAGAGGAACGTGACGGTGCGGCCGATCTGCGGCCGCTTCTCCGGCCACTTCAGCCCATCGATCTCGTCGAACGCCACGGCCTCCTGCAAACCCTCCGGATCGTTGATCACGCGGACCCCGTACTTCTCCGGGTCGGTCCACATCAACGAGTTCATGTCCAGGTAGAAGGGCGAGACCGAGTAACCGTTCGTGACCTCCTTCGTCGCCTCGATGAACTCGACGAATGCCTGCCGGTCCGCTTCGCCCTCGGTGGGCATGCCGGCGATGAACTGGTTGTGGGTCCAGATGCCGAGGCTGTGAGCGGCGTGCAGCAGCTCGGCTGCACGTTTCACGGTCATGCCCTTGTTCACCAGCTTGAGCATGCGGTCCGACGGACACTCGATGCCCGTGACCAGGCGGATCAACCCGCTCTCGCGCAGCTTCTCCAGCAATGGCTCGTCCAGTGACCGCAGGTTCAGGCTGTCGGACCAGAGGATGTCGAGCTTCGCGTCGATCAGCGCATCGGCGAGGGCGTGGGCGTACTTCTTCTGCGCGTTGACGTTGGTGTTGAGGAAGTGGAAGTAGCGGGTCTGGTGCCGCTCCTGCAGCCACGCGATCGAACGGATCACGTAGTCGATGTCGCGGAACGACATCCCCTGCTCGGAATACGGACAGAACGCGCACCGGGCGTTGCACCCCAGCACGAAGATCATCGGCACGACGAGCACCGGATCGCCGTGATGGCCCGCGAGCCGGTCGACCTCGGTCAGCGGAACCCCGTAGCGACAGAGGGTCTCGCGCCCGGACCGACGTCGGAGACCGAGGGCGCGCCAGTCGTAGTGGGGGGGCGAGAAGGTCAGCGCCATGTCGACGCCGCCGTCGTCATCACCCGCCGTCTCGTCCTCTGGCGTGGCCATGTCGAGGACCACGGGGCCGTCGGCATCCTCCAGGAACGTCGACGGACGCACCGAGACGTTCCGGAGCAGGATCGCGCCCCCTTCGACCTCTTCGAACCGCTGGTGATTCTCCTCGAACGTGCGCTTCCCCGTCAGGTGTTCGACGAGGTGGAGCAGGGGCGCCTCACCGTGACCGTCGACGCTGTAGTCGAGGGCGGCGCACTGCGCGTGCAGCTCTCCGAGCATCCGGATCCGGTAGGCCTCGGTCGTACCGACCTGGATGCCGCCGATCACGGTCGTGCAATCCGGAAAACGCTGTTTCAGCATCGTGGCGATGCAGAGCGACTGGTGCGCGACCGCGAGGCTGTCCGCGAGGTCGGGCTGGCTCAAGGCGGAGCACGAGAACCCGAACAGGTCCGCTTCCTCGATCTCCAACGTGTCCACGATCAGCTCGGTCGTGACCCCGATGCGGCTCTGGGCGTGAGGGCTCGGATCGGCGAGGTACGCCCGCACCGCGTCGGTGTCGGCGAATATCCGGAGGTCGATCTTGCCAGGCCGGGCGAGCGCGAGGTCGTGCAGCCGGTTCTCGTAGTCGTACTGGCGGATCTCGCGATAGCGCTCGCGTAGAGATAGCCGGACACCGACGGCGCTCCGAGCTTCACGGCCTGCAGATTCCGCGGCCAGTTCGGGTCGAGGGAGCCGAGCGACGGCGTTATCATCGCGATCCGCATGGAGCACATCCGCTGTGGTCGGACCCTCGAGAGCTTCCCTACACATTCACGGGGAGCATTCTGTGGGGGAGGTCTTGAGGGTAGCAAAGAGATAATCCAGTCCGCAGGGCTGCGCCAGACCGGCCCCCACGCCACGTCGGGGGTGTACCGAGCGGGAGCTGCCGGCCGGCGCCGGGGAGCGCGTGCCTGCCGCGCCTACTCCCCCGCCTCCATGCGTTGCGAGATCGAGACCAGCTTCTCGGCCCGCGCCGCGTTGCCCCGCGAGGCTTCGACCACCGCGAGGTTGGCGTAGCTGCCGGGCTGGATATGGTTGACCCGCCGGCTGAGCTCGCACCGGCGCCACTGAATCTCGAGGTCCTGGCGCGCGAGCACCGCCTGTCGGCACTCGTCCCAGATGCGCACCTGGTCCGAGTCATCCCAAGCCTCGCCAGCGCGGATCTGGAGGCCGAGGATCCGGCTCGGCTCCGCGTCGCGGTCGAGAGAGCCCGGGTATCCACGGGCGTTCGCCAACATCAGCCCGCCGCAGGCGAGTACCCCTGCCACGGCGCTCAACATCGCGATCGACAACACCCGGTTGACCGACACGGACTTCGTCAGGCCGAGCGGAACCAGGGCGGCCAGGGCGGCACCGATCACGAATCCGCCGGCGTGGGCCGCGTTGTTGATGCCGGGCATGACGAAGCCGAAGATCGCCAGGTACACCGTCCACCGCTGCATGACCTTCACGATCGGCGCGCCGCGCGGACCGAACCGATACGCACCGACCCAAGCGGCCCCGATCATGCCGCTGATCGCGCCGGACGCACCGCCGGAGACGACGCCGAGCCGGCCGCCGCCCATGATCTCGACGTACCAGAGGTGGCTGATGATCATCGAGCCGACCCCGGCCACCAGGTACATCAGGATCGTCTTCTTCTTGTCGTAGAGGACCTCGACGACCGGACCGACGATGATCAGCGCATAGAGGTTGAACGCGAGGTGCACGAGATCGTGGTGCACGAAGATGCTCGTCGCGAAGCGCCACCAGTCCCCGAGGAGGATCGACGGACCGTGGGTCGCGCCGAGCTCGACCAGGCTGTAGCTGCTGAATCCGAGCGACGAGCGGACACCGGCGACGCCGATCATCACGACGTAATAGAGCAGGATGCCGAGCACGAGGCTGCCCGTGCCCGGCGAGCGCTTCAGGGGCCCGGGCAGGTGCTCGAACAACATCCCCTCGAAAGCCGTCCCGTGCAGGTACTTGTCGCACCGCCGACACCGCACCAGCTGCGGCACGATCAGCGCGCCGCACTTCGGACAGGTCTGCGCGTCATTCACCGTCGAAGTCCCCCTCGACGAAGCGACGGGTGAGCGTGCTCGCGTCGCCGACGTAGCCGGCTGGCGTCAGCGCGGCCAGCCGATCCCGCGCGTCCTGGGGGATGTCGAGGCCAGCCACGAACTCGCCGACCACCGACGCGTCGACACGCCGGCCGCGTGTGAGCGCTTTCAGCTTCTCGTAGGGCTCGGGGACCCCGTAGCGGCGCATCACGGTCTGGATCGCCTCGGCCAGCACTTCCCAGCTGGCATCGAGGTCGGCCGCGAGGCGCCCATCGTCGACATCGAGCTTGCCGATGCCCTTGCGGGTGGCGGCGTAGGCGATCAGCGAATGCGCGAGACCCACGCCGACGTTTCGCAGCACGGTCGAGTCGGTCAGGTCTCGCTGCCACCGCGACACCGGGAGCTTCGCGGCCAGGTGTCCGAAGAGCGCATTCGCGACGCCGAGGTTGCCCTCGGAGTTCTCGAAGTCGATCGGGTTGACCTTGTGCGGCATGGTCGACGAACCGACCTCGCCCGGCACGGGCCGCTGCTCGAAATAGCCGAGACTGACGTAGCCCCACACGTCGCGATCGAAGTCGAGCAACACGGTGTTGAACCCGGCGACCGCGTCGAAGAGCTCGCCGATGTAGTCATGGGGCTCGATCTGGGTCGTCATCGGACACCAGGCGAGGCCGAGCCCTTCGACGAAGCGACGGGCCACGTCCGGCCAGTCGACCTCGGGGTAGGCGACGCGGTGGGCGTTGAAGTTTCCGACCGCGCCGTTGATCTTCCCGGCGATGGCGACCGCCGCAGTCCGCGTCCGCTGCCGTCGCAGGCGTGCGGCGACGTTGGCCATCTCCTTGCCGAGCGTCGTCGGCGACGCCGTCTGGCCGTGGGTCCGCGACAACATCGACCGATCGGCGTGGGCGTCGGCCAGCCCGACGATGTCGCCGATGACCGCGTCCATCTCCTCCAGCAGGACCGCGCGCGCGTCGCGCAACATCAGCCCGTAGGCGAGGTTGTTGATGTCTTCCGAGGTGCACGCAAAGTGCACGAACTCCGAGATCGGACCGAGCTCCGGGTCCGACGCAATCCGCTCCTTGATGAAGTACTCGACCGCCTTCACGTCGTGGTTGGTCGTGCGCTCGATCGCCTTCACCCGATCGCCGTCGCCGTGGCCGAACTGGTCGACGATGCGCGCCAGTACGCCCGCGGAGCGTTGGGACAGGGCCGGCACCTCGGCGATCGCCGGTTCGGCCGCCAGCGCGCGCAGCCAGGCGACCTCGATCGCCACGCGGTTCCGGATCAAGCCCAGCTCGCTGCACAGCGGCCGGAGCGCGTCGACCTTGGTCGCGTACCGGCCGTCGATGGGCGAGATGGCGGTGAGGTGGGTGAGGTCCATGGCGTGGTCCACGGGGAGGAGACGGAGAGCGGATACGTCGCCCTGACCCTCGGGTCAATGTACCATGGACACGCGCGGCACCCGCGTCGAGCACGCACCGGAGCCTCCCTTCGCCATCACCGCTCAGTTCGACGAGATCGCCTTGAACACCCGCTCGACGTCAGCCGCGGTGTAGGGTTTGGCCAGGAACCCTGCCAATCCCTTGCCGGCGAACCGCTCCGTGACGTCGCGCTCGTTGTACCCGCTCGACAGGACGACCTGGACCGTCTTCGAGACCCGCCGAAGCTCCCGGAAGGTCTCCTCCCCGTCCATGTGCGGCATGGTCAGGTCCAGCAGCACGTAGTCGAAGTGGTCCGGGCGCTCCTTGAACAACGCCAGGGCCTCGCGGCCGTCAGACGCGCCGACCACGTCGAATCCGATCCTCTCCAACATTCTCCCACCGACGCTGAGCACCGTCTCGTCGTCGTCCACGAGCAGAACCCAACCTCGCCCGAGCCAGGAAGCGTGCGCGCCGCCCGGGTCGGTGTCGCGGCGCACCACGCCATGTTCCAGAGCGGGGAGCAACACCTTCACGGTCGTGCCCTTCCCCGGCTCCGAATAGAGCTTGATGGCGCCCTCGTGCCCCCGGATGATGCCGAGCACAGCGGACATCCCCAGGCCGCGCCCGGTGAACTTCGTCGTGAAGAAGGGGTCGAAGACGCGGTCGACGGTCTCCTGGTCCATGCCGCTGCCGGTGTCCGAGACCTCGAAGAACACGTACTGGCCCTCCGGGAACTCGCGGTCGAGCTGGAGGGCCTCGAGATAGGCGCGATCGCAGTCCATGGCGCCGGTCGTGATACTGACCACGCCGCTCACCGTTCCGATCGCCTCCGAGGCGTTGGTCACCAGATTCATGATGATCTGCCGCATCTGTGTCGCGTCGGCGCGAACGGCGGGCAGATTGGGCGAGAAGTTGTACTTCAACACCACGTTCTTCGACCGCGAGACCATCAGCAGCCGCGACATCTCCTCGACCAGCTCGTTGACGTCGAGATCCTGAATCTGGAAGCGACCGCGGCCCGAGTACGCGAGCATCTGCCTGGCGAGATCGGCCGCCCGCTTCGCCGCGGTCTCGATCCCCGTCAGGCAACTCAGCACCGGTGATGCGGACGAGAGATCGTCGCGAGCCAACTCGACGTTTCCGAGGATGCCGACGAGCAGGTTGTTGAAGTCGTGGGCGATGCCCCCGGCGAGCACCCCGAGGCTCTCCAGTTTCTGCGTGTGCTGCATCTGACGCTCGAGCTTCAGCCGGTTCTCCTCGGCCGTCTTCCGCTCGGTGATGTCCGCAGAGAGGACGAGCAGTCCGTGCTCGACCCGGTGGGCTCGGTTCTCGTACCAGGAGACACGCCCGTCCGGGTATTCCCACCGCTGCACGTTGCTCCCGAGTTCGCCCGTCTCGAAAACCCGTTGGCACATCTGGCCGAATTCGCTCTCACGGGTGCCCGGGAACACCTCCTCGATGGAGTGACCGAGCAGGTCTTCGGCGGATGCCGGGAGCATCCCGACGAGCGCCGGGTTCACCAGCCGGTAGACCCAGTCGTCGTCCAGCACCAGCACCCCGTCGCTGATGCTTTCGAGCAGGCGGTTGAAGTCCGCACTGAGAAACGAGAGGTCCTTCTCGGTCATTGTTCCTGCTCCCTCGGCCGCCCGAGACCCCACGCGCTGTCGATGACGTCGACGCAGGACCCGGCCCAGCGTTTTCCATGGTCCGCCCATCAGACACGCTGGCGCACGGACAGTCCAGGACGATCGTGTACCGCCCCCCCCCCCCCGCCACGGCGCCGGGGGCGCGGGGCTCGACGCGGGCCGGCGTGGGCGGGCGGGG
>CAZFPM010000025.1:9976-12041 GCA_964520965.1 uncultured Myxococcales bacterium
GGGGGACCCCCCCCCCCGACACTGCACCGTGCGCGCGGCAAATCACGCGCGCCGACTTGATCGGCCGGGCCCCGAGGGCTATCGTTCCCCAGTGAACGATGCGCGATTCGGAGCCCGCAACCGCCCAGACCAGGCGGCGCACACGAGAGGAACGAAGCCCATGAGGACGACACACCGGAGCCTCGCCGTGGCCCTGCTCGCCATCTCGATCGCCGGCTGTGGCGACGACGGCACGATCCTCGTCCCAACCACGGCCGGAGGCGGCCTGACGTCTGACGAGACCCTGCACGTCGACAGCGCCGACTTCGCGGTCGACGCCCAGCTCTTCCCCCACGAGTGCGTCACCCAGGGCACCGGCGGCACCGTCGGCGAGCAGATCGCCGACATGGTCCTCTACAACTGCTACGGCGAGCCGGTGCACCTGCACGATTTCTGCGGCCGCCGACGCGCCCTCTGGGTGATCGCCGCCGCCGGATGGTGCAACGCTTGCCTCGCCGCGATGCCGGAGGTCGTACGCATCGACCGGGAACGGCGTCACGGGGGCCTGGAGACCCTGATCGTGCTCGGCGAGACCGACGACCGGTTGGAACCAACGCCCGAGTACTGCGTGGCCTTCGCCGAGGAATACGGCTGGGATCCCGCCCGCATGGTAATGGACTGGACCAGCGAGCGCGGCGGATTCTCTACGACCTGGTCGACCATCCGCCCGAACGGTGGCGATGGCGGCTCCATCGGGCTCCCCTGGGAGGTCGTGCTCGACCCCTACGACATGACGTTCTACTGGGATTGGGCCAACCCCGAGACCCCCGGCGAGCTTTTCGACGCGGTCGAAGAACTGCTCGCGAACTGACTCGGCGGCCCGAGGGCACGGGGCGCTGAGAGGGCGAAGGGCATCGAGTCGCGACGGGCGCAGTACGCCGGGGAGCGCCGACACTCCATCGACCACGGGCCGTCGATCGTGCTCGCGGACCCGACTCGGGGTTCCGGCCTGCACGACGCGTCCGTTGCTCGATACGGGGTTTACGTGCCGCTCGTGTTGTGGGAACCGGTGCGGCGAAACCCCGGAGACCCGATGAACGAAGACGCTGCCGCAGTCGGCCTGCTCGACCCCCTCTTCGACACCCTGCCCGACGACCTCTGGCTCCAATCCGGTGTCGGGTTCGCGATCCTGGTCGTTATCGCGGCGGTCGCCTTCTGGCTGACCCGCGTCGTCGTGCTGCGATTGGTCACGGTCGCGGTGGCGAAGTCGAAGACCGACTGGGACGATGCGCTCCTGGACCGGGGCTTCTTCGGTCGCGTCGCGGCCATCGCCCCGCTTCTGGTCTTCCAGGCGCTTGCCGGCTCACTGGTCCCGCTGCCGGAGCTCGCCGAGTTGGTGGCCCGCTTGTCGAGTGGAATCACCGCGTTGATCGGCGCGAGCGCGGCCGCGGCGCTCCTGGGGACCGTGGCCGACGTCTTCGACCGGCACCCCAAGTCCGAGGGGCGGTTCATCAAAGGTTACACCCAGCTCGTCTCGCTCCTCGTCTACATCCTCGCCGTCGTCTTCGCCGTCGCGGAGCTCCTCGATCGCTCGGCCTGGGGGCTCCTGACCGGCATCGGCGCCGCGACGGCGGTGCTGCTCCTCGTATTCAAGGACACGATCCTGTCGTTCGTCGCGAGCATCCAGCTTGCGTCGTACGACATGATGAAGATCGGCGACTGGATCTCTCTGCCTCAGTTCGGCGCCGACGGCGCGGTGGTCGACATCTCGCTGCACACCGTGAAGGTGCAGAACTGGGACAAGACGATCAGCACGATCCCGACGCACAACTTCATCTCGACGTCGTTCAAGAACTGGCGTGCGATGAGCGAGGGCGACGGGCGGCGCATCAAGCGCTCCATCAGGGTCGATCTGAACAGCGTCCGCTTCCTGACCGACGAGGAGATCGATCGTTTCGCCGAGATCGACGTGCTCCGCGACTACGTCGCCGACAAGCGCGCCGCCCTCGACGAGGCCAACGCCGGGCGCAACGACCTGGCGGCGAACCGGCGCAACCTGACCAACGTCGGCACCTTCAGGGCCTAC
>CAZFPM010000025.1:12051-40910 GCA_964520965.1 uncultured Myxococcales bacterium
GCGGGCGACCGGACGAATCAACACCGACATGACGTTCATCGTTCGGCAGCTTCCGCCCGACCCCCAGGGCTTGCCGATCCAGATCTACTGCTTCACGGCCACCACCGTCTGGGCGGATTACGAGGCCATCCAGGCCGACCTGTTCGACCACCTGCTCGCCGTGCTCCCGGAGTTCGGCCTGAGGGCTTTTCAGAGCCCCACCGGCGCCGACTTCCGAGCCCTCGACGCGCGGTAGCTCACGCGCACCCGAACGCGCCGGTTCGGCACCCGGGCTACGTCGGACTCGCCAACACCTGGTTCCCACCGGCGCGCTTGGCCTCGTACATCGCGCGATCCGCGACGTTGATCAGGCGCGTCGGCTCGCTGGCGTGCTCAGGGTAGATCGCGACGCCGATGCTTGCCCCCACCTCGACCGTCACCGGCTCCGAATCCGGCACGGTGTCCAGCGCGTACGGCCGCTCCAGCAGCTCCCGGACGCCCTCCATGATCGTCATCGCGGTCGAGGCGTCCTGCACTCCCTCGAGGATGAACCCGAACTCGTCTCCCCCGAGACGAGCGACCGTGTCGGAACGGCGCAGGACTCCGTGACATCGATCGCCGATCAGGCGGAGCAGCTCGTCGCCAGCGACGTGCCCGTGCAGGTCGTTGACCGGCTTGAACCGGTCGAAGTCGAGGTAGGCCAGCGCGAACCGGCTGCCGCCCCGTGACGCCCGATAGATGGCGCCGTCGAGCCGGTCCATGAAGAGCGCACGGTTCGGCAGTCCGGTCAGGGGATCGGTCAGCGCCGCGACGGCGACCTCCTGCGAGTGCCGGTGGCGCTCCAGCGCATAGAGGAGCGCTCGCGCGATGGTGCCGTCGCCGCCGGTCTTCTCGATGAAGTCCTGCGCGCCGTGCCGCAATGCGCGCAGACCCAACTCGTCCTCGCGCTGCCCGGTCATGACGACGACGGGCACCGATGGCGCCTCGACCCGCACCTGCTTCAACGTGCGGATACCGGTGGAGTCGGGCAGACCGAGGTCGAGGAGAATGATGTCGCACTCGGTCTCCGCGAGCACCGAAGCGACCTCTTCCAGCGATGCGGCGCACCGGATCAGGAAGATGTGTCGCTTCCACGACCCGAGCCGGTCGCGCACGTATTCCGCGGCATCGGGGTCGTCCTCGACCAATACGACTCGAACCGTGTGCATCACCGCGCGAACCTGCGTGACGAAGCACTCCAAATATCGCAGTCGACAGCCTGATTGGCAAGCCATGGGCGCCGAAACCCGGAGTTTTATGACTGTTTTCAGCCCTTGGCGCGTCAATGAGGCCGCCCTGTCCAAGACACCGGTCCGGGAGCCGACCGGGTCGCGGTCACCCCACTCTGACAAGTAGCCCCGGCCATACGAATTGTGGTCCTGCACCGAGCGGCCTATGGCGATGGGGTCGCCTTCGAGCCCCCGGCCACGACCCCGATGAAACACCTCGCAATCCGCCCCATCGAAGCTGCCGACACCCGGTGGTTGCGGCATGTCGTCCTGCGCCCGACCCAGGCGCCGGAGACCCTGATCTACCCCGGCGACGACGACTCCGCGTCGGGACACTACGGCGCTTTCGACGGCGAGGCCCTGGTCGGTATCGCGTCGGTCTATCCCCAACCGCGAGAGGGAGACGACCGCCCCGGGCAGTGGCGCCTGCGAGGAATGGCGGTCATCGACGAGCTGCGCGGCAGTGGCATCGGCGAACGCCTGCTCTCGGCCACCGTCGACCATGCCCGCGGCGGCGGTGGATCCCTGTTCTGGTGCACGGCACGCACCACGGCCTCTGGTTTCTACGTCCGGCACGGGATGCGAATCGTCGGCGACGAATTCGAGCTGCCGCGGATCGGACCACACGTGCTCATGGAGATGCCGTTGTCTTGAGCGCGGCGCACGGCGACGTGGTGGGCGGGGCACGGGGAGACTGGCTCCGAACCCGCAAGAGGAGCATGATGGGGAACGAACACACACCGCGAGCCGAGACCGGTCATGAGACTCCTGCGCCAGACACTGATCGTCTGCCTGCTCTTCGCTTCCGCCTGCGGGACCGACGACGAGGTCATCCCCACGGACGGCGCGGACACGGCGGAGACCGCTGACGGCGCGGCCGGGGCACCTGATGGCGAGACGCCGGAGGACACGCCGGAGACGCCGGACGACACGACCCCCGGCGACGCTGCCACCGATAGCGATCCGGCCCTGCCCGACGCACCCGACGACACCGACGACGATCCCGCCCCGGACGCCCCCGGAGACACCGACGACGATGCCGCCCCGGACGCCCCCGGAGACACCCCGGCCGACGCGCCGAGCGAGGTCGGAGAAGACGCGGCCGGCGACACCGAGGACGACACATCGGACGCGGAGTCCGAGACGGGCGACACCGCCGCCGACCTCCCTCCCGACTGCTCCCATCTCGACGAGTGCGACCTCGAGTGCCCTGACGGCACGCACAACCCCACCGATGTCGACGGCTGTGTGCACAGCTGCCGCTGCGTACCGGACGGGAGCGATTGCGCCGCGGAGGAGTGCGGACCGGCCCCCGGGTGCGCGACCATCGCATGTCCCGACGGCAGCACGGGCGGATGCACGGGCTTCTGCCTTCGAAATCCCGCGGGCGTCTGCGCCTGGGAGCACCGTGAGTGTCCCGTCACGGGGCTCCACCGCTGGGCGACCTGCGGCGATCCGGTGTGCTCGGGTCACACCGACGGGGGCACTCCGCCGTGCACCACCGAGACGGTCGGCGAGACCTGCTCGGAAGACGGCGAGCTCTGCGACCCGATCGACGGGTGCAACTCGCTGATCCTCTGCGCCGCGGTGGACCCGCGGGCCGGCGGGTGCCCGATCTCGCGGCGCTCGTTCAAGCAGGACATCGAGTACCTCGACGACGAGGCCCGCGCCCAGCTGGCGCGCGACCTGTTGAGCTGGCGCCTCGCTACGTGGCGCTACGTCGCGGCGCCCGAGCGAGAACACCTCGGCGTCATCATCGACGATATCGAGCCGAGCCCCGCCGTCGACTCCCAGCGCGACCAGGTCGATCTCTACGGGTATGTTTCGATGACGGTGGCGACGCTCCAGGCCCAGGCTGCCGAGATCGCCGAGCTGCGTCGACAGATCGAGGCGATGCAGGAGCGACTGTATACCGCCTGCGAGTAGGCTCTCGACTCGCTCGGCTTCCGTTGGGGGGTAGCGCGCAATGACGCAGAGCGTTATAATCCCGGCCGGCTTCGGCGAGGCGACGGAATCCGAGAACCTCGCTAACGCGACCCGCGGAGCGTCCGGCGACCGCGCGTCCGGCCCTGGAGTGCGAGTGCGCATCGAACCCGGCGGGCTCTACGAGCCTTCTACCGAACACGACGCCTGCGGCGTGGGCTTTGTCGCCCACATCAAGGGCGAGAAGAGTCGTGACATCGTGGAGCAGGGCCTCGAGATCCTGCGCCGCCTTTCCCACCGCGCGGCGTGCGGCGCCGACCCGGAGACCGGCGACGGCGCGGGCATCCTGCTCCAGCTCCCCCACCGCTTCTTCAAGATCGTCGGCCGGACGCTGGGCTACGACATGCCGCGACGGCGACGCTACGGGGTCGGCCAGGTCTTCCTGCCACCGGATCCGGAGCAACGGCGGACCTGTGAGGCGATGATCGAGGCCTGCGTCGAGGAAGAGGGGCAGCGGGTGATCGGTTGGCGCGACGTGCCGACCGATCCGACCCACGTCGGTCAGGGCGCCCGGGCGGTCCTTCCCTGCATGCGGCAGCTCTTCGTAGGCATGGTCCGCGTCCCGCCGAGCGCATTCGAGCGCAAGCTCTACGTGATCCGGAAGCTGGCCGAGAACCGGGTGCGGGAGAGCGGCGCCGACCCGAGGAGCTACTTCCACGTCGCGTCCATGTCGGCCGAGACGATCGTCTACAAGGGGCTGCTGCTTCCGAACCAGCTTCCGTTGTTCTACGCCGATCTGGCTGCGCCGGACTTTGTCTCGGCGATCGCGCTGGTCCACTCGCGATTCTCGACCAACACGTTCCCGACCTGGGATCTGGCCCAGCCCTTCCGCTTCACCTGCCACAACGGCGAGATCAACACGTTGCGGGGCAACCGCAACTGGATGCAGGCCCGTCGCAGCCTCATGCAATCGGCGAAGTTCTGGGGGTCGATCGACCGCGTCTTCCCCATCATCGTTCCCGGGGGGTCGGACTCGGCGCAGTTCGACAACATGCTGGAGTTGCTTCACCTCGCCGGCCGCTCGCTCCCCCACGCGATCATGATGATGATCCCGGAGGCTTGGGAGCGGCACACGCTGATGGACCCCGACCGGCGTGCATTCTACGAGTACGTCTCGGCGCTGATGGAGCCCTGGGACGGACCGGCCGCGATCGCCTTCACCGACGGCCACCTCGTCGGCGCGACGCTCGACCGTAACGGTCTGCGCCCGGCCCGCTACGTGGTCACCGACGACGACCGCGTGATCATGGCGTCGGAGGTCGGCGTGATCGACGTCTCGCCGGATCGGGTTCGCGAGAAGGGGCGGCTCAGACCCGGGCGGATCTTCCTCGTCGACACGACCGAAGGCCGCATCATCCACGACGAGGAGGTCAAGCGCGAGATCGCCCACCGCTGGCCCTATCAGCGCTGGCTCCGCAAGAACCAGTTCCGTCTCGACGACCTGCCCCGGGCCGAGCCCCCCCGCCCGATCCGCGCCGAGGATCTGCAGCGGCTCCAGCGGGCGTTCGGATACTCGGACGAAGACCTGGCGGTGCTCGTCGGTCCGATGGCCGCGACCGGTTCCGAGCCGACCGGCGCCATGGGCAACGACACGCCGCTGGCGGTGCTCAGCGACCGCGCGCCGAGTCTCTTCCACTACTTCAAGCAGCTCTTCGCCCAGGTGACGAACCCGCCGATCGACCCGATCCGCGAGGCGCTCGTCATGAGTCTGAAGACCTGGGTCGGCGGCGGCGGCAACCCCTTCGAGGAGACGCCCGAGCAGTGTCACCGGCTGGAGACCGAGGGCCCGATTCTGCGGGAGCAGGAGCTGGAGACGCTCAAGTCGGTCGACCTCGGCGTCTTCGAGGCCCTGACCCTGCCGATGGTCTACGATGTCGACGACGGCGACGGTGCGCTCGAGCGTGCGGTCGACGCCCTGTGCCGGGCTGCCGTAGACGCGGTCGACGACGGGTACAACGTGCTCGTGCTCAGCGACCGCGCCGTCGACACGAAGCGGGTCCCGATCCCGGCGCTCCTGGCCGTCAGCGCCGTGCATCAACACCTCGTGCGCGAGGGCATTCGTCTGCAGACCGGCCTGGTCGTCGAGACCGCCGAGGCTCGCGAGGTGCACCACTTCGCGCTGTTGCTCGGATTCGGCGCCGCAGCCGTCATTCCCTACCTCGCGCTGCAGAGCGCACGCGCGCTCGCCGATTCCGGGGTGATCGATGTCGACCCCGGCGAGGCCGAGGCGAACTTCGTCAAGGCGGTCCACAAAGGGCTCCTGAAGATCATGTCCAAGATGGGCATCTCGACGATCGCGTCGTACACCGGCGCCCAGATCTTCGAGGCGATCGGCCTCGATCGGGCTCTGATCGAGCGGCATTTCGCCGGCACGCCGTCGCGCATTCGCGGGATCGGCCTGCCGGAGCTCGACGTCGAGGCACGGGCACGGCATGCCCGCGGCTTCCGCCACCAACCGGAGACCGACCTCGAAGAGCTCCCCACCGGTGGCGAGTACCGGTGGCGACGTCGCGGCGAGCTCCACAAGTGGAACCCCGCCACCGTCGCCCGCCTGCAGGCCGCCTGCCGCAGCGACGACCGCGCGCTCTTCGACGAATACGCCGCCCTCACCGACGACGAGAGCCGGCACCTGATGACACTGCGCGGGCTCCTCGAGCTCGACGAGGAGGGCCGCACCCCCGTCCCCCTCGACGAGGTCGAGACCGCCGACGCCATCTGCGCGCGCTTCTGCACCGGGGCGATGTCCTTCGGCTCGATCAGCGCCGAGGCGCACGAGACGCTCGCCATCGCCATGAACCGCATCGGCGGTCGCTCGAACTCGGGCGAGGGCGGTGAGGAGCGCGAACGGTTCACACCGGACGACGACGGCACCAACCGGCGCAGCGAAATCAAGCAGGTCGCGTCGGGCCGCTTCGGCGTCCACACCGAGTACCTCGTCAACGCGTCCGACCTGCAGATCAAGATGGCCCAGGGAGCCAAGCCCGGCGAGGGCGGACAGCTACCCGGGCACAAGGTCTCGGAGCGCATCGCCGCGGTACGCTGCTCGACCCCGGGGGTGACGCTGATCTCCCCGCCCCCGCACCACGACATCTACTCGATCGAAGACCTGGCCCAGCTGATCTACGACCTGAAGACGGTCAACGAGCGGGCGCGGGTCAGCGTGAAGCTCGTCAGCGAGGTGGGCGTCGGCACCGTGGCGGCCGGCGTGAGCAAGGCGCGCGCCGACGCGGTGATCATCGCCGGCGCCTCCGGTGGCACCGGGGCGTCGCCCGTCTCGTCGATCAAGCACGCCGGGCTGCCGTGGGAGCTCGGACTGGCCGAGACCCAGCAGGTGCTGGTGCAGAACGATCTGCGCGGGCGCATCCGTGTCCAGGTCGACGGCGGTCTGCGCACGCCCCGAGACGTGGTGGTCGCCGCGCTGCTCGGTGCCGAGGAGTTCGGCTTCGCCACGGCACCCCTGATCGTCTCCGGCTGCGTGATGTTGCGCCGGTGCCACCAGAACACGTGCTCGGTCGGAATCGCGACACAGGATCCCGAGCTGAGGGCACACTTCACCGGCGACGCCGAGCACATCGTCCGGTTCTTCCGTTTCATCGCCGAAGGAGTGCGGGAGTGGATGGGGCGCCTCGGGTTCCGCACCCTCGACGAGATGGTCGGGCGCGTCGATGTGCTCCGCGCCCGGCGGAGCGTCGATCATTGGAAAGCGGCGCGGCTCGACCTGAGCGCATTGCTGGCACCCCCGCTGGCCCCCGACTCAACCGCGCGTCACAACGTGACGAGCCAGGACCACGGGCTCGATGCACACCTCGACCGGCAGATCCTCGCCGCCACGCAACGCGCGCTCGACGACGGCAAGCAGGTCTCGCTCCGTTACACGATCGCGAACACCGACCGGGCCGTGGGGGCGATGCTCTCCGGCGAGATCGTGCGGCAGCACGGCGGCCAGGGGTTGGTCGACGACACGATCATCGCTCGGCTCGAGGGAACAGCCGGGCAGAGCTTCGGCGCATTCCTGACCCGCGGTGTGACCTTCATCCTCGAGGGCGACACCAACGACTACATGGGCAAGGGGCTCTCGGGCGGTCGCATCATCGTCTACCCGCCGCAGGGGGCGCGCTTCGCGGCGGACGAGAACATCATCACCGGCAACACGACGCTCTACGGCGCGACGGGCGGCGACATCTACGTCGCCGGGGTCGCCGGGGAGCGGTTCGCGGTGCGCAACAGCGGCGCCCGCGCGGTTGTCGAGGGCGTCGGCGACCACGGCTGCGAATACATGACCGGCGGGGTCGTCGTCGTGCTCGGTGAGACCGGTCGCAACTTCGCGGCCGGCATGAGCGGTGGGGTCGCGTTCGTCTTCGACCGCGACGCCGACTTTCGCCTCAAGTGCAACACCGAAATGGTCTATCTCGACTCGCTGGTCGGTCGCTCCGACATCTGGCTCGTCCGCGCCATGGTAGAAGACCACGTGAAGTACACGGGCAGCGAGCTCGGCCAGCGCATTCTCGACAACTGGGAGGTGATGGTCTCACGCTTCGTGAAGGTCATACCGATCGAGTACAGACGCGTGCTCCAGAAGCGGCGCGCCGCGACCCGACAGCGGGTCTACGGCGGCAGCGCGGCCTACGAACACGTCGCCGTCTCCCGGGGGACGCGCGATGGGTAAGCCGACCGGTTTCCGAGAGGCCGACCGGCAGCTCCCCGCCTGCCGACCCGTCGCCGAACGACTGGGCGATTGGCGCGAGATCCACGAGCCCCACGACCTCGAGGCCCTACGGACACAGGCCGCCCGCTGCATGGACTGCGGCATCCCCTTCTGCACCCAGGGCTGCCCGCTGGGCAACGTGATTCCGGACTTCAACGACCGCGTCTACGGCGACCGGTGGGAAGCGGCCTGGCTGCGCCTGAGCGCGACCAACAACTTTCCCGAGTTCACCGGCCGGGTCTGCCCCGCGCCGTGCGAAGCGGCCTGCGTCCTGAACATCAACGCAGGCGCGGTCACGATCGAGGAGATCGAGAAACAGATCGCCGAGCGCGCGTTCTGCGAAGGCTGGGCCCGACCGCGCGCCACGCGCCCGCGAACCGGCAACCGCATCGCCGTCGTCGGCTCCGGCCCCGCCGGTCTGGCCGCGGCCGAACAGCTCAACCGAGCGGGACACCACGTCAGCGTCTTCGAGCGCGCGGATCGACCCGGCGGACTGCTCCGCTACGGCATCCCCGACTTCAAACTCGAAAAATGGGTCGTCGAGCGTCGCGTCGCCCTGATGGAGGCCGAGGGCGTGGCGTTCCGGACCGGTGCCGAGGTCGGCACGGACCTGCCGTGGACCGAGCTGCACCAGGAATACGACGCGCTGCTCGTGGCGATCGGCGCGATGCGTCCGCGCGACCTCGACGTGCCCGGCCGCGGCCTCGCCGGTGTGCACTTCGCGATGGACTACCTGGAGCAGCAGAATCGGGTCGTGGCCGGCGACACCATCCCGGCGGCTGAGCGCATCGACGCGGCCGGCAAGCGGGTGGTCATCCTCGGCGGCGGAGACACCGGCTCGGACTGTCTCGGCACCGCCCTGCGCCAGGGCGCCGACGCGGTCCGGCAGATCGAGCTGATGCCGCGACCACCGGACCAGCGCACCGCCGACAACCCCTGGCCGCAATGGCCGCTGACCCATCGTACGTCGACGAGCCACGAGGAGGGCGGCGAGCGGTCGTTCGCGATGATGACAACGCGGCTCTCGGCCGACGACGGCCGGCTCACGCATCTGCACGGCACCGAGGTGAGACTCGAGCCCGGCGAGACAGGGCGCCCGAAACTGACACCGGTCGGCGACGAGATCACCCTCGCGTGCGACCTGCTCATCTTGGCGATGGGCTTCACCGGACCGGTGGCGGACACCTTGACCTCACAACTCGGCGTCGAGCTCGACCCGCGTGGCAACGTCGCCGCCGGCTCCCGCTTCCGCACCAACGTTCCACACGTCTACGTCGCCGGCGACGCCCACCGCGGCGCGAGCCTCGTCGTGTGGGCCATCGCCGAAGGTCGGGAGGCTGCGCGGACCATCGACGCCGACCTCTGCGACGGCGACTCCGCCCTGCCCTCGCGCGGGCGCAGTTGCCATTTCGGGGCGCGCTGACCGTGCTCCCGCCACACTGCTGAGGTTGCACCGTGACTGAAATCAAAGCGCACGAGCTGGGTGGCGAATCGGGTGAGCCTGGTCGTGACCGGCCTTGGATCATTCGGACGTACGCGGGGCATACGAGCGCTCGGGCCTCCAACGCGCTGTACCGCGACAACCTCGCCAAGGGGCAGAAGGGGCTGTCGATCGCCTTCGATCTGCCCACGCAGTGCGGCTACTCGTCGGACCACGAACTGGCGCGGCCGGAGATCGGCAAGGTCGGCGTGCCGATCAACAGCCTGGACGACTTCCACATTCTCTTCGAGGGCATCCCTCTCGAGGAGATGAACACGTCGATGACGATCAACTCGACGTCGATGTGGCTGCTCGCGCTCTACATCGCCCTGGCGAGAGAGCGCGGTGAAGACCCGGGCAAGCTGCGAGGCACGACCCAGAACGACCTGGTCAAGGAGTACCTCGCCCGCGGCACGTACATCTTTCCGCCGGAGGAGTCGCTCCGCATGATCTCGGAGATGTACGAGTATTGCCTCGACGCAGTCCCGAACTGGAACGCGGCCAACATCTGCTCGTACCACCTGCAGGAGGCCGGAGCGACGCCGGTCCAGGAGCTCGCCTTCGCCCTGTCGACGGCGATCGGGACCCTCGACACGTTGCGCGCGCGCGGCCGCGTCCGGGACGCCGACTTCGAGCGGGTCGTCGGCCGCATCAGCTTCTTCGTCAACGCCGGCATCCGCTTCGTCGAGGAGATGTGCAAGATGCGGGCGTTCGCCGAGCTCTGGGACGAGATCACGGCCGACCGCTACGGCGTCGAGAACCCGCGCTACCGGCGCTTCCGCTACGGGGTGCAGGTCAACTCCCTCGGCCTGACCGAGGCGCAGCCGGAGAACAACGCCTGGCGCATCCTCATCGAGTCGCTCGGCGTGACGCTCAGCCGCCGCGCCCGCTGCCGCGCCCTCCAACTCCCGGCATGGAACGAGGCGTTGTCCCTGCCGCGTCCGTGGGATCAGCAGTGGTCGCTGCGGTTGCAACAGATCCTGGCGTACGAGACCGACCTGCTGGAGTACCCCGACCTCTTCGACGGCAGCCCGGTCGTCACCTCGAAGACCGAGGAGCTGAAGGCGGGCGCGCGCGAGGAGATCGAGCGCATCGTTCAGATGGGCGGCGTCCAGCCGGCCGTCGAGAGCGGCTACATGAAGAGCGCGCTGGTCCGCTCGATGTCGAAACGCGTGAGCGCGATCAATCGCGGGGAGCTCACGGTGGTCGGGCTGAACCGCTGGACCGAAGGGCTTCCGTCTCCGCTCGTCGGCGGTGACGACGGCGGTGTCTTCAAGGTCGATGCCGCCGAGGCCGCGGCCACGCTCGACGCCTTGGCAACCACGCGGGAGCGCCGGGACGAGACCGCTGCGACCGCCGCGCTCGACAGCCTGCGCGCGGCCGCACGTGCGGGCGAAAACATGATGGAGCCCTCGATCGCCTGTGCGCTGGCCCGCGTGACCACCGGCGAGTGGGCCGACGCGCTGCGTGAAGTGTTCGGCGAGTTTCGACCACCGACGGGCATCGACGGCCAGAGCCTGGCCCTCGACGAAGATCGCGTCGGGGGGCTTCGTCGTCGCATCGAAGCGTACACCGAGACCCGCGGACACCGCCCACGAATGGTCGTCGGCAAGCCGGGCCTCGATGGACACTCCAACGGTGCCGAGGTGATCGCGGTTGCCGCACGCCACGCGGGGTTCGATGTCGTCTACTCCGGCATCCGCCTGACCACCGCGGAGATCGTGCGGAGCGCGATCGACGAGGACGCCGACGTGATCGGCGTCTCGATATTGAGCGGGTCGCACCTGGAGCTCGCCGATCAGCTGATGGCCCAGCTCGACGCGGCGGGCGCCCGGGACGAGATCCCGGTGATCTTCGGCGGCATCGTGCCCAAGGACGACTTCGAAGCGCTCGAAGCGCTCGGCGTCCGCGCGATCTTTACGCCTGCCGACTACGCACTGGCAGACGTGATGGACCGGATCATGGACGTCATCGAAGGCGGCGCCCGCCCACGGCAGCGGTAGACTGAGGCTCCCCCCCTGCTCCGCTTCGCTCCGCTGTCCCCCGCGAGCGGGGGACGGCTGCGTCTCCAACGCTGACGTGGGGCATTCAGCCCCTCCCCACTCGTGGGGAGGAGCCCGACGCAGTCGGGCGGAGGGGGGAGCCGCAGTCTGCGAACCACGGGCAGTCAACGGCGGCGCACCCGCCCCAACGTCAACGGCCACCCTCGCCCCACGTCAGCGGTAGACTGAGGCTACCCCCCTTGCTTCGCTTCGCTACGCTGTCCCCCGCAAGCGGGGGACGGCTGCGTCTCCAACGCTGACGTGGGGCACGGGTCGGGGCCCCCAGACTTGCAGCCGACGCGCTGGTCCACGATCGTAGGCTCATGGCCAACACCCCCGCTGAGCTGGCGCGCCGGGCTTTGACCGGCGAGCTCTTCGCGACCGCGAGGCTGATCTCGACCTTCGAGGACAGCCGACCCGACGCTGGGGAACGGCGGCGGGAGGCACTGTCGGTGCTGCGGACAGCGCCGGAGCGAAAGCGCGCCCGATTCACTGGCATCACCGGGACACCGGGGGCCGGGAAGTCGACCCTCGTCGGCGAGTTGGCGACCCGCATGATCGCTGCGGACGACTCCCTCAAGGTGGCGGTGCTCGCGGTCGATCCCACCAGTGTCGTCTCCGGCGGGGCCCTGCTGGGAGACCGGACGCGGGTCCGATTCCCGGCCGACGAATCGCGCCTCTTCTTCCGCAGCCAATCGTCGGACCGGGAGCTCGGCGGGCTCGGGCGGCACACGTTCCAGGTGTGTCGCGTGCTGGAGCCGCTCTTCGATCACGTGCTGATCGAGACCGTGGGCATCGGGCAGAGCGAGGTCGAGGTCCGCCACGTCGCCGAGCGCGTGTTCCTGGTGCTGCAACCGTTGGCCGGCGACCAGATCCAGTTCATGAAGGCGGGGATCATGGAGATCCCGGACGCCTTCGTGCTCAACAAGTGCGACCAGGTGGAGGCTGCGCGGCGGAGCTACCACGCGCTGCGCGCGAGCCTGCGCTTTGCGCGACCCGTCGACGGGGTCCATGGGCGCGCGCCGATCTTCCGGACCAGCGCGACCACCGGCGAGGGACTCGACGAGCTGGCCGAAGCGATCACCGCGGTCGAGGGGGCCGAACATGAGGGTTCTCGCGCGCCGGCCGTCCGTCGACAAGCCGGCCTCGACGTCGTGGAGCCCTACTTCTTCCGCCGCTGGGTGCAGAATGAGTTTGGGGCCTCGGGGGTGCGGTGCTGCGACGCTCTCGGCCCGTTCGAGGAAGACTTCGATACCGCCCAAGCAGCGTTCGCCGACCGCTACTCCCGTTGGCTCGTCCGGTCGTCCGATCGGCCGCCGTCAGTCGATTGACGGCGTCTCATCGGCGGCTCACGGCGAGACCCTGCCGGCCAGAACCCCCTATCACAATTCGACAAAATGCCAGCGAGCCCCGAGCGGGGCGCGTTGGCCCGATCGTTGCAGACTCCCCCCCCCAGTCCTCGTCGTTAGGAACCGAACGGCACCCTGACGCGGGGCAACCCGGAGGCACTCCGTGAAAGCTCGCTGGACGCTCACGATTCTACTGTCCGCGTTCGCTGCCGCTTGCGGCACCAACGAAACCGCGGTCGGAGCCGATTGCTCTACCGCCGATGATTGCGGCGACGGGTTCGCGTGTGAAGACGGAAGCTGCGTCGCGATCGTCGGCGTGGACCCGGACACGACCGACGTGCCCGACGCAACGGACGCGACCGACGACACTGGCGCTGACGGTGGGTCCGGCTGCACGACCAACGCCGACTGTCCGATGTTCTCCATCTGCTCCGACGGCGCGTGCATGACGCTGCCTTCGTGCGTCGACGACACGGACTGCGACGACGGACTCGTGTGCGTCGCCGGAGCTTGCATCAGCGAGGGTTGCGGCGCCGATCCCGAGTGTCCATCCGGCTTCCAATGCTTCGAAGATCGGTGCGTGCCGGAGCCTGAATGCGAAGACGACGCCGACTGCCCCGCGGGGCAGCACTGCGCATTCATGACCCGGAGCTGCGTCGACGAACTCGAATGCGAAGACGACGCCGACTGCCCCGGCGGCGCGTGCTTCGGCGGCGTCTGCGAGTTCTTCGAGAGCTGCGGGAGCGACCGCGATTGCCCGCCGGGGACCTTCTGCGGCCCGGGCGGCACCTGCAACGTCATCCCGGATTGCTTCGAGGACGAGGATTGTGCCGACCACGAGCGCTGCGATTTCGGCTCCTGTCAGCCGATCACCTGTGCGACCGACGACGAGTGCGCGGCGGGTTGGGCGTGCCGCGGCGGACAATGCTGGCCGCCGATCCCGTGCGAAGACTCGTCGACCTGTCCCTTCGGCCTGAGCTGCGTACAGCGCATCTGCCAGGAGGTCGACGGGTGCACGGGCGACCTCGACTGCGCGCCCGAGGAGACATGCATCTCCGGGCTGTGCGTCCCGCTGCCCCCACCCGAGTGCGAGCGCGACGTCGATTGCGCCGACGGCGAGGAATGCAATCTCGGGTTCTGCAACCCCGCGCCCGAGTGTCGGTCGCCGTTGGAGTGCGGAGCGGGGATGATGTGCGTCGACGGCTCCTGCGTCGAGGCCCCGTTCGAGTGCTTCACCGACCTCCAATGCCCGGTCGGCGAGATCTGCGAAGACGGCGCCTGCGTCCCGCGTGGCGGGTGCACCGGCGACGAAGACTGCCCGGCGGGTCGGACGTGCGTCGACGGCGCCTGCGCCTTCGTGCCCGAGTGCACCGACGACACCGACTGCGCACCGGGAGAGGCCTGCGAGCGACAGCGATGCGTCGAGGTAGCCGACGAGTGCACGTTCAGCTCCGACTGCCCGGCCGCATGGGCGTGCGTGGGCGGCGAGTGCGTCGCGCCGGATTGCTTCACCGACGACGATTGTGACGACGACGAGCAATGCGCCGCCGGAACCTGCGAGGAGCTCACCGGCTGCGACCACGACGACGACTGCGACGACGGAGAGATCTGCCGCTTCTCGACGCGGGAGTGCATTCCCGAGCGCGAGTGCGAGGACAGCGTCGACTGCGCTCCCTACGGAATCTGTGTCGACGGCGCCTGCATGAGCTGGGAGCCGTGCACGGGCGACGAAGACTGCGAGGCCGGCACCTATTGCCAGCGCGGGGCGTGCAACCCCTTGCCGGAGTGCGCGATCGACGAGGAGTGCCCCGACGACCACCGCTGCGAGTGGGGCAACTGCGTGCCGCTGGTCTGTACCGACGACGACCGATGCCCGTTGCTGTGGCGCTGCTACGAAGGGGCCTGCTGGCCGCCGTGGATCTGCGTCTTCGACGAGCAGTGTGCGTTCCTCGATGGCGGTGAGTGCATCGACGGGCGTTGTATCGTCCCCGACGGCTGCGAGTCGTCGAGCGACTGTCCGCGGCGGGAGCAATGCGTCGCCGGAGCCTGCTTCCCCCTGCCCTTCGGTACCTGCGAGCGCGACATCGACTGCCCCGACGGCGAGGAGTGCAACCTCGGCCGGTGCATGCCGATCCCGGAGTGCAGATCCGATGTCGACTGCGCCCCCGGCTTCGTCTGCGCAGAGGGCGGCGTGTGCGAGTGGTTCGGCATCTGCTTCTCCGACCGCGATTGTCCGGGCGGCGACGTCTGCGACTTCGGACGCTGCGTCGAGGGCGAGTGTGACGAAGACGGCGACTGCGGCGCAGCGCATCACTGCGACGAGGGTCGCTGCGTCTACGCGCCGGAGTGCGACGACGACGACGACTGCCCCGGCGAGCTCGCGGTGTGCGACGACGGAGCGTGCGCGCTCGAGATCGAGTGTGTCGACATCGACGAGTGCCCGCCCGCGCACCTCTGCACGCCCCCCGGGTTCTGCGAGTTCGTCGGCACGTGCCGCGTGGACGACGACTGCCCCGACGGCGAGCAATGCGTCGCGAACCGCTGCTTCCCGATCGGCGATTGCCGCGAAGACGCCGACTGCGAGCCCGACGAGTTCTGCAACCGGCCGACGACCGAGTGCGTGCCCCGCGACTTCTGCGAGTCCGACGACGACTGCCCCGGCGACGACCGGCTCTGCCTGCTCAACCGGTGCGTGTCGATCGTCGAGTGCGAGGGCGACGTCGACTGCCCCGAGGGCAACATCTGCGCAGACGAGGTCGGCATCTGCGTCGCCGCTCCCGACTGCCTGAACGACCGCGACTGCCCCGAGGGCACCCGTTGCGACGCCTTCGCATGCCAGCCCTACGAGTGCGAGACCCACAGCGACTGCGGCGACATGTTCATCTGCACCGGCTCGCGGTGCATCCCCGGCACCTACTGCGAGTCGGAAGACGACTGCCTCTTCGGCCTCACCTGCGTGAACCGCTTCTGCTGGAACCCGGGCGGCTGCATCTCCGACGACGCGTGCCCGACGAACCAGGAATGCGTCTACGGCGGCTGCTTCTTCTTCCCCGAGTTCGACTGCGAGCGCGACGACGACTGCGAGCCCGGGCTCTTCTGCGACTTCGGCTGGTGCCAGGAGTACGACCCCTGATCCTCGATTGACTCGATTTCGGGCGACTCGCCCGATGCGGTTTCGGCTTCCTTTCCATTCTGGAGCGCACCCTGGGAGCCGAGCCTGGAGGCCGCGCGGCATTACGACGCCGCGCGGCCTTTCAGTTTCGTGGGCTCGCCGGGCGACTCAGAACGCGGAACCGCTCACCGCGACGTCGAGTGTTGCGCCGTCCGGGACGTTCGTCTGCATCCGAATCACCGCCGAGTGCTCGCCCTCCGCCGTCGGCAGGTAGCCGATGTTGAACGCCCAGGTCTGGCGCGGTCCCATCGAGAAAGGGAAGTCCGGCGGTTCGATGAAGGTGAACTCCGGCGCCGAGGTGATCACGTCGTCGTTGACGAAGATCATCGACTCGATGACCAGGTTCCGGGCCTCGAACCCGCCGCAGTTGCGCACCAGAAGGACCTCCTCGTGGTCCCGGCCGACGATGCGAGCACCGAACTCCAAGGTGGCCGGATAATCGATGCACGCCGGGTCCAGATCCGAGGCATCCTCGGGGTCGATCGGAGCGTCGGGACGACCGGTGTCGGTCGCCGGGTCCGGATCCGGGTCCGCGTCCGCGTCCGGCGACGGAACGTCCGGCGAGCGCGTGTCCTCCGGGTCCGGATCGGTCTCCGTGTCCCGCTCGAGGCGCCCGCGGTCTCGGGGTGCGGCGGTGTCTTCGGGCTCGGCGACGCTGATGTCGGCGTCGGCGAGGAAGCTCGCGGCGTCCTCGACGTAGAGTGTCGCGGTCGGTCCGTCGCAGGCCGCGAAGACCGCCGCGACCATCAACACTGTCTGGGCTCTGGATCGCACGGACTCCAGCACGGCGAGAACGCGATGGCCGGACTATAACAGCACCGCGCCTCGCGCGCACGACGGGCGCGCGGTCACGCCGCGACGTACGCGGCGTCAGTCCAGGGTGTGGGGCCACGATATCGGCGGCAGACGCGGGGCTCAAGAGCCCCACCGCCAAGAATGCGTCGCCCCCCTTCTCGCAACGGTTTCCCCTCGCAGCGCGATGTGCAATAGAAAATGAGCCTTGCAACGGGTCGCATGCCGCGTCCGACACCGCGAGCGCCTGCTTCTTCACGAATTCCGAGGTCTTCCCATGGCAAGCCCGATCGATGCATTCATGAACGATGTCGTCGCCAAGAACCCGGCCCAGCCCGAGTTCCATCAGGCGGTACGTGAGGTCGTGGAATCGGTGATGCCGCTGATCGATGCCACTCCGGCCTATCGGAGCACACGTGTCCTGGAGCGCATGGTCGAGCCCGAGCGGGTGATCATGTTCCGGGCGCCCTGGGTCGACGACCGGGGCGACGTGCAGGTGAACCGGGGATTCCGGGTGGAGATGAACAGCGCCATCGGGCCCTACAAGGGCGGCCTGCGCTTCCACCCGAGCGTGAACCTCGGAATCCTGAAGTTCCTGGCCTTCGAGCAGGTGTTCAAGAACGCGCTCACGACGTTGCCGATGGGCGGCGGCAAGGGCGGCAGCGACTTCGATCCGAAGGGCAAGAGCGACAACGAGGTCATGCGCTTCTGCCAGTCGTTCATGGCCGAGCTGTCCCGGCACATCGGCGCGGAGACCGACGTCCCCGCCGGTGATATCGGCGTCGGTGGTCGGGAGATCGGCTACCTCTTCGGCATGTACAAGAAGCTCCGCAACGAGTTCACGGGTGTGCTGACAGGCAAGGGGCTCGCGTGGGGCGGCTCGCTGATCCGTCCCGAGGCGACCGGCTACGGCGCGGTCTACTTCGCCCAAGCGATGCTCGGCACCCGCGGCAGCAGCCTCGAGGGCCGAACCTGCCTCGTCAGCGGCAGCGGCAACGTCGCCCAGTACACGGTGGAGAAGGTCAACGAGTTCGGCGGCAAGTGCATCTCGCTCTCCGACTCCTCCGGGACCATCCACGATCCCGAGGGCGTCGACGCCGAGAAGCTCGCCTGGGTCATGGACCTCAAGAACGTCCGCCGCGGTCGCATCCGCGAGTACGCCGACAAGTTCCCCGGCGCCACCTACACCGAAGGCACGCGCCCCTGGGAGATCCCGTGCGACGTCGCCTTCCCGTCGGCGACCCAGAACGAGATCAACGCCAGCGAGGCGGCCCTGCTCGTACGCAACGGCTGCGTCTGCGTCTCCGAAGGCGCCAACATGCCCACGGTCGCCGAGGGCGTCGACGTGTTCCGCGAGGCGCGCATCCTCTACGGCCCCGGCAAGGCGGCCAACGCCGGCGGCGTCGCGACGAGCGGGCTCGAGATGACCCAGAACGCGATGCACCTCAACTGGTCTCGCGAAGAGGTCGACACGCGCCTCCACCGCATCATGCTCGACATCCACGAGCAGTGCGCCGAGCACGGCAAGGATGGCGATCACATCGACTACGTGACCGGCGCGAACATCGCCGGGTTCCTCAAAGTCGCCAACGCGATGATGGATCAGGGCGTGGTGTAGGGTACTCTCGGACTCGGGTCGCCGTCAGCCGAGGCGGCCCGGGCCCAACGAGACCGACATCGCGGAGAATCCATGGTCAATAGGGACACCCAGGCCTTCCAGGTCCCCCGAGAGCATGGCCTCTACGACCTCATGCCCCATCGGGTGCACGAGGTCCTCCTGGTCTCGTCCGCCTACGACGCCTTCATTCTCTCCGAGGACGGTCAGCTCTCCGAGCGGCTGTCGTCCGGGTTCGCCGCCCTCAGCCTGAGCGCGCCGCCGCGCATCACCCAGGTCGAGACCGCCAAGAAGGCGCTACGCGCCCTCGCCTGGCGGCGCTTCGACATGGTGCTGCTCGGCGTCGGGTTGCGCGACAGCAACGTCAGCGACTTCGCCCGCGCTCTCAAGGCCCGCCACCCCGGACTGCCGATCGTCCTGCTCACCTTCGGCGAGGCCGACATCCAGCACTGCCCGGGCGGCATCGATCACAACGCCATCGATCGCGTCTTCCTGTGGACCGGCGACGCGCAGATCCTCGTCGCGATCATCAAGATCATCGAGGACGCGGCCAACGCCGAGCACGACTCCGACGCGGCCGGTGTCCAGGTCATCCTCGTCGTCGAGGATTCGGTCCAGCGCTATTCGTCGTTCCTCGCGTTGCTCTACGCCGAGCTTCTCCAGCAGAGCCAGTCGATGAGCGCCGAGGGGCTGAACGAGCTCCACCGCTTCATGCGGATGCGTTCGCGGCCCAAGATCCTGCTCGCGACCTCGTGGGAAGAGGCGACCGCGCTCGCGGCGATCCACCACGATCAGCTGATGGCGCTGATCACCGACGTCGATTTTCCCCGCGGCGGCGTCATCCAGAGCGCCGGGTTCGATCTCGTCGACCGCCTGAGGCGCAGCAACCCGGGGTTGCCCGTCTTGCTGCAATCCGCCGACGCCGGACACGAACCCCGCGCCGACGAGCTCGAGGTCCGGTGGGCCCACAAGACGTCGGCCAAGTTGATGGCGACGCTGCGGGCGTTTCTGCGGCTCGAGCTCGGTTTCGGCGAGTTCGAGTTCAAGCTGCCCAACGGCACCGTGCTGGCCCGCGCCGTCGACCTGAAGGAGCTGGAGCGTTTGCTCGACGAGGTTCCCGAGGAGTCCGTCCGATACCACGCCGAAGCCAACCACTTTTCGACCTGGCTGAACGCGCGCGGAATGTTCCGACTCGCCAAGCGCCTGCAACCGCGCAAGGTCGAGGAGTTCGACGGCGTCGGAGAGTTGCGCGCCTACCTCATCCGGTTGCTCCACGAGGCGCGCAAAGCCGACCAACGCGGCCGCATCGCCGACTTCTCGGCCTACA
The DNA here is from genome assembly GCA_964520965.1 of uncultured Myxococcales bacterium. Lineage (GTDB taxonomy): Bacteria > Myxococcota_A > Bradymonadia > REDH01 > REDH01 > CAZFPM01. The sequence continues at coordinate 31,764 of CAZFPM010000025.1, forward strand.
CCGAGGGCAGTGAGTTCGTCCGCCTGGGCGGCGGATCGCTCGGCGGAAAGGGTCGCGGCGTCGCCTTCCTGCATGCCCTGATCGAACACCACGAGCTCGGCGAGCGGTTCGCCGGGCTCGAGATCTGCGTCCCCCGGACCGCGATCATCGGCACCGGTGAGTTCGAGAAGTTCCTCGTCCGCTCCGAGCCACCACCGCCACTCCTCGAGCACGGCAGCGACGAGGAGATCCTGCGCTGGTTCGTGCAGCAGCCCCTTCCGGACGAGCTGATCGCCGACCTGGGCAGGAACCTCGAGGCGTTCGACGGCCCGATCGCGGTGCGATCGTCGAGTCTGCTCGAGGATTCACGCTTCCAGCCCTTCGCCGGCGTCTACGCCACGTGGATGCTCCCGAATATCGACCCGTCGCCGACCGTGCGCCTCGAGCAGCTGTGCAGGGCGATCAAGGCGGTCTGGGCATCGACGTACTTCGAGGGGTCCCGTGCGTATTTCCGCGGCCTGCCGCAGACGGTCGAGGAGGAGCGCATGGGAATCGTGCTCCAGCAGGCCGTCGGTCGGCGCTGCGGAGACCGGTTCTACCCGCACATGGCCGGCGTGGCGCAGTCGCGCAATTACTACCCGCTGAAGGGGCAGGCCGCTGAGGACGGGGTGGCGATGATCGCTGCCGGATTCGGCCACGAGGTCGTCGGTGGCGGACGCGTCTTCCGCTTCTCACCCGCGCAGCCGGCGAGCACGCCGCCCTATCTCACCGTGCGCGACTTCGTCGCCAACTCGCAGAGCCGCGTGCGCGTCCTCGACCTGTCGGCGCCGCTCGACTTCCACGCGGGCTGCGAGTCGAACCTCGTCTGGGTCGACCTCGCCACCGCCGAGGCCGACGGAATGCTCAAGGCCTCGGCCAGCGTCTACGACCCGCACGATGACGTGATCCGCGATGACATCAACCGCCCCGGGCCGCGCGTCGTCACGTTCAACAACGTCCTCAAGTGGGAGGCCTTCCCCCTCGCTCCTGCGCTCGCCGACACGCTCCGCATGTTGCGACGCGCGATGGCCGGCGAGGTCGAGATCGAGTTCGCCGTCGACACCGGCGACTGGGGACGCATCGGGCACGTCAAGAACCGGCGACCGCCGCAGCTCATCTTGCTTCAGGCCCGTCACATGGCCTCGCAGTATCACGGCGAGAGCGCCGTCGACCTCGACGAGGTCGCTGCCGAGCGCATCTTCTGTCGCTCCGATCAGGCCCTCGGCGATGGGCTCGTCCAGGGCGTGCGCGATGTGGTCCACATCGGTGCGAAGGACCTCCACGCGAAGACCACGCCGGGGGTGGCCCTCGAGGTCAGCGCCATCAACGCCCGGCTGAGAGGCGACAAGATCCCCTACGTACTCATTGGGCCCGGTCGGTGGGGTACCAGCGATCCGGGTCTCGGCATCCCCGTGCAATGGGCAGACATCGCCGGGGCGCGCGTGATCATCGAGACGCCCTTCGGCACCCGAAGCGTCGCCCCCTCGCAGGGCACCCACTTCTTCCACAACATCACCTCGCTCGGCATCGGCTACCTGACGATCCGGGAGTTCGGTACGGACCTCCTCGATGTCGACTGGTTGACCTCCCAGCCGGTCGTCGAAGCAGGGAACTGGGTCACCCACTATCGCCTGGAGGAGCCGCTCGAGGTGCATCTGCAGGGCCGCGACGGTCGCGCCGCTCTGCTCCGGCCCGAGCGCGATCGCGAGGCGGACATCCTGCGGAGCTGGCACGGCTGACCGTGGAGGCCGGCGACCGGGGCGCGAAGCCCCGGCCCGATGGTCGACCCGCTACAGGTGCAGCTGCTTGACCGCCTGAACGCCGCAAGCGAGGGCCTTCTCGTTGAGCGGTATCAGCGCGCACTTCGCGTGGAGGTGTTGGCGGATCGCGGTCAGGAGTGACTCCTCGGGGAAGATGCGCGTCACGGTCATCATCGCACCGAGTGCCACGATGTTCTTCACTCGCTTCTGGCCGAGATCGAGCGCGAGCTGGGTGACCGGCACGCCGAACGCGCGCACGCCATCGGCCAGCTTCGGCTCCTCGTCGATCACGGTGCTGTCGTAGATGATGGTCCCGCCCGCGCGCACCGACGGCCCGAACTTCGCGAGGCTCGGCGCGTTGAACGCGACGAGGATATCTGGCGCCGGAGCCGCCGGCGAGAGCACTTCGTCTTCGGCGATATGAACGTCGGCGTACGACGTGCCGCCCCGCGACTCCGGTCCGTAGCTCGGAATATGGGTGGAGTCGAAGCCCTCGTTCAGCGCCGCCCGGGTCAGCAGGAGCGCCGCGGTCTGGGCGCCGTCGCCGCCCGCACCGGCCAGCTTGATCGCGACATCCTCCTCGGCGATGTGCGCAGGGAATTCGGTCGCGAATCTCGGCGCCTTCTCGGTTTCGCCACCGATCTGGTCCAGCACGGCCTGGGGGTCGAAGCTCGGGCGCGTGACGAAGCCCCACGGCTCCTCCTCGGTCCGATCCTTCTTCACGCCCAGCGGGTAGACCGGAACCATGTTCGCCTTGACCCACTTCTCAGACTCGACCGGGTCGAGGCCCAGCTGTACCGGGCACTCGGCGAGGATCTCGACCATCGAGAAGCCGCGCCCCTCGACCTGCAACGTGAGCGCCTTCTTGACCGCCTTCTTGGCGCGGTTGCGCTGTTTGCTGTCGTAGAGGGCGACGCGCTCGACATAGACCGGCCCGTCGAGCGACGCGATCATCTCGGCGACCTTCATCGGCTGGCCTTCCAGGTGGCTGCGGCCGTGCGGTGAGGTCGTGGTCGTCTGCCCCATGAGCGTCGTCGGGGCCATCTGCCCGCCGGTCATCGCGTAGGTGGCGTTGTTGATGAAGATCACGCTGATCGGGATCCCCAACTGCGCGGCGTGGACGATCTCGGCGAGACCGATCGACGCCAGGTCGCCGTCGCCCTGGTACGCGACGACGATCGAATCCGGGTTGGCGACCTTGTGGCCGATCGCCACGGCCGGTGCCCGCCCGTGGGCGGCCTGCGTGTTGCCCGTATCGAAGTAGTAGTAGAGGAAGACGCTGCAGCCGACCGGCGAGATCATGACGACCCGATCCTGCACGTCGAGCTCGTCGATCGTCTCGGCGAGGAACTTGTGGGCGAGCCCGTGGCCGCAGCCGGCGCAATAGTGCGTGGCGTGGGCCTTGAGGCCCTCGGCGTGCGCGTGTCGTTCGAATCGCTCGTAGAATGCGGTGCTCATGCGTGCACCTCCTCGCCGACACCGACGATGTTCATGATCTCGGACGTCTCCGGCAGCTTGCCTCCGTAACGACGGACGTGCTCGATCTGTGGATGTTCCGTGACGCCCGCGTGGCTCAGCGCCAGTCGGAGCTCGTCTTCCAATTGGCCGTAGCTCGCCTCGACGACGATCACGCGATCCACCCCTTTGACCGCCTCTTGGTAGGCGTCGATTGGGAAGGGCCACAGGGTGATCGGGCGGAAGAGACCCGCCTTGATCCCCTGGCGTCGCAAGGTCTGGATCGCGCCCTTGACCGTCCGCGACGGAGTGTTCGATGCGACGAAGAGGATGTCCGCGTCGTCGCAGCGGAACAGGTCGGCACGCTGCTCTTCGGCGTGCATCCGATCGTACTTCGCGATCACCTTCTCGTTGAACTGCTCCTGGTCGGCCTCGTCGAGCCGGATGGAGCTGACGAAGTTACGCCGGTGCATCTCGTCACCGTGCACCGCCCAGGCCGGCAACCCGGGCTTCACCATGTAGTCGGGCAGGGTCACCTTGCCCGTGACCTGGCCCAGGTAACCGTCGGCGAGCACGAGGACCGGGTGCTGGTACTTGAAGGCCAGCTCGAACGCCAACATCGTCAGATCGAGCATCTCCTGCGGATCGGCGGGCGCCAGGATCGGAGCATGCGAATTGCCGTGACCGAGCCCGCGGCACGCCAACTTGATGTCCGCCTGCGCCGGCCCGATGTTCCCGAGACCCGGCCCCGCGCGCATGATGTTCACGATGACCCCGGGCACCTCGCCGCCGATCATGTAGGAGATACCCTCCAGCATGAGGCTCAGCCCGGGCGACGACGTGAAGGTCATCGACGGAAGACCGGCCACGCCACAACCAAACATGTGGTTGATCGTCGCGACCTCGCTGACCGCCTGGATGAATACCCCATCGAGGTTCGGCAGCACCTCGGCCATCAGCTCCGCGCCCTCGGTAGACGGCGTGATCGGGTAGCCGAAAAAGTGCCGGCAGCCAGCCAACAGCGCACCGATCGCCGCCCCGTACGTGCCCTTGGTCATCAGGGGCTCGACCGCGGGCAACGGGATCCGCTCGGCCGGGATGTCCACCGGCACCGGCGCGGTCGTCGTCTTCTCCCCGAACTGTTTGGCCGGATCGGTCAGCTCCCAATCGTAGCGAACGTCGCCCGCATGCAGCCCGTAGGGCTCCGGACAGGCGAGGATGCACAGCGCGCAGCCGTTGCATTTCTCCTCGTCGATCGCGATCGGGGTCAGCCCGCTGAGGGCGTTCACCTGATCCTCGAAATAGATGCAGTCCTTCGGGCAGGCCTCGATGCACCGAGCGCACCCCTTGCAGTACTCCCGCGTGAGGAACGGTATCGGTCTGTCCTTCTTCTTCTGCGCTTTCGTCATCGTAGACCCTCCCGGTCAGGAACCTCGAACTCCGGCGCTCGAACCGGCGCCGCTCGGCTGGAGGAAAGCGCGACGGCGAGCTCGCTTCCGGACCTTCCCCCGGCGATCGCACCGACGTCGATGACCCCGATGTCGCCCTCGTCGTCTGCGGGGACGATCTCGGTCAGCCGGTCAGATCCACGCATCGCCGTTCGGAGTTGGACACTCCGCGGGAGCGGGAACACCGAAGCTCGCCTGCAGTCTGCAAGCATCACACAATCCTTCGTTGACTCGCGGCGAGGCAGCGGGGCAACCTCGGGTCCGCTGCAACTCCAGAGTCCTTGGGGGGCATCGAATGCCCTACAACTACGGCCTAGGTCGGACGGCGAGGGACGTCAATGGCAATCCTCACTCGCGTCCGGACTCCAGCTTGCGATGAGAGCGCCGAGTCGGGAGACTCGACGCCGCGCGTAGTCCAAGAACGACGCGGCAACAATCGCGCCGGTGCGCGCGTCACTCCTCGCAAAGTACGCCGAGGCGTGCGCGGCAGCTGACGTCGTTCCAGAGGGGTTCGCGCCAGAGGGCGCTGCAATCTTCGTCGCCTTCGTCGTCGTTGGGTTCGCCGTCGTGCCAGGCGGTGTAGGTGGGTTCGGAGCCGTCGGTCCAGGTGAACGTCCCTTCGGAGTCGATGTCGGTCAGGCCGATCCACCAGTCCTGTTCGTGGACGGCGGTGGCGGCGCCCCACAACGCGAGGTTCTCGGCGGCGTTGTCGATGCGGACGAGGCCCGCGCCGTGGTCTGCGCAGTGTACGGCGGCCTCTTCGTAGGTCTTCGGATTGGGGCAGATCCAATAGATGCCACTGTCGAGCTCGGTTTCGATGCAATCGGGGCACTCGGGTGCGTCGTCGACGAGTCCCGTGCAGTCCTGGTCGATGCCGTCGCTACAGATCTCGACGGCCTCGGGGTGGATCAGTGGATCGTCGGGCGCGCAGTCTTCCGCACACCGGGCGCCATCGCCGTCCGGGTCCGGATCCGGCCCCAACCAGCACCCGGTCTGCGTGACGATCTCGGCGTGTCGCTCTGTGAGGAATGCCACCAGATCATCGAACACGGCGGTGTGGTCCCGCGCCCGGTATTCCCGGCGGGGATCTGACTCCGCGACGTCCCAGAGCAATGCCTCCAGCTCGCCGAGCGTGTCGACGAGGTCCATGTCGACGACGACCGGGCCGATCGCGGCGAGCGCTTCCATGTAGAGCGTGTCGCACTCGGGGTTGGCCCGACAGCCGCGGAAGAGGTGGCTTCTACCGACATGGGCGTCCAGGCGCCGTTCGAACGCCTGGTCGGTTCCCCAGGGGATGACCGTGAGCAGGCCCTCGGCGTCGAAGTGGAAGTAGAAGTTGTTCCGCGACTTCGTGTAGCCGTCCCAGTGACCGAGCCAGATCTCCGAGGCCATCAGCGCGACGACCTCGGACCAGTCGACCAGGTCTCGGGACGCCTCGTAGAGCTCGTCGTCATCGGTCGCGTCCACCAGGTCGGCCAAGACGCGCAGGTCCGAGCGATCGATCTCGTCGCCCTCGTCGACGTCGAAGTCGTCGACCTGGCTGGGGTAGAAGTCCTGCCCGTACTCGCCTTCGTAGAGGTGCACGCTGCCGTCGAACCACGCGTCGAGGAAGACGTCGTCGACACCCTCGATCGACGCGTAGAGGCCGAAGCGCTCTCCGTTGATGTAGAGGTCGACCCAGGTGACCCGCGGCGCCGGAACGCCCATGGCCCTGAACACGGCGTACGACGCGTACTCGTGCACCAGCGACGCGTCCTGGACGCGTGTTGTTGAGCGTGAGTTCCTTCAACCCGAAGAAGCGCTGGCCGCGGACGACCCGGTTGATGTCTACTTTGAACGCGGCCTTCGCATCGAGGCCGCGGAACGATCCGACCCCGCCCTTGAGGCGGATGGCGACGGTGATGGGGCCGACCCCTTCTCCGGCGGCCTCGAGCGTCGCCTCGACCCACCCGCGAGGATCGGCCTCGAGGGCTGACCACGACGACGGCGGGATGACGAAGTCGAGGCGCCGCACGCCCTCGAGGCCGTACCAATCGTCTGGCGTCCGCGATCGGTATGCGATGTTGGCCGAGCCAGGCGTCAGACGGCAGTCATCCCACGCACCGCCGTCGGGGACCCGGCACGTGCTGCCGGGAGAGGGGAGGTCCTCGGGGACCTCGAGGGCGTCGACGGATTCGCCGTCTGGGTCGAGCAGTTGAACGGTGTCGCCGCCACAGCGGATGCCGAACCCGAAGCCGTCGACGCGGGTGTCATCGCGGAAGACGGTCACGAATCCTCCGCGACCGATGTCGACCGCGCCGAAGCGATAGCCGCGGTCGGCCTCGGCCGGGTTGTCGGTGAGGATGAAACCGTCGAGTGCGAGCGACGCGCCTCCCGGGTTGTAGAGCTCGATGAAGTCCGGTCCTTCGCAGCTGATCTCGTTCAAGACGACGGTGCCCGGGCCGCCCGATGCATCCGGCGCAGTGTCGCCGCCGTCTTCTGGTTCTGCGTCGGTGGGCGCATCGTGCCCGCCGGACTCGACATCGATGCCGGCGTCCGTCGGTACGTCGCCTGCGGTGTCGACGTCCGGGTCGCCGGACACGTCGGCGTCGGCGTCGAGGGTCGTGTCGCGGCTGTCGGTGTCGAGTACATCGACACCGACGTCTGCGGTCGCGTCGTCCACGTCAGCTGCGGGCGCCGGACCGGAACGGGCGCCAGCGGCGCCACTGGTCTCGGTGCACGCGGCCGCGAAGCAGGCGAGGACGGCGAAGAGGAGAATGGGTCGCCTGGGCGTCTCCGCGCGGGTTGACTGTTCGATCTGACGCGAATTCGCCGGCGCAGTCAAAGCTGTGTTTCGGACACCGACATGTGAGCGTAGGCGCACCCCTGTCGGGGTCGCACGCGAGCAACTCTCTGTCCTCTCGGCAGCGTGGGCGCGAGCTCGACCCGCGCGTCCCGGTCAGGTCTCCAGGCAGCCGCAGCCGCACACCGAGAAAAACCGGGTCATGTCCGCCGGGCAGTGCAGATACGGCTCCGCACAGATCTCATCCGGGTCGCCGGGACGCCCGCCGGGGTGCAGAAACACGTAGTGGACCCGTGGATCACGGGCATGCGGGCACGCCGGGGTCACGCCTCAATCCGAGGGGGGATCGACGCAGCCCAGTCGCGGATCGAAGCCGCTGCCGTAATGGTAGGTGCAGCCGATCGGCGGGCAGAGGTCCGGATCGACGTCACACTCCACAGCACAGTCGTCGGAATCGACGCATTCCACGCCCCCGCAGCGGTCGATCTCGCAACAGGGGTCTACGACCAGCTCGCCCCCCGTGACACGGCACACCTCGGCCAAAGACCAGGCCCAGCACGACGACGGGACCGTCGTCTCGTCAGGAACGACGCAGCCCCGCCCACCCGCCTCGTCGAACACCATGCCCGGACCGCAATCACAGCCTCCCGGTGCCGGGAGGCCGCAGATCCCGTCCTCGGCCAACTCGCCGCAGACGTAGCTGCTGCACGCACGCTCGTCCCACTCGCCCCCGGTCAGCTCGCAGAACCTGATCGTGCACTCGGCGACTGGAACGCATCCGGCCGCCGGGTCGTAGAAGCGCTCCATGCCGCAGAAACAACCCGGGATCGCGTGGCCGTTGCACATGCCGTACGACGCTCCGCAATCGTAGACGCACGACCACTCTCCCCATTCCCCCGAGGTGCGCTCGCAGATCGTCACCGGGCAGTCCGGGTCTTCGACGCACCCTTCGCCACGGAGATAGGTCTGCGTTGGTCCGCAGTCGCACGAACCGCCGCCGTCGCAATCGCAGTCGGCGATCCTGCCGCAGAAGGGCTGCCCGCACTCCCAGTCGAGAAAGCACTCAGACCCTTCGCAGACCCAGCGGCCCCCGGTCGCTTCGCATTCGAGGACGACCTCCAGGTCATCGGGGCTGTCGTCGGGGCAGAGCCCGGCCGATTCCGCGTCGACAACCTCGTCGATGTCCGAAGCTGCCGTGTCGGGCCCGGCCTCGTCCGGCATGTCGGCTGGTGCGTCGGCGGCTTCAGGCGGCAGGTCGGGCTCCAGCGGTTCGTCGGACGAATCGCTCGGCTCGACATCCGAAGCGCCGTCATCTGGTCCGGCGATGTCCGCCGCGGGCGGAGGTTCTGCGTCCGCGAGCGCATCGGTCGCCGCCACTCCGTCGGCCATGACGTCCAGACTCGCCTCGGGGCTTACATCTCCTGCGGCCTGCGACGACGTCCGGGACGCGTTGCACGACATAACTACGGCGAGCGTCACGAGCGCCCCGACCACGTACCGCATTTCGGCTCGTCCGCGGGCCAGGTTGTCGTTGGGCCGCATTTTCGACCTCGTCGAACGTATTGGAGTTGGCTACGGTCGGATGGTAGTCGGTTGTAGATCTTGCGGAAACCGGGGCCCGGTCGGAATCAGGGCGGTCGCAAAGTCCGGGCCATCCGCCATCAAGGGCGAGATCCTATCTCGC
>CAZFPM010000026.1:0-4273 GCA_964520965.1 uncultured Myxococcales bacterium
TCGGCCGTCGACGACGGGTCCGAGCATCAGCCCCGCGTCACTGATCTGTTCCCCGAGCTTCCACCATGTGGTCCCCGCGGGGACGTGAGCGACGCACGAGCGGCGGTCGATTCGGATCTCGCCGGCGATATCGGTGGTGTCGACGAAGGCGAGGGGCCCCTTCGGATATCGGGAGCCGCCGTGGCCCGATCCGACGGGCAGACACGTGAGCCCCGACGCGTTCGCATCGGCGAAGACGGCACGGAGCTCTTCGGCGGAGGTCGGTCGGTAGAGTGCCTCGACCTCTGCTCCGGCGTCGAGGAGGCGCTGCACATAGGGCCTTGCGGCTGCCCAGCCGTCGACCTCGGCGAGCGTCAACCGGGTCAGATGGGTCACAGGAAGCTCCCCTCGGAATGCCAGAGCTTGCCGGGGTTGAGCAGATCGGTGGGGTCCACGGCGGCTTTGAGTGCGTCGAAGTAGCGGTCTCCGTTGTCGTGCTCCGCGTAGAGCCGTGCCGCCTTCATCAGGCCGACTCCGTGGTGGTGCGTGACGGCGCCCCCGGCCCGCAGCACGGCATCCATGCCGGCTTCCCAGGCGGCGCGGTAGCCGGCGAGACACGCAGCGTCGTCGCGGCCGAATCCGGCGAACGTGAAGTAGATCGAGCAGCCGGTCACATAGGCGTGGCTGAAGTGCGCCATGATGAACACGTGCCGGCTCATCGTCCGTTTCACTTCGCAGTACAGCGGCAGCAGTCGCGACCAGGGCGCCGCGACCTCCATCGTGTCGACGAAGAACCCGGCTTCCACCATCGGGCTCATCTTGTAGGACACGTCGTACCGATGGGCGTACCAATGGTCGCCGGCGGCAGGACCGAGGTCGACGATTCGTTCGCCGACCGTCCCGAAGACGTCGTCGGCTGCCGCGTCCGCGAGCGCGGCGTCGGCCTCTTCCACGCCCACGATCATCAGGCATTCGTCGTAGGCGGAACGCGCGATCCGGTTGAGGACGAGCGGAGCGCCGAGGGTCCGCGCGAGCAGTCCGTTGGCCGCGGCGAGCGCCAGTCGGCCGGCCTCTCCATGGTCGAACCGACCGGAGAGATAGGAGCGCAGGGTGGCGGTCAGACCAGCCTGCTTTGACGGCCGGGTCGGACGCCCTGCCTTGCGAGCGCCGGAGATGAACGTGTCGAACTCGTCGTAGAGGCGAACGACGGCGGGGCGATGTCCCGCCTGCATCACGTTCCGGATCGCGGCGAGTCCTGCTTCGACCCCGGGGCAGGCGTAGCCCCTTGTCCGCCGATGGCGGGGGATCGGCTCGACGCGGAGCCAGCCGTCGACGATCACGCCGAAGGTCCCCTCGCAACCAACGAGGAGTTGGGTCGTGTCGTGGGGCTCGGACCATGTCTCCCGGAGATTCCCGTCCCGGTCGAGCCAGCGGAGGCCGACCACCATGTCCTCGATCTTCCCGTGCCGGCTCGACAGTTGTCCGGCCGAACGCGTGGCGAGGTATCCTCCCAGGGTCGAACAGCCGATGCTCGATGGAAAGTGTCCGAGCGTGTAACCACGCCGGTTGAGTTCGTGCTCGAGCCGGGCGCCGAGCCAGCCGGCGCCGGCGCGAACGAGGCCGGAAGCGGCGAACGAATCGTCAAGGTCGGTGAGCGCCTTGAGATCGATCGCGATCGCCCCGCGGAGAGGCACAGTTCCGCCCGCCACGCCGGAACCAGCGCCGAAGGGCACGAGGGGCACGCCCGCGTCGCGGCACCAGCGGATGGTCGCCACGACATCGTCGAGAACGGAAGGAAAGACGACGCAGCCCGGCGGGGACAGCGCGTGCCTGCCGGCGCGCGCGGCGAGGTTGAGGTACGGCCAGCAATCGCGCGCGTACAGGACGCGGTCGGCCTCGAACGCAGACACACGGGCCTCACGCGAAAGCCGTTCCCTGAGGCCCTGGAAGTCGCTCGTCATTCCTGCTCCGGGGTCGTCGTCCGACCGACCATCGCATCTACGCACGCCGCGCTCAGTTTTTCCAGCCAGGGCATCAGCAGGTCGTCGAGAGATCCGGACTGGGCCCTCGCACCTTCGACCAGGGTCTCGGATGCGAGGGCGACGATGCGTTCGAGCAACGACTCGAGCTGGTCGATCAGCGGGTGGTGTGCCCGTGCGTCGGGATCGAGCACAAGGCCCACCCAGGCGTCGATCCGGGCAGCGAGCCCGGGCCATGCTTCCGGCCCCAGCCTGTCGGCGACGGCGAGCAACTCCGCGAGGCTCTGGAGCGGGTCCCGGCCGCTGGCGTCGTATCCGAAGCGGGCCGCACGTGCGGTCATTTCGGCCACGACGTCGGGGAGATCACTCCCGATCCGCTCGATGAGCGCACGCACGTCTTCGAGCAGCGATGCGAACCGTTCGTCCATGTGTCCTCCTGCTGTTGGACTACCGTCGTGACGCGTCGCACGTCAACGGGTGCGGAATGGTCCGCGGACTGTTCGTGTTCAGCCGGCGGTGCTCCAGAAAAGCGCCTCCGTTCGCGTTGACATCGGCCGATAGCGTCCCCTATGTGGGACGGGATGCCCGCCCAGCCACCGCGGGTGCTTCGGGCCGAGCTCGAAAATGGAGGAACGGCGATGAGACACCAGCAAATCAGCGCGCTTGCCGCCGCGACGTTCGTCGTGGCCATCCTCTCCGGTACTGCCCTCGCGGCCGACGGTCACGTCACCTACCTGGAGGCTGCCGGGCCGGGCGACCGGCCGATGGTGTTGGCGGGCTCCGATCGGGGTGTGGTCTTCGTCGGGGCGGACAACGAGATGTTCCGCGCGTTCCACCACAGCCAATCAGCATCCGATGGCGTCGAGCAACCTTACCTCTGGGTCGAGGATATCGACGCCGACGGACGGTCCGAGTACGTCGGCGCCGGCTCGCCGTCCTTCGTGATCGACGACAACGGCGACCCGATGTGGGGCGTTCTCGACGGCTGCAATCAGTACTTCCTCGCCGACTTCATCGACGACAGGAACAAGGAAATCTTCTGCCGAGGGCCGCGCGCGATGAAGGTGTGGAGCTATGACGGGCAGCTCTATTACGAGTGGGAGGGGCGCGGATACTCGATCACGACCTGCTTCGCCGACGACTTCGACGGCGATCGCAAGCACGAAGTCGCCTGCAACCTGACCAGCGGCAACCACCTCTTCTTCGATCTCGACTACATGGAGCCCGAGGAGCGCGAAGGTGTTGCGCCGGAGGTCATCAACCGCGGCGGCGTCGACACCTCCGGCGTCGCCGGTGTTGCGGCCGGCACCGCGGAGTTGGACGTCGATGGACAGGCGGTCACGCTCGCGTTCGCGGGGGGAGCGGTGTCGCTGACCGTGGGAGGCTCGCCGGTCGGCAGCGCCCATGTCGGTGGGACCGGCATCTACTCGGCGATCGCCGCCGACCTCGACGGAGACGGCACGTCGTCGATCTACGTCGGCGGGGACGACGCCGTGCACATCATCTCGCCGTCGGCCCAGCTGATCGCATCTGTGCCCGCAAACCCGGACCGCGCCTCTCGCGAGTCTCGGGTCGAAGTCCGGTCGGCGACCGCGAACGGCCTCGAGCAGAGCGACCGGGAGACCATCGGTGCACTCGTCGGCGGCGAGGTCGGTTCGTTCGTGTCGTGTTACGACCGCGCCATGGGGAGCGACCAGTTCACCCGCGTCGGCCAGATGCTCTGGGAGCTGACGATCAGCGACAGCGGACGTGTCACCTCGGCGACCAAGCGCCACAGCAATGTCCGTTCGAGCTCGCTGGAGTCTTGCGTCGAAGATGTGCTCGAGGATATCCGCTTCAGCCCGGCGACCGACGGCACGGGCAGCGCGAGCATCACGCTCGACTTCCAGTTCGTCGACCGGCCCTGAGGGCCCCTCCGAACCCAACGCGGGTGCCGATGCTGATCCGGGCGAGACAGCTCCTGACATTCTCGTCTGACATCGGCATCGACGCCGATGACGTCGAGCGTGTCGGCTTGATCGAAGACGGCGGCGTCCACGTGCGAGACGGTGTGGTCGAACGGGTCGCGCCGTGGGCCGATTTCGAGGGTGCCACCGCAGATGTGACGGCCGGCGTCGTCATGCCCGGCTGGATCGATTGCCATACGCACGCGTTGTTCGGGGGCACCCGCCATGGCGACTTCGCCAGGCGGAACACCGGCGAGACCTACGCGTCGATCCTCGCCGCGGGCGGGGGAATCATGTCCACGGTCGGCGCCACGCGGGCGACATCGGACGAGGAGCTCGGCCGCACGCTCGAGGCTCGACTGCGCTTCT
>CAZFPM010000026.1:4283-4857 GCA_964520965.1 uncultured Myxococcales bacterium
CTCCTTCCGATTGTCCCATCTGTCTCGTAGCTGGCGCGGCTGTCGAGGTCAAGAGCGGATACGGACTGTCGTTCGAGGAGGAGTTGCGCCACCTCCGGATCATTCGCGCGGTGGCTGAGCGGGTCCCGGTCGAGGTGGTCTCCACGTGTCTCGCCGCCCATGCCCTGCCCGCGGAAATGCGGGCCGACCGCGCCGGCTACGTGTCGATGGTGTGCGAGCGGCTGTTGCCGGAGGTCGCCGCAGAGGGTCTCGCGTCTCACGTGGACGTGTTCTGCGACCGCGGTGCGTTCACCGTCGAAGAGTCACGCGCAGTGCTCGAGACCGCGCGGGGGCTGGGCCTCGGCCTTAGGGTGCACGCGGAGGAGCTCGCCGCCACCGGAGCGACGCGGCTGGCTGCGGATCTCGGCGCGCGCAGCGCGGACCACCTGGAGCACGTCACCGACGCCGACATCGACGCGCTGGTGCGAGCTGACGTCGCGGCCGTGATTCTGCCGACGGTCACCGTCTTCCTCGACCTGCCGGACCGCGCCCCGGCCCGTGCGATGGCAGCGCGTGGCGTGCGCCTGGCTGTGTC
>CAZFPM010000026.1:4867-40770 GCA_964520965.1 uncultured Myxococcales bacterium
GGAGCGCCCACGGCGCCGACCTGCAACTGGCGTGCAGCCTCGCGTGCTCGCTACACAAGCTCGGTCCGGGCGAGGCGTTGAGGGCGGTCACTCGCGTGCCCGCCGACATCCTCGGACTCTATCCCCGCTACGGGGTGATCACGCCCGGCGCGTCCGGCCGACTCCTGAGCTACGATGTCGCCGATTGGCGCGCGATCCCCTGGTTCCTCGGTGATTCCCCGGAGCTGGGCCGTCGTTGGATCGACGCGACGGTCAGAAGCTGACGCCGATCTCGGCTCCGCGAACGAGCGGGGCGACCACCGGAGTCAGCGTGACCGGCCGTGACGCGGATGACGACGAGTCATCGTCGGCCGCGGGGCTGAGCACCTTCCAGACGACACCGGCTACGATCGTGACGGCGCCGGCAGCCGTGAGGGCGTTGGCCAGGCGTGCCTGACGTTCCCCATCGTCGCGCAACGTCTCGGCGCGCTCCCGGTCGAGGTCACGCTCCGCGACGACGTCGTCGAATTCGCGCTGGGTCTGGGTCTCCTGGACGCCGGAGACCACGCCCCCGGCCACCATCCCGGACCCGGCTGCGATCAGGGCCCAGGGCAGGAACCCCGTGTTCATCGGCTCGCGCGGTTCGCGCGTGGCACGCCCCACATCCCGCTCGGACCGCAGGACGACGTTGACCAGACCCTCCTCCAGATCGGCGACCACGACTTCCTCGCGCGCCGCGTACCCGGGCTCGGAGACGCGAACGACGTGTGGCCCGAGGGAGAGCCCGTCCAACGTCGCCGGCGTGGTACCGACCACCTCACCGTCGATCTCGACCGTGGCGCCTTCGGGGAACGACGCGACGGTCATGCGCGCCTCGTCACCATAAAGGAGCGCGCGCGCGAACACCGCCCGATGCTCGCGCACGAAGAGCGGCGACACGCCGCCGAGCACGTGCGACCGGCGGCGAATCTCCATTCCGGTCTGGAGGTTCCACAGCGTCAGCTGGACCGACACCGTCCCCTCGCTGACGTCGACGTGACCCCACGCGATCAGGTCGGTCTCCATGATCTCGCGTAGCAGGTCGGCGCACTCGTCGAGGGTCCCGCAACCGACCGCGAGCAGCAGGTCATCGAGGCTCTGTGACGGCACGCTGTCGAGCGTGAAACCACGGTGAAACTCGATCTGCGCTCTCACGGCACCGTGCAACGCGTCACCGAGGCCGGTAGCCTCCCCGGATTCGGTCACGCTGAGCACGGTCACCCGCTGGGCCTCGTCCTGCGCGGACGCCGGGGCCGATGACCCGAGGAGTACGAGCGCGACGACGAGGGCCAGAGAGCCAGGATTTCGACACGTGACTTCCATTTCGCTCGCCTTCGACTATTGAGCCGGAGTCCCATTGTGCCCGGGAGCACCGGGTGTGACCAGCGCCGCCGCTCTGTTCGACCATGATTCGGCTCGACGACGTATCCAAGTTCTTCGGCCAGAGAGCCCTCTTCTCGGGGCTCTCCCTGCGTCTCGATCCGGGGCGTAGAGTCGGATTGGTGGGCCCCAACGGTTCCGGCAAGACCACGCTGTTCAGGCTGATCACCGGGGAGACCGAGCCCGACGGAGGACGCGTGATCCGCCCTGCGGGCTGTCGGGTCGGCCACCTGCCGCAGGATGTCGGGGACATCGGCGACGATGCGTTGATCGACCACGTCATGAGCGGACGACCGGAGATCCTGGCTATCGAGCAGCGCCTGGAGCAGCTGCACATCGACTTCGACGCCGCTCCCGATCCGGACACCCAGCATCGTCTCGGCGATGAGATGGGGCACCTGACCGACGAGCTTCACGCGCTCGGCGGCTACGGGCTCCGCGCCCGCGCGCAATCAGTGCTCACCGGCATGGGGTTTCGAACGGAGCTTCACGAACGGCCAGCGACCGAGCTCTCCGGTGGGTGGCGCGTGCGCCTCGTCCTGTGTCGCCTGCTCTTGCAGCGGCCGGACGTGCTGTTGCTCGACGAGCCGACCAACCACCTCGACGTTCCCAGCGTCGAGTGGCTGGAGCAGTTCCTCGCGTCGTACGAAGGGACGGTGGTCGTCATTTCGCACGACCGGTACTTCCTGAACCGGCTCGTCGACCAGATCGCGGCGTTCGAACCAGAAGGACTCTACGTCCAGGACGGCGACTACGATGCCTACGAAGGGGGCCTGGTGGACCGGGCCGAGGCCCTGGCCAAGGCTCGCGCCAGGCAAGAGCGCGAGATCGCGCACCTGGAACGCTTCATCGCGCGCTTCCGCGCCAAGGCGACCAAGGCGAAGCAGGTTCAGAGTCGCGTCAAACGCCTGGAAAAACTCGATCGGGTCGAGATCGGGCAGAAGCGCAAGAAGGTCCGGCGCTTCGGGTTCTCGGAAGCACCTCGCGAAGGGAAGGAGGTGGTCGTTCTCGAGGGAGCGGCGAAGGCGTATGGCGACACCGTCGTCTATTCGAACCTCGACTTCTCGATCTTCCGTGGCGAGCGTGTCGCGCTCGTCGGACCGAACGGTGAGGGAAAGTCGACCCTGCTCAAGCTCATGGTGGGCGAGACGAGCCTCGACGCCGGGCGGGCGGAGACCGGGCACAACGTCATGCCGGCGTACTTCGGCCAGCACCAACTCGAAGAGCTCGACCTGTCGCGCACGCTGCTCCAGGAGATGGAGGCCTACGCCACGATAGAGAGCATGCCCCGGTGCCGGAGCGTGCTCGGTGCGTTCCTCTTCTCGGGCGACGACGTCACGAAGAAGGTCGTCGTGCTCAGCGGTGGAGAGAAGAACCGCCTCGCGATGGCCAAGCTCCTGCTGCGACCGACGAACTTCCTCGTGCTCGACGAGCCGACGAATCACCTCGATATGGAGAGCCGCGACACCCTCCTCGAGGCCCTGGAAGAGTTCCCGGGTACGATCGTGTTCGTGTCGCATGACCGCTACTTCATCGACGGGCTCGCGACCCGCGTGGTCCACGTCGAGGGCGGGGGCGCCCTCACCTACGACGGCGACTACACGTACTACCGGGCGAAGCGGGCCGAGGAGCAGGCCGCAGGGGCCGCTCCGGCGGCCGTCGAGACCAGGCGCCCCACCGACGCCCGCAAAGATCGGCGACGGCGTGACGCGGAGCTGCGTCGCGAGTTGAAGCGACGACTCGGCGACCGCCCGAAGCGCCTCGATGCGCTCGAGTCGGAGATCTCGGGCTTCGAGCAACGGAGTCGGGAGGTCGAGGTTCTACTCGCAGATCCCGCGGTCTACGACGGGAGCGCGGGCCACGACGTCTCGGCACTCCTCACAGACTTCGATGCCCTGCGCGGCCGGCTCGAACGGCGGTACCGGCGATGGGAGAAGCTGACCGAGGAGATCGAGAAGATTGAGCGCGAGGTCCGCGCCCAGTACGACTGACCACCCCACTCGAACGACTGGAGCAAGCGTGCAGAGAGTCTGGATAGTCCTGAAGGGCATGGGCATGGGATTCGCCGACGTCATCCCCGGGGTGAGCGGCGGCACCATCGCCCTGATCGTCGGCATCTACGTTCAGTTCATCGAGGCGATCAAATCGGTGAACTTCCGGTGGGTGATGCCGCTGCTCCGGTGGGTTGCGTCGGGCTTCTCTCGGGACAAACGCGATCCGGTGATGGAACCCATCCTCTCGATTCATTGGGGTTTCCTCGTCCCGTTGGGTGCGGGGATCGTGCTCGCATTCGGCATCGGCTCGGTCGTGGTGCCCTACCTGATGGACGTCTTCCCCAGGGAGACCGCGGCGTTCTTCATCGGGTTGATCCTGGCCAGCATCATCGTGCCGTACCGTCAGATGACCGATCGGCGCTGGACGCACATGGCGGTGGCTCTCGTGGCGACGGTCATCACGTTTGGGGTCGTGGGTTCGAAGGCCGAGCCGGCGCTGACCTGGACGCAGGCGAGTCACGCCGAGGACATCGACCTCGAGCACTTCATGCGGGAGTACCCGTCGGTCAGAAACGCCGAGCAGCTCTACTGCCCGACCGGGACGGCGACCGACAACGCCGCCCTCCGAAACGCCGTCGCTGCGGACCCGGACCAGCCGGGAGTCGGCGCGCGCCTCGATCAGCTCTGCGCTCAGATCTCCGCGAACCAGGACGACCTGACTGCGACCGCTGCATTGCGCGAGGTCGAGAACCTCGGGCGGAAACACCCGGACAACCCGTTCAACGGGCTGACGGTTCCGGCGGGCACCCAGGTTCAGATCCCGCGTCCCGCGATCTGGTACGTCTTCCTGGCCGGCGTGATCGGCATCTGCGCGATGGTGCTCCCCGGGATCTCCGGCTCGTTCTTCCTGCTGGTGCTCGGGGTCTACCACTTCATGCTCTCGTCGGCTCTGAAGGGGTTCATCGGGCACGCGGTACACCTCGAGTTTCCGCAGACGCAGGCCCTCTACGTGATGGTGTTCTGCATCGGCTGCCTGATCGGCCTGCTCTCGTTCGCCCGGGTGATGAGCACGCTCTTCACGCGCTTCCCCTCCGGCACCCTCGCGGCCCTCATCGGGATGATGCTCGGCTCGCTCCGCGCGCTGTGGCCGTGGAAGATCGGCGAGCCGCACACGGGTGTGCAGAACGTGCTGCCCGCGCTCGATGCCAGCCTGGCCGGGCCGGTGGCGGCCTGCGCCGTCGGGTTTGCCCTCGTGGCGTTGATCAGCTGGCTCGGCGTCCGGTTCGGTCGCAGCTGAGCGTCAGCGCTAGACGTCGTCCGCATGAATGCGGAGGAGCCCGTAGGTCGACAGAAGTCGGAGGGCGACGTCGGCGTGGTTCAGATAGCCCCGGAAGAACTCCTCGAACTCCGGGTCGGCGAGCTCAGCCAGCGCGGCGAATCCCTGGAGGCGGATCGCGCGGTCGGTGTCCCGAGTCATGGTCTCGAACACGCTGGCGTCCTCGGCGTGCCCGGCGGCCGTCACGACCGCGATGGCCTGCCGACGAACGTCGGGAGACGTTGCCATCTCGACCAGCGGATGGAGCACCGCGTACCCACCGTCGGGGCGTCGCATGACGCGGAACAGCGCCGCGTCGCGGATGTCCTGGTTGCTGTGGTTGAGCAGCCGCTCGTCGATCGCGTCGAGCACGCCGGGCGGCAATCCGGCGAGGTCGTCCATGAAGCCTTCGGGAGGTCGGTCGAGCGCTTGCATCAGGCGGATGCGACCGATCTCCGCGTCGAGGTGGGTCAGCACCACCGTCGCCCGCCATCGGACCTCCGGCGTACGCGCCGCAACCGCGGCCGACTCGATCTGAGAGGCGATTTCGCTCGAGCCGAGGAGCAGCAGCGCGTCGAGCGCGGCGAGCGAGATGTCGTTGTTCTGGAGCGCGAACGTGTTCGCGACCGGCTGCGCGGCCAGCCTCGAACCGGTCTCGCCCAGGGCGGTAACGATGGCGACTTTGACGTCATCGACGCGTGCTGAGCGGAGCGCGGCGATCAGCGCTTCGGCCGCGGCGTCACCGCCGATGTGGCCCAGTGCCGCCGCAGCGCGGAGCCGCAGGGAGAGGTCGCCGGAACCGCCGACGATCTCCTGCATCGTCTCGATGCCGTCGAGTTGCCCGGCATAGCCGTAGCCGGCGATGCCCTCGAGTCGTTCGTCGGCGAAGAGCCCGTTCAGCAGCCCGCGCAGCTGCTCCAACGCCGCCGGGTCGCCCGTTGCGCCGGCGAGCTCGTAGACGCGCGTGTAGAAGCCGGGGTTGCGGCCCTCTTCTTCGAGCAGCCCCTGCAGCTGGTCCCAGCTGACGAATTGCGCACCGTTGTCGCGCAGCAGGGCCATCGCGTCCATGCGCAGGTCTTCGGGCATCTCGGCGTTGAGCGCGAGCTCGGCCGTGCGGCCGAGCGCGGGGGCGTTCCCGTAGCGCGCGAGATGGAAGCCGACTCGCTGGGCGAGCTCGGCGTTCGAAGAGCCGAGCAGCGGCTCGAGCAGCTGGCGTGCGTCGACGTTGTTGATGGCGAAGGCGATCTCGGCGCCCTCCAATCGCTTGTCGGCATCGCCGCTGTCGAGCAGCGTCGCCGCGATGGCGACGCCCTCGGGCCGCGCCGCTCGCTGGATCTCCTCGATGTAGACGGCGCGCAGGGCCGCGTCGTCGATGCGTTCCGCGCGCTCGAGGAGTGCGTGCACGTCGCCCTCGCCGCGCTGCGCGACATGGGCCACCAGCTGTCGAAGAACATCCGCCTCGGACACGTCCGAGAGCGCGGAGCCGAGCACGTCCTCCCGTACATCGTCGCCAAGGCGGTAGAGCAGGTTGTTCAGGACCAACCCGCGGGTCTGTGCGTCGCCGCTAACGAGCTCGTTCGTGAGCAACGCGCGCGCCTCGGAGACCTCTTGACCCATGCGGATCAACGAGGTCGCGGCGGCGAGACGAACCGGTGCGTTCGTGTTCTCGAGCGCGGCGACGATGGTCGACTCGAAGTCGCTGTTGCCGGTCGCTGCTGCCGCGCGCACGGCCCACGACTGGACCGCGACATCGTCGCTCGCGAGTCCGGTCTCGATCAGCGGAAGGAGCTCGGTCAACAGCTCGGGGGCGACCGCCGCGTTCGCGGGGGCACCGAGGGTCAGTGTCAGACGGAGAGCAGCGGCGATCGCCGCAGGCCAGTGGATTCGCATCGTTGTCCTCGTGACGGGCGGACGGACCACCACAGCGGGCACTGCCCGCTTATCAGCCCCCCGGCTTCCGAGTCAACGCGGGCGCCCGGTCATTCCACCGGCAGCAGGGTCCGCGACTCGACGACGACGTCGCCCCGCTCGAACTGGCCAGCGTAGATCGCCTCGTAGAGGATGAGGCCATTCTGATCGACGCCCTGGACGACGATGTCATAATGCCCCGGGCGCAGGTCGATCGTCGCCTCGGCGTTCTCGCAATCCGCAGCGGCTTCAGCCTCGATCGTCCCGTGGATGTCGAATGCCAACACCTCGACGCGGACGACGTTCAGGGTTGCGCACAACGGGCCGCCGAAGTCCCAACGGACCGTCACCGAGGCAGGCTTCGCCGCCAGGCGTACCGCATCGGCTCGCGTCGCTCCCGACGGACGGACGTCGACGCGACCGGTGTCGCCGATGAACGTCGGCCGTCCGAAGATGTCGATACCTCGGAGCACGAACACGTAACTCCCCGGGTCCAGCCCGGCGACCACGCCTTCGCCGGCGTCGCAGGCGAATTGCCACTGTCGCGCACCGACGCGTGAGTCCTCACCCTGGATGCCGACCAGGATCCACGGCGTCTCCGCGTCATCGCAGCCGTGCGGCCCGACCAGCCATTGGAGATGAACCTCACCGTCTTCGAGGCGCTCGCCCCGCTCGGAACATCCGGCGAGCGCGATAGCGACGACGAGGAGTGCCAGGCAGATTCGCGCGTTCATTTTTCGACTCCGAGCATGTGATCCAATGTGGGACAGTGTACTACTCGTCGATCTCCATGCAAGATTCCTCCGGAAGCGTGTCCACAGGCGACTCGTCGGAATTTGCTCGACGGCTCGCGCACCCGTAGCGTGTGGGACATTGACCGTGTTTCGCGTCAGAGGTCCGACAATGAACCGACTCGCCACGATGACCCTCGCCCTCCTCGTCGGAGGCGGATGCGCGAACTTTTCCGGTCGCGCCAACGACTCCTTCGACGAGGCCCTGTTGAACCAGACCTGGTACGGCGCGTACCACCGTCCGGCCTTCGAGAACGCGCCCCGCGACGAACGTCGCGCGAGCGCCGCGAGGGATCGGAGGAGCGACCGTGACGAGCGCCGCGCGCAGAACCGGGCTCAGCGCGACGCGGAGCGCGAGGCTGCCGCAGAGGCTCGGGAGGAACACGAGACGCTGGTCGCCGCGATACCGTCAGCCTCGTCTCCGCCGGTTGCGCCGACGCGACCGGCCGCCCCTGCCCTGCCGGACGCCGTGGCCGGCGACTACGAGCCGGCCGATGCCGCTCGCTACGTGCACGACGTGTACGTGATGAACGAGACGCCGGTGAGCGAGGGAGACGGAGCACCGACGATCGTCGACATCTATCGCTACGCGCAGGAGCACGGCACGATCTACCACTCGACGCGGCCAGCCGTCGGCGACCTCGTGTTCTTCCACAACACCCACGACACCAACGCCGACGGTCGCCCGAACGACTGGTACACGCACATCGGATTGGTCGAGTCCGTCGACGAAGCGGGCACGGTCGCGGTGCTGGGCTACGCGGGTGGACACGTCGGCCGAGCGTACCTGAACCTGGAACGACCCGACGTCGAACGCGACGGTCGCACGGTCCTCAACAGCCCGATGCGAGAGCAACGCCGCGACGACCTGGAGCACACCGAGTACCTGTCGGGCCGGCTCTTCGCGGGCTTCGGCAGCCTGCTCGGGAATCGAACCGAGGTGGTCGTGCTGGATACGTGGCACCCGGAAGGCTGACGGCGTCCGGTCCGCGCCTGGTCAGTCAGAACTCTCGGCAATCGTATCGGGTTCTGCGTCTGCCTCGGTCTCCGCGGCGCGACGGGCCCGAAGTGCGGGCAGCCACTCCGGCAAGGCGGTCGGCGGGAAGTCGTCCAGCCCGAGCTCGGTCGGTGGACGCTCCTTGGGCACGGTGATGACGTCGATCGCGTGGACGCGCCAGCCCTGCTCGCCGCGCACGACGAACCATCGCTCCAGGTCGTAGTCTCGACGTTCGCGAGCCCGCAGGTCGATCGCCTGGAAGAAGTAGACCTCGTCGTCTGCGTGAAAGCGCATGCGGATCAGGTTGCCCTGCTCCATGCCCCGCACGCGTCGCATCTTCCGCCGACAGACCTCGGCGAAGACGTCGGTCGGGCCGAAGTGCTCGCGCAGCGCGCTCCCTTCGGCGGAGAGTTGGAAGAGGAATGGGAAGTCGCCCCGATCCCGGGCCCGCCACCACTCCTTCCAGAACGCGTAGGCCATCATGTCGGGCACGATGACGTCATCGACGTCCTGGTACTGCCCACCCCGACTCTTCGCGGCAGCCGGTGCTTCGGCCGGCTCGGTCTCCGCACTCTCGGTTTCCGCTGCGGCGGCCTCTGCGCGAATCGTGGCGGCGCGGGCGGCGGCGGGAGGCGTGCGCTTCTTCTTGATCTTCACGGCCGGTGTATCCGTCGTCAGCGCCCGCGGTAGAGCGCGCGTTTGCCGAACTGTTTCTGAGGCAGGGCCTGGACCTGCGGCGGCTTCTCGAGGTGGAACTGGTACCACATCTCGTTCCAGCCTTTCATCTTCATGCCCTTGTTGTTCTGTATCGCCTGGAGGTTCTTGGCGGTGCGCGCCTCGTCACCGAGCTTGTCCTTGGCGCGGAGCAACACGTCGATGGCCGCGTCTCGCTCCTGGCGCTTGTACAGGCACCACGCGTAGGTGTTCCAGAGCAGCGACTCCTTTCCGCTGTACTTCAGCGCAGACTCGAACGCGGCGCGCATCTCGGCCGGTTTCTTCCGCCGGTAGTAGATGACGCCGAGCATCGCCTTGCCGACCCAGTTCCGGCCGGTCGTGCGGTCGAGGTATGGCTGCGCCTCGTCGAACCGTTTGTCGAGGAAGTAGAGCACGCCGATCTGCCCTTCGATCTGCGGCGCGATCAGCGGCTGCCACCGGCGCCAGGCAAGGGCCCCTTTCAGGACCCCGACCGCGTCGTCGATCCGGGGTTTGGTGGGCTTCATCGGGTTCTTCGGCGTCAGCATCACCCGAACGGTCTCCATCCGATTCTGGACGTCACGGATGACGCGTCGCCCGAGCAACCAGAAGGTCACGCCCATCACGATGATGCCGGGCAGGATGCCGTAAGCGACCTTGCCGAAGAGGAGGCCGAACAGGAGTGTCGCGACGACGCCCGCGGCGACGCTGAGCAGAGGGTTGATCATAGTCCTGTGACCGGCAAGGAGGAGAGCGCGTCGACGTCAATCCCGCCCAGACTTCGCCGGACGTGCCCCCGCTGGACTCGACCGTAGACGGTCAGTTCGACCCCGGCGCTGCGTCTTACGGGCACGATCGCGACGCCGCCGGGGCGAATGAGGCGGAGCAGCGGGCGCCCGGCCTTTAGGGCCGCCGCTTCTACGACCACGGAATCCCAGCCATCCTCGGTGTCGATGGCGGTCGCATCCAGCGACGGGGCGAGCTTCACGCGCTCGGCCTGGCCGCTGAGCGCGACCGCACGAGCCGCTCTCTCGACGAGGGACCCATTGCCTTCGACCGCGTCGACCTGAGCGCCCATCGCGGCCGCGACGGCGGCGACATATCCGGTGCCTGCTGCGAGCACGAGGACTCGGTGGCCGGGGGAGATGTTGGCGGCGTCGAGCAAGCGGGCGACGACCGAAGGCCGGGCACAGCGGCGCCCGAAGCCGATGGGAATCGCCAGATCGCGGTACGAGCCCATCTGTGATTCGGGCTCGACGAAGTAGTGCCTCGGCGTCGCTGCAATGGCGGCGACGACCCGTTGTCCACAGGTCGAGCCCTGCGGCTCGGGAAGAACGACACCGGGAACGAGCCGAGATGCCATGCGGCTCAGACCTCCAGCCCAGGCGCAGGAAAGTCGGTGACGAACTCGGCGACCTCCGCGCGGACGGTAGATTGAACACTCTCGTCGTCGAGCGCGGCGACCACCCGGTCGATCCATCCGCCGAGCGTGGCCATGTGTTCCGGACCCATTCCTCGCGTGGCGACCGCGGCCGTGCCGATGCGAATACCGCTCGGGTCGAAAGGCTTCCGCGGGTCGAACGGGATCGAGTTGAAATTGCAGACGATGCCGGCGCGGTCGAGCGCCTTGGAGACCTTCTTGCCGGACTCGGCCCGATTCGTCACGTCGACGATCAGCATGTGATTGTCGGTGCCGCCGGTCACGATCCGGAAGCCGGCGGCGCGAAGCACCTCGGCGAGCTCGGAGGCGCAAGCGACGACCCGTCGGGCGTAGTCGGCGAAAGCAGGAGTCGATGCCTCGTGCGCGGCGATCGCGATGCCGGCCGTCGTGTTGTTGTGGGGTCCCCCCTGCAAACCGGGGAACACAGCGCGGTCGATCTTCTTCGCGAGCGCCTCGCGGCAGAGAATCATGCCGCCGCGCGGCCCACGCAGGGTCTTGTGGGTCGTCGAGGTCACCACGTCGGCAAACGGAACCGGTGACGGGTGGACGCCAGCGGCAACCAGGCCCGAGATGTGCGCGATGTCGGCCATGAACGTGGCCCCGACTTCGTCGGCCACCTCGCGGAACGGCGCCCAATCGATGACGCGTGGATATGCCGTGATGCCGGCGATGATCAGCTTCGGGCGATGCTCCAGGGCGAGCTCGCGCATCTGTGCGTAGTCCAGGAGTTCGGTCTCCCGGTCTACGGCGTATTGCACGGAGTTGTAGGTCTTGCCCGAGAAGTTGACGCCCCACCCGTGGGTCAGGTGTCCGCCGTGCGGCAGCCCCAGACCCATGACCGTGTCGCCGGGCTCCAGGAGCGCGAAGTACACGGCCTGGTTCGCCGGCGACCCCGAATACGGTTGCACGTTGGCGTGCTCCGCACCGAAGAGTTCCTTGAGCCGCGTGACGGCCAGTTCCTCGATCTGGTCGATGTACTCCTGCCCTTCGTAGTACCGCCGCCGCGCGTATCCCTCGCTGTACTTGTTCGCGAGGGGCGACCCGACGGCTTGCTGGACCGCAGTCGAGGCGTAGTTCTCGCTCGCGATGAGTCGAATCGTGTCGGCCTGGCGACGGGTTTCGCCGTCGACGAGCGCGAAGAGGGTCGGATCGGTCGAACGGATCGCGTCGTACATGGCCTCGCGGGGGAGAATATGCGGGTCGCGCGCGAGCCTGCTATCACACCCCTTGCGGGGACGACAAGCGGCACCCGGAGAATCGCCACTCGACGACTCGCCGGGCTTTGGCTATAGAAGCCGCCCACCGCTCATGTCGACGCTCCTTGCGGCCTGCCGCGCCAACCACCAGATGCGTGAGATTCCCGGCCACGACAGCCCGTCTGCTGACGACGATCATCATTCCCCTGCTGGTCAGCGGGACGGTGATCGGATTGGTCGGTCAGCGACTGCGGCAGCCGAGTCCGCTGGCCGTCGCCGCCGAGCGCGTCAGCGCGCTCTACCAGCCTGGGGATCTGGTGCTCCTGCACCCGGAGTCGCGGCAACTCGACATCGCACTGTTCCCCGCGGATCTCGATGTCGTCGCCACCAACGCGCTCCCCGTTGGCCTCGATCGCTTTCAGCGGGTCATCCTCGTGCGGGCACGGGAGCGCAACATCCCAGCGATGAGGCGCATGCTCGCCGCGCGTTCCAACCTGCTCTTCCAGGACGACGTCGAGGGGCAGACGATCGAGCTCTTCCAACTCGACGCACCCCAGCGGCCCGTGGTCGACCTGGCTGCGGCCTTGCCGGCGGCGCGCGTCTTCGTCGAGCCCGACGACGGCGATCGCTACGAGTGCCCGTGGCTCGGTGACCGTTTCGACTGCCCCGACGCTGACTGGACCTGGGTCGGCACGACGACCGAGACCTTCGACAGCCACGTACACCGGTGCGTCTGGTCTCACCCCGTCGACGGCGGGGACCTGGTGATCACCTACCCGGACATTCGCGACGCCACCCACATCTCCGGGTGGTACGGGCTCACCGACTACGCGGTGAGTATCCCCGACGGACGGCCCGTCACCCTGGAGATCCGCGCTGGGGAGACGACACGGCGGTTCCGCGCCTACAACCGCCGCGGTCGCACGCCCCTGCACTTCGAAATGCCCGACGACTTCGAGGGGCCCGTCGAGCTGAGAGTGTCGGCGCGTCGGCCGGGGGTGCGCCACCTCTGCTGGGACCTCGCGACCGTCGCCGCCACGGGAGGCGACTGATGTTCAGCCCGTTCTCGATAGGACGGGCCGGTTGGTTCGTCGTCGCGATCGCCGTGGTCGTCGCCTACCTCTATCCCGCGCCCTACTTCAACAACCTCAACAACCCGAACGAGAACGTCCGGGTCTACATGACCCGGAGCATCGTCGAGCACGGCACGTTCGCGATCGACGAGGTCATCGACGAATGGGGGTACGTCAACGACAAGGCGACCCACGATGGCCGGATGTACCCGGGTAAGGCGCCCGGGGTGTCGCTCCTGGGCGTCCCCACCTACTTCGTGCACCACCGTCTCAACACGGCGCTCGAGCGCACACCCTCGAAGCGAGAGATCGTCTGGGTCTGCCGGCTCGGCGGGACAATCGTGCCGCTGCTCCTCTTCTACCTCTTCGTCGCCGCGTTCAGCGTGCGCGTCGTCACCGACCCCGGAACCCGCCAGATCTTCATCGTCGCATTGGCTCTCGGGTCGACGATGCTCCCCTACGGAGTGATTTTCGCGAGCCACAGCACGATGGCGGCGGCCCTGTTCTCGGCCTACCTGTTGATCCATCGGCACGTCGAGGCTCCGCGCGACGCCTGGCCGCCGGTCGCGATCGGCGTGCTCCTGGGGACAGCCGTCCTGTTGGAGTACCCAGCCGCACTTGGCGCCGCCGTGATCGGGCTCTACGCGATCTTCCGTTCCCCGACGCGGTCACGCTTCGTCGCCTTGTCGGCCGCGGGGGTCGTCGCGCCGATCGGGCTGCTGCTCTACTACCACCACGCTGCGTTTGGCGGTCCGCTGCAGACCCCGTACTCACACCTGGAGAACCCCGAGTTCGTCGAGCACGTCAGCGGGGGGTTCTTCGGCATGGAACGCATTCGGGGCAATGCGCTCCACGGGAGTTTCTTCGCTCCCGGCAACGGCCTCTTCTGGTTCCTTCCGTGGACGATGATGAGCGTCGTGGGGCTCGTGTTCGCGCTCCACTTCGAGCGGTTGCGAGAGCCGGCGGCGGTGACCCTGGCCGTCGCGATCGTCTACTCGATCTTCATCTCGATGGTGGACAACTGGCGCGGCGGATGGACGGCCGGTCCCCGGTACATCGTCGCCGTCGTGCCTTTCCTGGCCTGGTATCTGCTCCTCTTCCTCGCGGAGATCCGTCGTACGGGGCTCGGGGTGCCGACCCTCGCTGCGACGATGATGCTCGTCGGCGCGTCCGTGTTCTCGTGCGGCGTGTCGGCCGCGGTGTTTCCGCACTATCCCCCCGAGATCGAGAACCCGATCTTCGAGATCTCCATCTACCTGCTCCAGCGTGGGTTCGTGCCCCACAACCTCGGCCAGTGGCTAGGCTGGGCCGGGCCGACATCGTTGGCGCCGGTGTTCGCGCTCGAGGCCCTCGCGGTCGTCGTCCCGGCACTCCTCGTCTACGGCCTGGACTCGTTGGAGCGGGCAACGCTCGCCACGGTCGTGGTGGCCGGCGCGACCGGATTCCTTGCACTGCAATCCCCGCCAACGACGACCTCGGACGCGGATGTCGGAGCTTCTCGGCTGTTCATCGCTGACGTATGGGAGCCACGCCGGGAGACCGAGCACGTGTTGCTCCGGGACCAGCGGTTGCCGTCAGCGCTGACCTACGGGCGCGCCACCGACGAGGAGTTGCGGGCTACCGCCAGGGCCGCCGCTCGCATCGGGCACGACGATACGGCCATCGAACTCTATGCCGCGGCGCGCAGGCAACAGGCGTTGCGTCCGCCGTTACCCGACGCAATAGCGACCACCGAGGACTCGCCAGACCAGGCGCTCTCGGACGAATGACCGGCGGGCGCCCTACTCCGCGGCCGAGCCGTCGACCAGTCGGTCGGCGACGACCTCCGCGAGGTCGGTCTGTCCCATCTCGGAGTCGCGCTGCTTGAGCCCGTCGCCGAGCATCGTCATGCAGAAGGGGCAGTTGACGACGACGGCGTCCGCCTCGGTCTCGATCGCCATCTCTGCGCGGTGGACGTTCACCCGCTTACCCTGGTCCTCTTCCATCCACATCTGGCCGCCGCCAGCGCCACAACAGAGCGCCTTTCGACGGTTCCACGACATCTCCCGCACTTCGATGTCCGGAACCTGCGCCAGCACCTGGCGGGGGTTGTCGTAGTCGGAGTTCCAGCGTCCGAGGTAGCAGCTGTCGTGATAGGCGACGGTCGAACGCCCCAGGCTTCGAAGCGCCAGGCGCCCCGACCGGAGCAGGTCGTTGAGCAGCTCCGTGTGGTGCACGACCTCGTAGTTGCCGCCGAGCTGCGGGTACTCCTTCGCGATGGTGTGGAAGCAGTGTGGGCAGGTCGTGATGATCTTGCGGACCCCGTATCCGTTGAGGGTCTCGACGTTGGCTGTGGCGAGCGTCCAGTAGAGGTACTCGTTGCCGATCCTCCGGGCCGGGTCTCCGGTGCACTGCTCCTCGGGTCCGAGGATCGCAAAGTCGACGTCGGCGGCCCGCAAGATGCGAACCAGGGCGTTGGTCACCCGCTTCTGGCGGTCGTCGAACGAGCCGGCGCAGCCGACGAAGAACAGGTACTCGGGCACGTGCTCCAGGTCCGACAACAGCGGCACGTCGAGCCCGTCGGCCCAGTCGGCGCGCTTGGAGTTCGACACGCCCCAGGGGTTGGCGTTGTTCTCCATGTTCCGGAACGTCCGGCCGACCTCCGGCGAGACCTCACCGGCGGTCAGGACGAGGTAGCGACGCAGGTCGACGATCGTGTCGACGTGTTCGATCAACACCGGGCAATTGGCCACGCACGCGCCGCAGGTCGTGCAGGCCATGAGCTCCTCGGCCGA
The DNA here is from genome assembly GCA_964520965.1 of uncultured Myxococcales bacterium. Lineage (GTDB taxonomy): Bacteria > Myxococcota_A > Bradymonadia > REDH01 > REDH01 > CAZFPM01. Next base: position 20,448 of record CAZFPM010000026.1, read on the forward strand.
GATCACGCCGCCGGCGAGGAGCTCGGAGTCGTCCTCCCGCGCGAGGTCGTTGAACGAGAAGTCCTTCTTCGTGAGGGCGTCCTTGCCGGCACCAAGGAGGCCGGTAAGCGAGAGTCGGTAGACCCTTGCTCCCTTTTCTTTGATGTGATCCTTGAGCTTGTGGATCACCTGCATCGGGTTGAGCTCTTTGCCCGTGTTGAACGCCGGACAGTAGTGCTCGCAACGGCCGCACTCGGTGCACGCGTACGTGTCGAGCAGCTGCTTCCAGCTGAGGTCCTCGATCTTCGAAGCGCCGAAGCTCTCGGCGGATTCGTCCTCGAGGTCGATCGGGTAGAGCGCCCCGCTGGGGTCGAGTTTCCGGAAGAAGATATTCGGCATCGCACCGAGCAGGTGCAGGTGCTTGCCGAGGGGGATGTAATTCGCGAAGAAGACGACGATGCCGATGTGCGAGAAGTACATCGCCGAGTAGAGCAGCGGCAGCGCCGTGGACTCTGTGGCGCTGTAGGTGCCTCCGAGGAATCCCGCGGTCAGCGTGGCGAAGGGGGTGAAGCGCGGGTCCCAGCCCAGGTGGGCCATGTCGGGGGCGTGAGCGATCTCGGCGCCGTGGGCGAGGAACTTCGAGACCATCAGCCCCGCGATCAACGCGAGGATGATCGCGGCGTCTTTGCTCGGGAGGGTGTGCTCCGGGCGAAGCACGTAGCGACGGAAGCCCGCGATGATACAGACGACGAAGACGACGAACCCGAAGACGTCCTGGACGAGCAACAGCCCGAAATACGTGGGTTCGCCGATCAGGTGCGAGTATCGGAAGTCGTCGGCGAAGCCGCGGATGAAATACTCGATCGTCTCGATCTGCAGGACGAGGAACCCCCAGAAGATGAAGAAGTGGAGGAACCCGCCGAACTCCCGGATCACGCGGGCCTGGCCGAGCACGTAGTGGATGAACCCGGCGACCCGTGGCGCGAGGTGGTCCTCGAGCCGCGTCCGATGGTCATTCGCGCCTACCGACACGTAGCGGAAGAGCCAGAACACGGTCCAGCCGGCCATGGTGAAGCCGACGGCCAGCAGGAGTCCAACGACGAGAGGAGTGATATCCATCGCGGGTTCCATCCGGGACACGAGACGCGCTCGCCGGCTGCCCGTCAGGCGGTCGCCGTGAGCGGCCCTTACATAACGTGGTGCGCCACGACTTGCCAGACCCGCGGCCCGCGGCCAGGGAGCACGGGCTTACTTGCAGCGTCGCCGCGTCCCACGTAGCCTGACCCCGCTTCCGGGGCCCCCGGAAGCGCGTAGGAATCGTACCGGTACACACCCTTCCCATCGCGGTCCCCCGCCGTCCTCACCGCACCGCGGAACGGTCGAGTGGCTCCGGGTGGTGTGCCCCCCCCTGCGAGGAGAACAAATGAGCGGACGCGTGGTCGGGATCGACCTCGGAACGAGCAACTCGGTCGTGTGCGCTGTCGTGGACGGCGAAGCGATCGTCATTCCGGACAACGAAGAGCAGCGTATCCAACCGTCCGTCGTCTCCTTCCTGCCCGACGGCCGCACGATCGTCGGGCGGCAGGCCAAGAGCCGGATGGCGATCGACCCGCTGAACACGATCTACTCGGCCAAGCGGTTGATCGGCCGGCCCTTCTACGCCCCCGAGATCAACCTCGCCATCTCCAAGTACGCCTACCAGATCGTCAAGGGCTCGGACGACAACCCGAAGATCTTCCTGCGCGGACGGCACTACTCGATCGAGGAGGTGCAGGCGATCGTGCTCCGCCACATGAAGCGTCTCGCGGAGAACTACCTCGGCGAGGCCGTCGAGCGTGCGGTCGTCGCCGTTCCGGCGAACTTCAACGAGTCGCAGCGCGAGGCGACGAAGACAGCCGGCGAGGTCGCCGGGCTCGAGGTGCTGCGTATCCTCAACGAACCGACCGCCGCTGCCCTCGCCTACGGATACGACCAGCAACTCCGCGAGCGGATCGCCGTCTACGACCTCGGGGGCGGCACCTTCGATATCACGATTCTCGAGCTACGCGACAACGTCTTCGAGGTGTTGAGCACGGCCGGAGACACGTTCCTCGGCGGCGATGACTTCGACCACCGCGTCGCCCAACTCATCGTCGAGGCGTTCGAACACGAGTTCGACTACGACATGAGCTCGGCGCCGGGCGCGATGCAACGGCTGAAGGCCGTGTCCGAGCGCCTGAAGACGACCTTGAGTGAGGAGGCTGTCGCCAGCGCCATGGTCAAGCAGATGGTGCCGGGACAGAACAGCCCGTCGACGCTGGAGTTCACCCTGCGGCGACCCCACTTCGACGAGACGTGCATGGACATCGTCCAGCAGACCTTCGTCGTATGCGACGAGGCGTTGAAGCTCGCGGCGTTGACGTCCGCGGAGGTCGACCGCCTCGTGCTGGTCGGCGGTTCGACGCGCATGCCGCTCGTGCGCGAGATGGTCGAGAACTACTTCTTCAAGCAACCCCTGACCAACATCAACCCCGACGAGGTCGTCGCCGTCGGCGCTGCCATCTACGCCTACGGCCTCGAAGCGCAGGACTTCGCGGTCCTCGACGACTACGAGGAGTACACCGGCGGCTTCGACGAGGTCGGCGCTCCGCCTCCGCCTCCTCGCGCGGCTGCTCCGTTGCTGATCGACGTGACGCCGCACTCACTGGGCGTCGAGACCGTCGGCGGATTCATGGACGCGATCATCACCCGCAACAGCGCGGTGCCGTGTCGGTCGACACGCTCGTTCGCGACATCGGTCGACAGCCAGGAGACCGTCCGCCTGAGCATCCTCGAGGGCGAGTCCCGATATGCCCCCGAGAACCGGCAGCTCGGCGAGCTCGTGCTCTTCGACCTGCGGCCAGCGCCCCGCGGCGCGGTCCAAATCGACGTGAGCTTCGAGATCAACGCCGACGGTATGCTCAACGTCACCGCCCGCGACACGACGACGAACCAGATCCAACAGACACGACTCAGCCTCGCCGGCGGTCTGAGCCGAGAGGCCCGGGACGACATCATGGCGCAGGAACTCCCCGCCGCCGTCTACTGATCCACCTTGGCCACGCCATCGATTCGAGTCTTCGCCGTCGCGCCGAATCAACGCTTCGTCGACGTTGCACTACAGACCCTGAACGCGGTCGCGTCCGTAGAGGCTGCGGGCAGTACGGATCCGCGAAGCATCAAGGAGTTTGCCGCCGACGGTCCCGTGCACGCCGTGCTCGTCGCCGCCTCGTGCGAACGACCGGCGCCGGACCAACTCGTCGCCGCGCTCCGTCCGGCGCTGGGCGATCGGACGGCGTTCGTCCTGCTCACCCAGGAGATCGCGGCATTGTCGGAGGGTTCCCCCTTTCACGGTGGCATCCGCTTTCCGGTCGCTCCGCCCGTGCTGCTCGCGTACGTCCGCCGGAGCGTCCGCGAGGTGTGGAGGGCCGCGGTCGACACCCGCGCGATGCAGGCCGAGGTAGAGCTCCGCTATGTCCGTATGCAGGAGCAGAACTACTACGAGGTCCTCGGCGTCGCCCCGAACGCTTCGGTTGATGGCGTGACCGGTGCCTACGACGAGCTGAGCCTTCAATTCCACCCCGATCGCCTGCGGCATCTCGATAGCGAAGACGCTCGTGAAATGGCGCTCACCATCTACGTCCGCATCGGAGACGCATACCGCACCCTACGCGACCCGAACGAGCGCTTGCGCTACGAACAGGCGCTGAAGAAGGGCGAAGGGGGAACAAAGCAGGCTGCGACGAAGCGGTCTTCTCAGAAGGTCCAGACGTTTGCGGATCTCTCGGATGCACCCAACGCAAAGAAGTACCTCGTCCTGGCGCAGAAGGCGCTGATCGGGGGCGACAAGAAGATGGCGCTCGCCCACCTTCGCTTCGCGCAGACGCAGGACGAGGACAACGGGTTGATCGCAAGGAAGATCGAGCAACTGGACGACGGTGGCTGACTTCCTGCCGAGGTTTGCGACGGCGGTGGTCGGGATTCCGATGCTGGTCGCGCTCGGGCTGGTCGCGCCCAATTGGTCGATCTGGCTCTTCTACGCCACGGCTGCGTCCATCGGCGCCTGGGAGTATATCGCGATGGGGCTGGGCAAACGCCCTGACGGCGCCGGCCTGCTCGGCGTCTTCGGCACGTTCGCCGTGTTGTCCGCCGCCTATTGGAGCGGGCCTACAAACGCCTATCTCGCCGCGGCGTTGACCGTCGTCGCCGTGATGATCGCGGTCACGTTTACGACAGAGGACGTCAGAACGGCGGCCCCGAGAGTCGGCACGGTGCTGGCGGGTTGGGCGTACGCTACGCTCCTGTCTGCTGCTCCTCGTCGTGCCGGAAGACGGTCAGCGGCACGCGGTCGCACCCCACCAGGCCGGCTGGCTGCTTCTGCCGATGTTCGTGATCTGGGCAGGGGACACCGGCGCCTACTTCGCCGGGCGAGCCTTCGGTCGCCACAAGCTCGCGCCGCGCCTCTCTCCGAAGAAGACATGGGAAGGCGCTGTCGGCGGCGCCTGCGCCTCGGTGCTCGGTGGCTGGGCTGCGGCGAGCCTCTTCTTCGACGGGATTCCGTTCTGGCAGGTCGTGGTGATCGCCCTGCCCGCGGCCGTGCTCGGACAGGTCGGCGACCTGTCCGAGTCGCTGATCAAGAGGTCCACCGGGGTGAAAGACTCGGGGCGGATCATTTACGGACACGGCGGCGTTCTCGATCGGGTCGACGGATTGATCTTCGCGGCTCCCTACTTTGCAATCGCGCGGCACCTGCTTAGGCTCTAGCGCCGCCTCGCTCGAGCCACGCGATGGGACTGCTCTACTTCATCCTGATGATCGGCCCGCTCGTCTTCTTCCACGAGTTGGGGCATTTCGTGGCGGCGCGGTGGTTCGGGGTGAAGTGCGAGCGGTTCGCGATCGGGTTCGGACCGCCTTTCGCGTCGTTCCGACGGGGTGATACCGAGTTCTCGGTGCGCGCGTTCCCGCTCGGCGGTTACGTGTCGATGCTCGGCATGCATCCCGACGAAGAGATCGCCGAGAAGGACCGCGGACGGGCGCTGACGGACAAACCCATCTGGCAGCGCATGCTCGTCTACCTTGCCGGGCCGGCGATGAACGTCTTGATCGCCGCACCGATCTTCATGGCGTACTTCGGCGCGCAGCCCGATCGTGCGGGATCCGAGATCGGATTCGTCCTCGACGGATCGCCGGCGATGGAGGCCGGTCTGCGCGCCGGGGATCAGGTCGTGGAGATCAACGGCCGCCGGATTCGATACTTCGACCAGATCCGCCGCATCGCCAGCTCCTCGCCCGGTGAGGACCTCGCCATCGTCGTCGAACGGGGCGGGACGCGCGTCACCGTGCACGCGACCCCGGAGCCGGTCCGCGTGCCGGAGCCTCTGGTCAGACTCCGTACGGTCGAGGTGGGCCAACTCGGCGTGGTCTGGAGCCGATACGGCTCGTTCGTCGCCGTGGACGCCGGGTCGGATGCAGAGGCTGCCGGTGTGCGGACCTTCGACCGTGTGGCAGCCGTCGACGGCGTGCCGGTGGAGACCTGGCTGGAGCTGGAGGAGATCCTTCGAGCCCGCGCGGGTGAGGTCGAACTCACGCTCGTCCGCCCCAACCCGACAGGTGACCAGTTCGCAGTCTTGTTCACGCAGAGCCCGATCGTCGTCGACGTCACGCTTCCGGCCGGAGGGGCTGCGGCCTTCGGCCTTCGGGCGGCCCAGGCCAGCGTGTTCGATGTCGCGCCCGGCAGCCCCGCCGCCGAGGCCGGACTGCGCGCTGGCGACCGAATCGTCCGTCTCGGCGATCGTCCGGCGAGTGACGTGTCGATCGTCGCCCAGCGGATCGCCTCGGAGCCGGAGCAGGTCCACACGCTCGAGGTCGTCCGGGGCACCGAGCGCTTCGAAGTGACGTTGCAGCCACGGACGATGACGGTAGTCGGTGACTTCCGTAGCGAGGTCGAGACGACGTTCGTCGGGTTTCGAGCCCTGCCGCGGTCGATGGTCGCCCATGAGCTCGCGCACATGGGCGCCGGAGAGCGGATTGCCTACTCGATCGGCGGTGGCATCCGGCTGACATTCGAGTATCTGATCGGCATCTTCCTCGGGGTGGTCTACCTCGTGATCGGCGCCGTGGACTCCTCGAATCTCGGCGGGCCGATGATGATCGCCGACGTGGCCAACCGGGCCGGGTCGGCGGGCCTGCTCGTGTTCCTGCGCTTCATGGCCATCATCAGCATCAACCTGGGCATCGTGAACCTGCTGCCCCTTCCCGGGCTCGACGGCGGACAGCTGATGCTGCTGACGGCCGAGGGTGTGAAGCGGCGTCCCCTCTCGCTGCGTGCTCGGCAGGTCGCCAACTACGTCGGCATCGTCTGCATCGTCTTGTTGATGCTGGTCGCGTTCAAGAACGACGTGGAGCGATACTGGCAAGACTTCGCGAACTGGCTGAACTCGTGATCAGGCTTGCGCTCGACACCTCGACGATGACCCAGACGGTCGCCGTCTCGCGGGGTGCCGAGGTAGTCGATGCGACCCGGTTCGTGCTGCGGACAGGACACTCCCCGGACCTCGCACGGACGATCGGACAGATGCTCTCCCGCCAGGGGCTCGCGCTGCCAGATGTCGACGAGCTCGTCGTCGGCGTCGGACCCGGCAGTTTCACCGGTCTGCGCATCGGCCTTGCCCTGGCCAAGGGGATCGCCGCCGTACACGGGCAGCCCATCGTTCCGGTGCCGTCGTTCCTCGCGTGTGCGGCGTTGTTGCCGCCCGGTGGTCGCCTGGCGGTTGCCGTCGACGCGCGCAAGCGCCAGGTCTACGCCGCGTGCATGGAGACTGGCCTTCCGGCCACCCTCCGTGTGCCGGTCGGCGCATACCCGCCGGCCGATTTCGCAGCCGCGGTGCACGCAGACGCCGACGCTCGGCCGCTGTGGTTCTGCGGCAGCGGATTCGACGTGTACGCCGACGCGTTCGCTGCGATCAGCGACGTCGGCGTTCGCTTGCCGAGCAGCGAGAATACCCCGTCGGCCGCAGGGTTACTGGCCCACGTCGAGGCCGCCGGCCTGGTCGGGTCTCGGGCAGAGACGGTCGAACCGCTCTACGTCCGGCGGGCAGAGGCCGAGGAGAAACGCCTCGCTCGGGAAGCCGCTGCCAGATCGTGAACGCGCCCCGCTCGCGGGTCAGATCTCGATGGTGAGCGAGGCTTTCGCGAGCACCGTGATGCCGCCGTCGGGAAAGGGGCGGTGCCAGGTGTTCGGGACGATCGCGAAGAGGAACATGATGCGCGAGTCCTCCTGCGCGAACCCCTTGAGGTCATCGTGGTAGACCACGTCGATCTCGACGATGCGGTCGCCAGGCGTGAAGCCCTCGCCGACGGCCACCAGGACGTTCCCCTCCCGTGGATCGACGACGTACACGTCGAGGCGGTGGATGAACGAGAGGTCTTCCCCCGCCGGGGCCAGGATTTGCAGACGGGTTTCCGAGAGGAAGATCGCCCGGGCGTCGGCGGGGTCGTGGCTGAACCGGAATCGTTTGCGGATCTCCAGCGCCTGGCCGGGCGCACCTGGCCGCGTGACCGTCAACTCGGTGGAGATGTCGTCGATGATCGACTCGTTCACACACCCGCCCATCAGCGCGATGGCCAGGGCGCACCAGAGAGTGAGCAGCGGCAAACGATGAATCGACATTGGAATTCGCGTGGCGCGGACCCGCCGGTCATCGGCGACACTCCGCGCGGCATCGACACGATCGGCGAAAGGAGCAGTTGGCGCAAGGCCGAACGAACGCTGGTAGCACACCGGGCGACCCTTGCGGGACGCCTCGCGGCGCTCTCTAGGCCAGAGCGCCTTGGCTATTCGACGAGGGTCAGCGGTCCGACGCCCGACAACGTCGTCCGGAGGTCGAAGCCGCCTTCGGGCACGGTTTGCGGGTCAGCGAAGACCCGCCAGCGCAGCTCGAAGGCGGGATAACCGGCGAGATCGCTCTCCGGACCGACCGCGGGGTCGTTGTCGTCGTCGTCGCACGCGGTTCCCACGCCGTCCTCGTCTTCGTCATCCTGCGTGAAGTTGGCCACCTGCGGACAGTTGTCGTGGGTGTTGAGCACGAGATCCCCATCGAGGTCGTTGTCGGGCCCGAGGCCCGCGAACGAAGCGAACTCGACCGGCGTGTCCAGCGTGGCCGACTCGCTGATCGACCCCTCGCCGAAGAACGCTTCGAACTCGTCGAAGACGGTCTCGGAGATTCCCACGGCCGCGAGGCGGATCTCGATCCGCGACACCGGATCGAAGGTCGCCCCCTCGGGCCCGGCGATGTCGAGCGTTGCGCGCGTGAGCGTGCTGGTGACCCCGACGCGGACAGACCGCGAGAACGAGACCGCGTCCGTGACCGCAGTCGATCGGTCGATGTGGTGGGTCACGACGACTTCGGTCCCCGAGGTGGAACTCCCGTCGTCGTCGTCGCCTCCGCAACCGGGCGCGACCAACACGAGCATAGAAGCGACGATTGTCAGTGATCGCACGGGCGGCCTCCGTCGGCGACAGTCGAGACGTGGGCACCCTGGATCGCTCACCCGCGCGCCCGGTGCAAGCGTGGCGCGTCGCCAAGGGCGCGCCGAGTCCGCCTCGGAGCCGATCACTCCCTATGACTGGCGGGACCGTCGAGCTAGAGTGGCGGCGCCACGACGTACGGAGCAGATCGATGAAGCACCGCCGGCCGGTCTCCCATCCCTCCTTGACTCCAACGCCGCTCGCCGCGTGCGTGGCGCTGGCTCTGCTCGCAGGGGCGTGTTCCGGGGAACCAGCCGGGGACGTCGATGTCGCGCTCGATGGCACGGCCGGTGTCGATGCCACGATCGACCAGGACGGGTCGGCGGAATCCGACGGGTCGGACGATGCCGACTCCGACACGACCGACCCCGGGGACGCCGCTGTCGACGCACTCCCCGACGGGCCCGAAGACACGGGTCTGCCGGACAGCGAGCCGGACGTGGTCCCAGATACGGAGGAGGAGGTCGGTCCGTCGGTGGCGTTGTCGTGTGTCGACCAATCCGTGACGACCCCGATCACGACCACGGGCGGGGGTGAGCTGGAGATCCCGATCGAGGGGTCGGTAACGGGCGGTGTGACCGTGCGTTTTCTCGGGCGCGAGGTCACGAGCGATGTCGAAGTGACCCTGGCCTGCGGCGGAGAGTCGATCGTTCCGGACGGCGCCATCCCGATCTCTCCGGCCTTCGACATCACCTCGGCGGGCCAGACCCGATTCCTTCGCCGCTACTTCGTGTCGATGCCTTTTGAGCGGGGCACCCTCCCCGACGGGGCGCTTGCCTCCTCGATTCGCATCTACCACCGCCCCGCCGGTCGCGACGCCGTCGTCGAGCCCCTGGTCGCGAACCTGCAGGAGAACATGATTCGCGGCACGGTCCGCTTCGAGTCGGAGCTGACAGGCACGTTCCAACTCGGCGTTCGTGAGGAAGCAGGAACTCCCGTTGACCGCCGGTGGAACTTCCGGGCGGTTACCGGCGTGTCGATGGGGGGCATCGGCTCCAGCATGATCGGCTCCCGGAACCCTGATGAGTTCGACTTCGTCGGTCCGCTCGGTGGACCCGGGGAGTGGACCTATCTCGCCCACTACATCCGCGAGGGAGGGATGGGCGGCTTCCGTCCTGCCCCGACCTTCGGTCGCGCGGAGATGTTCACGCCGATGCAAGAGGCGGAACACCCGATGGCGTACGACGACTGGTACTTCCCGACCGGCGAAGGCACGGGTGGGTCGTTCAATCGCAACGACTACTCCGAGATCTTCCTCGACCTCTCCCTGGCCCTCGGGAATATGGTCACGTACTCCCTGGACTCGCCGTTCCTCGCTCCCGGGCTGCCCTTCGAGGAGGTCGAGCGGCCGGCGCGCGAACGATGTCCGCGCAGCAGAACCTGCCCCCCGGAAGGCACGTTCACGATCGCCGAGGGGTATTTCGACGACGAGTACAACCCGGACGGCTCGTTGCCGGTCATCTCGTTCTGCGACGGTCAGGGGAGCCGCGACCGCGACATCCCCTTCGGCCGCGCCTGCGACATCGATTTCAACGGGCAACCCGACGAAGCCAACGAGGGGCTCTACGACCGGCCGTGCGATCAACACCGGCCGATGGACATCACGCTCGCCGTCGACGTCAACGGCAACGGAATGCGTGACAGCGGCGAGCCTGTGGTTCGGAACTTCTTCGAGCCTTATGACGACGTCGGGGCCGACGGCACACCGTCGACCGACGAAGAAGGCTACGACCCGGTCAGCAACCCGGATCCGGCCGGCGACGACTACGACTTCGTCGCCAACGTGTTCGGCACCGAGGGCAATTGGCTGTGGGAAGAGGGAGAGCCCTACCGCGACGACGGCCTCGACGGCGTGCCGGGGACTCCACAGCTGGCAGACGGGGGGTACGACTTCGGCGAGGGTAACGACCGCTTCGACTACAACCCGAACCTGCTGCGGGTGTACGAGGAGTACAGCCCTCGCCTGCGCTACCTGGCGATGACCGAGGAGCAGCGGCGGACGACCAACTTCTACATCGACTCGGGCATCCGCGACCTGTTCAACTTCTCGGTCGCCGGGAACCAGTTCGCTGGGACCATCCAGGCCACGGGGCAGAACGTGCGGCTCTACGAGGACTTTCATCGCGTGCAGGATCTGCCCGACGACGAAGCCGACGAGTTCAACTTCACCCTCGTCGATTACGAGAGCCTCGGTGACAACATCTACGTGCGCTACGGAAGCATCGACGCCAGCGACGAGGACGTCTGCTTCGGCGACGGCAAACACGTGGGCACGATCCCGCAGCTGGCCAATCGGCTGTTGACGATGCTCGGCTTCATCACGAACCGGTTCCCCGACGGCGACCGACACGTGATCGAGACGCCCTTCCCGCTCCCGAGCGGTTCCTTCTCCACGGTCTCACCGACCACCGGCGATCGGATCAAGTACTCGATCGCGTTCCCGCCGGGTTACGAGTGGACGGCGTGCACGGACGGCCGGGACAACGATGGGGACGGGCTTCGCGATGGGGACGACCGGGACTGCACCTCGGCGAACGTGCTGTCCGAGTCGGGCGAAGCGGGCCTGACCTACTGCACCGACGGAATCGACAACGACGCCGACGGGGCTGCGGACGGTGAGGATGGTGATTGCCTCGACGGTGACGGAAACAGCGAGTGGGCGATGGACTCGCCCTTCCGAAACGGCCGCTTCCCGGTCGTGTACATCATGCATGGCTATGGGCAGACGCCGGACGAGCTCCAGATCGCCGCCCTGCCGTTCTCCGGGTTCATGGCCAACGGAGACTGGCCGAAGGTCATTCTCGTCTTCCCGGACGGATTCTGCGGCGAGACCCTCGTGACGGCCTGCAGCGATGGGGTCGACAACGACGACGACGGCGACGTGGACACGGACGACGGCGACTGCGGCGGTCCGCGCGGGATGAGCGAGTCAGGGGAATCCGTCGGCGTCTGCGACGACGGCGTCGACAACGATCTGGACGGGTTCGCAGACGATGCCGATGGGGGCTGCCTCACCGACTCCTGGCACACCGAAGGCAATTGCCTGCAAGGCAATTTCTACATCGACCACGTTTCCTTCCGTGACGGGCGTCCGGGAGGACCGCCCTACGAGCAGCTCTTCTTCGACCTGATCGAGCACGTCGACGAGACCTACCGGACCCGCGACCCGGAGGTCTTCCCCGACGTGCGGTGAGCGGACCGACCCCGCGCGGTGCGGTGCGGGTCGGGCACCGCACCCCACCCGGCGCCAGGTCAGGGCGCCACGGATTCCGCTGACTCCGGCTCTGTCGAGCCCGCCTGCTGCTGCTCGAACTCCGATTCGAAGAGCGCGTTGGTGTCTCCGAGCGCCTCGACCAGGGCGTCGACCTCGGCATTGTCGATCCGGCTCCCTTCGGCCAGCGCACGCTCCACCGCGAGTTGTAGGAGCTCCAGGCCGGCTTCGACCTGTTGCAGACGGAATGCGAACGTTCGCCGCGCTACCTCGACTCGGCGCAACTCTTCGAGCGCGCGCCGCTGCCGACTCAACGTCTGGTCGACCTGGGCAGAGATGTCGCCGTCTGGCTGTTCCTCGATGAAGGCCTCGTTGTCGGCGATTCGGGTCTCCAGACGAGCGATGCGCGCGCGCTGTGCACCCTGGTCCACCATCCGCCACCGCTCCAGCGCCCGAAGGGAACCGTCCATCGTCGACGCGACGCTCTCGCGGATCTCGTCGACGAGCAGGATGTCGGCGTGTCGCTCGGGGTCCAGCGCGTCGAGCAACTCGCCGACACGGACCGCCGCCGACTCCAGGGAGGTCCACTCCGCCGCGTAGGCCTCAGCGTGGTCGACATTGCTGTTTCCGTCGCCGGACGGGAAGTCGGTCGACCGGGACGGCAGCGATAGGCGCGTCCGCGGCGCGCCGAGCCTCGAACCGACGAAAGCGACGCCGCCGATGAGCCCGCAGCCGGCCGCGTTGAGCCACAGGTCCTCGGTCGACCACCAGAGCCCGAGCACCTTGGCCACACCGCAGACCAGGGCAACGGCTCCGCCGACGACGACCGCCGCCTGGAATAACGACATCGTGCGCCGCCGGGCGTCACGACGGGCGCCGACCGCGACCGTCATCGCCACCACGGCGAGAATCCAGCCGCTCGGCGCCGACGATGCGGTCAACAGCGCGCCGGCGAGACAAGCGGCCCCGACAGCGAACGTGCCGCGAGCGATGAGGTCGTCGAGGCTATCCGAGCGGTTCGGGGTGCCTGCGAGCAACCCGAACGTGAGGCCGACCAGCACCGGGAGCGGCGACACCGTGCCGATCACGACGGCGACCGCGGCGCCGACGACGCCACCCGCGCACGCCGTCGCGGTAGATCGAACCACGCCGGCCATCCACTCGGACGACGGGACGGGAATGCTGAGGGTTCTGGCTGTCATGACCTTTCCTCCGAAGGGGTGTCAGTGGATCTGGGCCGACTGGTGGTACATCTGGGCCCGCGGTACCCCGCTGCCCACTTCGGCGGACCGAGCGTCGTTCTGGAGGTAGAGACCCCGGCCCTCCTCGCCTCCGCCGGAGAACCCGGGCGCAGCCAGGCGGTCGGCGAGCCCACGGACCTCTTCGGCCTCGTCGGCGAGGTCGGCGGAGTCTGTGTCGCGTCCGGTGCGCTCGAGGCGATCGGCCAGTCGCGTCAGGTCGTCGATGGCCGCAGTGTTGTCTCCGTTGCGCATCGCGTTCATCGCAATGTCCACGGTGTCGACCGACGTGACGAGCTCCCGCTGCACGAGGACGTCGGAATTGCGCGTAGAGGCGGCGAGCGCAGCGTCCGTCGTTCGTTCGACCCTGACGGGGACTGCGACCTGGACGACGTTCCCGCCGCTGCCGACGTAGGTGACCTCGCCCGTCAGGACCTCCCCGAGCGCAGCGGCGTCGTAGGTCACGGGAAAGACGAGACGGCGCATCTCGCCAGCGGCCAACTGGCCGAGTCGAACTTCGACGCCCTCGCCGAAGCGCTCGGCGCCGGTCACCCGACCAACGCCGACCTCCGCGGCCGCCGTCTCGATCAGCCGCACGCGGATGGCCCTGGCTACCGTCTGCTCGAGGGTCCGCAGTTCGCGGTCCAGAATGCTCGTGACCGCCTGTGCGTCGGGAAGGAAGTAGTACTGTCCCGTGCCGGAGGTCGCGACTGCCGTCATCAGGAGTTCGTTGTAGTCCTGGCCGAGTCCGACGGTCGAAGTCACGACCTGGGTGTCGCTGGCTCGCGCCGCCATCGCCGCGAGCGCTGATGTATCGGTGACGCCGCTGTTCGCCTGACCGTCGCTCAGGACCACGACGCGACGCACGAACCCGGAGGGGGCCCTATCGAGCAGCTCGAACGCTCGTTCCATGCCGCAGCTCATGCACGTGTTTCCACGCGGTCGCAGGCCTTCGACGGCTCGGATCAGCGCGGAGCGGTCGGAACCGACCTCGGCGGAGGCGATGTGCACGGTCGCCGAACGGTCGTAGCTGATGAGGCTGACCACGTCGCCGGGTGTCAGCCGCTCTATCAAGGCGGAGGCGGCGGACCTGGCGTGTTCGATCTTGTCGCCGGCCATGCTGCCGCTCGAGTCGACGACGACGGCGAAGGCGACCGGCGTCCGGCTGGTCGCGGCGTTCTCGAGGCCGACCAACTCGACGAGCACGTCGCCGTCGCCGTCCTCGGTCGTGACGAGGGTCTGATCCACGGCGACCCGGATCTCGATCGCTTCGGTCGTGCGCACGACCGGGTTGTCCGGCGCAAGCTGGGTCGTCGTCGCGCCGGCGGGTGCGACGACCGCCAGGGCCGGGTCTTGTGTCGTCTGCAGTTGGACAGCCGCGTATCCGGCCATCAGGATTCCAGCGACGGCGGTCAACAGGTTGCGTGTCATCGCGCGCTCCGGGGCTCGGGTGAGGTGACCCCCGTTCGAACGAGGCCGACGCCGAATCGGTCTGAGTGCGGCGATCTCGAGCGCGCGCACGGCCGACAGGCCCATTTGTTTGCCTGCCAACCACCGCATGTTAAGGTTCGGCTGACTTCAGCGCCCCGACCGAATGTCCGGCGAAGCGATTCTCATCCTCGAGCCCGACCGCGACCTCGAGTTGCAGCTCAACGAGATGCTCACGGCATCGGGTTATCAGGTCTACGCTGCGGAGACGCCGGACTCACTGGTCAAGGCGCTGGAGACGACGGCGTTTCCGCTGATCATCATCGCGCTCGAAGCGCTCGAAGCGTCCGGCTCAGACGTTGCCTCTTTCACGGCGTCGGCATTGGGCCACCAGCCGGAGTGCATGGTGCTGTTCGCGGCAGACGAACCCGCCCTGCCGACTGCACTGTCGATGCTCGACGCCGGCGGTGCCGGCTTCGTAGACAAGCCGTATGCCCCCGAAGGCGTGCTGCGTAGGCTTTCCACCGCGTTGGACCGTCGTCGCCGAGCGCGCAGCCGCACCAAGGTGTGGGAGCGACGGGCAAAAGCCGCCGAGCACATGCTCTCCGAAGCTCGTGAGGGCTCCGGTGACGACCACGCGCGCCTGTTGAGGGTCGTCGACTTTGCCGAGTACGCGCTCCAGAAGTTCCTCGCGCTCGAACGCCGGAACCTCGAGCTGGAGCGGACGATCAAGCAGCTGGAGAACCCCGACGACAACGACGCCGACCGGGAGCCCCTGCCGACCTGGATCGCCCACCCCGACGACGCGTTCACCGGCGGTGTGGTCGGACTCGGACCGCAGCTCAATCTCGACTTCCGGCCGCCGATGGCGACTGGGGGTGAGATTCTCGACAAGCTCAGCGCGAGCGCGCCCGAACTGATCATCCTCGGCGACAACCTGCCCGACATCCCCGGCCAGATGGTCGCCGAGACGATTCGGACGGAGTACCCGAACGTGCAGCTGATCGTCGTCGAGGGGTGGGGTACGCCGAACCGCAGCGTGTCGTTGACCGGTGCGGGAGCCAAGGACAGTCTCCGCACGATGGAGAACGTCGACGACCTCATCGCGATGATCGAGCTCGCCAAGGAGCGCTGCTACGACACCGCCATCGGCCGCGAGTTCGCCGCCAAGTTCAAGAAGCGGCACGATGACTTCCTGCGTCGCTTCGCCGAGATCAAGAAGTCGTCGTCGAGCTGAACGGCGGCACTGACCCCTGGGCCGTTGCCGACGGTCGGCTTGCGCTCAGTCGTCGGCCGGGAGCGCCGGAATCTCGACCAACACCGCGACGTACGGAAGGTTCCGGAAGTACTGCTCGTAGTCGAGCCCGTATCCGACCACGAACTCGTCCGGAATCTGGAAGCCGGTATACGCGAGATCGACATCGGTCTGGCGACGCGCAGGCTTGTCGAGGAGCGTGACGACTCGAAGCGAGGCAGGTCTCCGAGCCCCGAGCGACTCCAGCAGATAGCCCATGGTCAGGCCCGTATCGACGATGTCCTCCACGAGCAGCACATGCCGCCCTTCGATCGGCCCGCTGAGGTCGGCGGTGAACTTCACCACTCCCGTGCTCTTCGTGCCGCGGTACGACTCGACCGCGAGGTAGTCGAAGCGCACCGGGATTCGAATCCGCCTCGCCAGGTCGACGAAGAAGGGCATCGAGCCTTTGAGGATGCACACAAGCACCGGGTTCCGGCCTGCGTAGTCCTCGGAGATCTGGGCTCCGAGTTCGGCGATCCGGGCTTGAATGCTCTCGGCTGTGATCAGCTCGCGCAGTTGGGGGGCGCCTACCGTCGATGGCATTCCAGTCACACGTAGCTGTTGTTCATGAGTTCGCCGAACCCGCCGCCGCCCGGCACGATGTAGTCGATGTCGGTCAACCCATTCTCCTCGTCCCAACGCTCGCCGAGGCGGGTCGCGAAGATGTCGTCGGCGCTGAGTCCGCGGTCCACCCTGAGCGCGAAGATCTCGACGTGCGGGTACTCGCGGGTGATGCGCCGGATGAACTGGGGGGTCACGATCAGATTGAGGCTGGCGATCGCCCGCGGAGCCTGACCGTGATTCGCATGGTAGTGGTCCAACAAGGTCGCGAGGCTCCCGCCCGTCGCGCCCATCGGGTCAGGAACGAGCACGATCGCCCCGTCGATCGTGCCACCGATCTTGTCGCCCGCGATGTCCGCCCCCACGACCTTCCCGTTGGCATCGGTGCGCCGGGAAACGATCAGATGGTCCTGCAGACCTGCGACGGCAGGATGCCGGCGCGCGCGATGTCGACGGACACGACATCGACCCGGTCGTCGAAGAGCGCACCCCTGAACACGGCACGCTCCGTCACGTCGGCCATCCGGGTCGGCCTCGACACGACCCGCGTCGGCAGCATGGCGTTCAGCGCGCCCGTGAGCAGGTGTGAGTAGAGCTGACGGACGAGCTGGTTGAACTCGGGCTGACCCGTCGCGGCGTCGCAGAGACGGGCCAGCAATGTGAGCGCGAAAGGGTCGCCGAGCACATGAACCCGTTCCCCGTACTCGTGGGCGAGTTCGCTGAGTCGAAACGAGGGCGTCGCGTACGCGGATTCCACTGGCGTCCTCAGACAGGAAGGTGCCCGTGTTCTAGCGGAAGCGGGTCCGGCTGTCATGCCAGCTATCCGCCCTGCCCTCGCAGCCGCCGCGAGCACTTCCAGCGACCGGCTCTGAACCCCGCCTCGGGCCGTCAGCCGCCGCTGCCTGGAATCGGAACGAAGATGGTCTCGCCCGCCTTCACGGTGACGGTGGTGTCCCGTCGGCCGGTGGCGCGGACGAAGCTGACGCGGCGCTCGCCAGCCTTCAACGCGAGAGGCGCCTCCGGGGGGATGGGAGTGGTCAATCCGGTGTCTCTGCCATCGACGAACACACGATACCAACGATTGGCGCTCCCGGTCGTCAGGAGCCCGAACTCCACCGGCTCGTCCTGTGACCCGGTTCCCCGCCGCGGCAGACGCGGATGGATCCGCAGGTCGTAGTAGGTGTCGAACACGATGGTCTGCTCGTATTGGCGGAAGCTCCGAGAGTCCGGACGGATCTCCAGCTGGTAAGCCCCCCTGGGGTCGAGGCCGGAGATCGTGAGACGGTCTTCGGTGTTTCCGCGCTCCTCGCCGTCGAGGTAGACGTCGCCGGCCGGAGAACTCCCGATGGTCATCGACCCCTCGACGGGCCGAAGCGTCACTATCCGTGAGAACGCCGCGTCGGGACCCAGCTCGAAGTCGTACGTCTCCACGAAGTGGCCGGGCACGTGGACCTCGACGAGGTGCGGTTCGCCTGCCGAGACGGAGAAATGCCGGGTCCCGCCCTGACCCCCGACGATGCGGCCGTCGACGAAAACCTCCGCGAGGTGGTTCTCGAGCTCGAGGCTCACCGAGGCGGTGCCGGCGGAGAGCGGCACCAGCGCTCGTGTGAACTCCGTGACCGAACCAGCCGCGACGATGATCGGCGCATCGACCGGCTGGTAGTCCGGGTGCCTGACCTGGATCCGGTGCGTGCCGGGTTCGATGCCATCGATGCGCAACGGCAGAGTGGGTTCCTGCTGCACGCCGTCGAGGAACACCAGCACGCCGTCGGCCGGCATCACGGCGATGACCACGGATGCTCGCGCTGCGAAACGGGTGTCGTAGAGCTTCCAGCCGAGCGCCGCGATCGCCACGAAGAGCATCAAGAGCATCGCGACGAGTACGGCCTCGCGTCGACGTGTGCGGGGCAACGCGCGGGCCGGCTCGAGGTCTCCGTAGTAGTCCCAGTCATCGTTGTCCGGGACCGGGTCGACGGTGATCTGCAGGTCTTCGTCTTCGATCTCCAGGTCGAGGTCGAGAGCGGGGAGGCCGTCGCCGAGCTCCTCGGCGTGGAGGACCACCGTCGGCAGCGGCTCGAGTTCGTTCTCGGCAAGGACCTCGTCGTCCGGACGCGCCGCTCGGCTGCCGACCGGCGGCCCCGGCCCACGCGACGCCTCGGGGTCGAACACCCGTGTTGCCTCGTCGTCGTCGATGTCGTCATCGACCTCCATCGCCCCTTCGTCAGGGTTCAGGGCGTACCACTGGTGGACGTCGGCGACGGTCACGAAGTCGGCGAACTCCTCGACCTTGTGGCGTTCCGCAGCCAACTCGTCGCGGAAGTTGGAGACCATCCAGTTGGACAGTCGGGTCGACGCATAGGCCGGCCTGACGGACTGGAGGAATGCGTGGAGGTCCGCGGCGAGTTCACTCGCCCACTGGTAGCGTTCCTCCGGGTCGCGCGTGAGCGCCTTGAGGACGATGCGATCGATCTCCCTCGGGACACGCTTGTTGCGCGAGCTGGGAGGTTTGATCTCGGCAGAGCGGACCTTCTCGAGCGTCGCGAAGTCGGTGTCGGCGTAGAAGAGGCGCCGTGCCGTCAGCATCTCCCACAACAACGTACCGAGCGCGAAGATGTCGCTCCGGTGGTCGAGGGCGTTCCCGTCGACCTGTTCCGGGGACATGTAGCCGAACTTCCCCTTCAGCACGCCGACCTGCGTGACCTGGCTGGTCGTTGCCGCCCGGGCGATGCCGAAGTCGATGACTTTCACGTCCCCGTCGTACGAGACGAGGATGTTCTGCGGGCTCACGTCGCGGTGGATGATCTTGAGGCGGACGCCTTCGTCGCTGACCTTCCGGTGCGCGTAATCGAGCCCTTCGCAGACCTGCGCCGCGATGTGCACGGCCTGCGCCACGCTCATGATCTTCTTTCGCTTCCTGAACCAGTTCTGCAGCGCGAGCAGATCCTTGCCCGGGATGTACTCCATCACGATGTAGAACGTGCCCTCGAGTCGGCCCAGTTCGTAGATCTGGCAGATCGATCGATGGTTCAGTTGAACCGCGATCTTGGCCTCGTCGACGAACATGGAGACGAACTCGTCGTCCACCGCGAGGCTCGGCAGAATGCGCTTCACGGCAAGAAAGCGCTTGAAGCCCGGCGCATTGAAGGGCTTCGCGCGATACACCTCCGCCATGCCCCCGATGCTCACGCGCTCGAGCAGACAGTGCTTTCCGAAGATGACCGGGCGAAGCGTCACGAATGCGCGGGAGGCAGGATGGGGGGCGTGTGCCCGAATCCGGGCGCGTAGGCTAGCCTGCACGTCCGGGACCCGTCAAACCCGTCGGTCGTCCGCGGACCCGCGATTGAAAGCCACTCGTGCCTCTGATATCGGGCTTCGGCTCCCGCATCGGCGAAGGCCGCAGCGCCCAGATCCCCGAAATCGCCATGACTCCCGACCAGCTCCGCGCGTCGTTCCTCGAGTTCTTCGAGTCCAAACAGCACCGCGTCGTCGCCTCCAGCCCGGTCGTGCCCGAAGGTGATCCGACGCTCTTGTTCACCAACGCTGGGATGAACCAGTTCAAGGACGTGCTCCTCGGACTCGAGAAGCGGGGCTACGTGCGGGCTGCGAGCGCCCAGAAGTGCATCCGCGCCGGCGGCAAGCACAACGACCTCGACGAGGTGGGCAAGGACGGAAGGCACCTGACCTTCTTCGAGATGCTCGGGAATTGGTCGTTCGGCGAGTACTACAAGCGCGAGGCCATCGCCTGGGCATGGGAGTACGTCACCGATCACCTGCGGCTCGACCCGGAACGCCTCTATGTCTCGGTCTACGAGCACGACGACGACTCCTACGAACTCTGGAACAAGGAGGTCGGGCTCGGGCACGACCGGATCGTTCGCCTCGGCAGGAGCGACAACTTCTGGGCCATGGGGCCGACCGGGCCCTGCGGCCCGTGCACCGAGATCTACTTCGACCACCACCCCGAGTACGGCCCGGTCCCGTGGGAGCCGGGCTTCGACGAGGAACGCTTCGTCGAGATTTGGAACCTCGTCTTCATGGAATCGAACGCCGAGGAGGGCGGGGAG
>CAZFPM010000027.1:0-40593 GCA_964520965.1 uncultured Myxococcales bacterium
TCTCACAGACCTCGGGCTGCGGCGCCGGAGCTCCGGACGATTCCTGCGTCGGCTCCGTCGAGACCGCTCGACGTACTGTCGAGTACGCCTGCACGTTCTCTCGGTCACCGACTTCGGACTCGCCTCGGTCTCCAGCCCCTCGCCGTCGAGAACTGTGAGACATCCAGGCCAGATCCGTAGCGCCGCTCAGTAACGCCCGGCCGCGGTCACCCCGATCTTGTTCGCGAACGCCATCACCGGGTGCATCGGGTTCGCGCTCGGGCTGCGGGGCAGGATACCCGTGTCGGCGACGTAGAGGTCGTCGACGCCGTAGACCGCGCCGGACGAGTCGACCACGTGGCGGTCCGTGTCCGCTCCCATCGGGGTCGTGCCGAAGAGATGCTGCGACGCGGTCGTGAAGTCCTGGGGGCCGAGCTCCGCGCCGCGGACGGCGTTGGCGTCGTCGATGTCGTAGAGCGTGGCGTGCTCTCCGGCGAGCCCCGTGTACACGGTGTGCGCGCCGGCGTGGAAGAGGAGCTCGGCCAACAGCGCCGTCGCCTCCTTCATGCGGCGCACGTCGCCGAGGCCGAGGTGGTAGCTCACGTCCTTGCCGCCACCAGGCAGCGCGCGCACCGCACCGACCGAGTCGTCGCCCGACACCCAGGCGTCGACCACGTTCATGTTCCGATACGCCGACAGGTGCTTCTTGTAGCGTTCGCCGATACCCGGCAGACGGGCGGCGACCAGCGGGGCCGTCACCCACAGTGACTCGAGCTTGATGCCCTGGTCCAGGTATTGGAGCGAGTGGTACCCCTGGGTTGCGCCAACCCACGGCAGCACCTCCTCGTCGAACTCGCCGAGGGCATAGAGGCCGGGATGGGTGCGGAAGTTCTTGCCGACGAGGCGGTTCTTGAGCTTGCTCCGCTGCATGATCACCGGCGTGTGCATGCAGCCGGCGGCGAGCACCGTGGCTTTCGCCGTGATGCGGACCTTGTGCACCTTCTTGCCGGTCTCCGGGTCGACGGTCCAACCGGTGGCGCCCGCGCAGCGCGCGCCGCGCATGATCAACTTGTCGATGTGCACCGACGTGAGGACGCGCCCCCCGTTGTCGATGATCTCGGGCATCACCGCGAAGTCGGGCGTGTTCTTGGCATAGTTGGGACAACCGGTGACGCAGCGGGCGGAGCCGTGGCAGTCGGTCACGTTGCGGGAGATCGGCTCCGACGAGATGCCCATCGCGTCGGCGCCCCGCTTGAAGAGGGCGTTGCGGTGACCCTGCACCTCCGGCGGCGTCGGCGCGATGCCGAGGACCCGCTCGACCTCCTCGTAATGGGGGTCCATCTCCGCTGAGGTGAGTCCCTCGATCCCGTGGTCGCGGGTCCATCGCTTCATCTGGTACTCCGGCATCCGGAGACAGATGGCCGAGTTGAACACGGCGCCACCGCCGAGCGCCTTGATGGTCAGTGTCGGCAGGACGACGTTCCCGCGGGTCGTGCGCAGACCGCTGTCCCAGTAGAAGCGGTTGAACATGTCGATGCAGTCGTCGGTGAATACCTCCGGGTCGGCAACGGCCCCGGCCTCGACGACGATGACGCGCTTGCCCGACCGGGCGAGCTGGCGAGCGGCAATGGCCCCTCCGGGCCCCGAGCCTACGACCAGGAAGTCGCAGTGCTCGGTGATGTCTCTCTCGTAGTCCGTGAAGCGCTTGATCTCAGGATGATGGCGCTTCAGGGGTTCTTTTTTTTTTGCCGGCTCGGGGCCGGCTTCACCGCTGAGGATCGGAGGGATCAGCTCGGCGGGGACCTTCTGCTTGAGGGTCTCGAGCGCCGACTTCAGGAAGCCGCTGGTCACCGACGCGATCGGCGCCTTCTCGCCATAGTAGCTGGCGATGACGTCCTCGAACGACTCGAGGAACCACTCGACGTCCTCCTCGGTCATGATGACCGGGGGCAGGATCTTGACCGCGTTGAGCGTCGCGCCGGGGATCTGCACGATGATCCGCTTGTCGCGGAACATGTCGACGTTGACGGCGGCGCCGAACGCTGCCGGGTCGGCGGCCCGCATCAGCGACTGCTGGATCTTCAGGCCCAGGTTCGCCGAGTCGCGGAAGTAGACGACGCGGAGCAGGCCCTTGCCCTCGACGCGGTCGATCACGTCGTATTCGTCGGCGAGCCGCTCGAGCCCCTCGCCGAGCAGATCGCCGAGGGCGGTGGCCCGGGCAGGCGCGTCCATCTCCTCGAGCAGGTCCATGGTCGCGATACCGGCGGCCATCGCCAGGTTGTTCTCGGCGAAGGTCGAGAAGTAGACCGGGCCAGAGGAGAAGCCGGCGTAGATCGTCTCGTAGAGCTCCTCGGTCAGCAGCAGCGCCGCGACGGGGATCGTCCCGCCGGAGAGGATCTTCGAGACCCAGAACATGTCCGGCTTGATGCCGGCGTCGAGGCTGGCGTACCAGGGCCCGGTCCGGCACAGGCCGGTCTGGACCTCGTCGGCGCAGAGCAGGGCGCCGTACTCCTTGCACAGGCGCTGCGCGTCTTCGAGGTACCACTGCTCGAGAACCGTGCCGGTCATGCCCTGCACCGGCTCGAAGAAGAAACCGGCGACGTCGCCCTTCTGCAGCTCCCGCTCCAGCTGATCGCTGTCGTTGGGCTGTATCGGCGTGCAGATCGGCATGAGCGGTTCCATGCCCTGGCGCAGCTCGGGGGAACCGCAGATCGACACGTCGGCGTAGGTGCGGCCGTGGAATGCCCCTTCGAGGTAGAGCATGCGTCGCTTGCCGGTGACGAAGCGGGCGAAGCGGAGCGCCAGGTCGGTGGTCTCGGAGCCCGTGTTGGAGAACAGGACCTTCGAGTAGTGCGGGCCGGCGTGCTTGAGGAGCCGCTCTGCCAGCAGGCCGCTCAGCGCGGGGGCGTTGACGATCGACAGGTTGGGGATGTCCATGTCGAGCACGTCCCGCACGGCCGCGTGGATGCGCTCGTTGTTGCGCCCGAGCAGGAAGACACCGCCGCCGGAGAGCAGATCGAGATAGCGGTTGCCTTCGGTATCCCAGAAGTACTGCCCCTCGGCGCGCTCGAAGACCGCGCTGAAGCCGCCGAGCTCGAAGAGCTTCATCATCTTCGGGTGGACGTGCTTCTTGGCGAGATGCGCGCTCGAGGACAGGTGCTCCTCGACCAGGGATTTCATCGAGTAGTCGCTCACGAAGAGTACTCCTGCGGGTAGCCATAGGCGTCGAACGCGACGCGCCAGTTCTCCCAGACGAACTCCTTGAGCTCGTCGTCGATGGTCAGTTTGTTGCGCTGATAGCCCTTGATGGACTCGAGGTACTCGCTGATGGCAGCGTGGTACTCGTCCCAATCGGGCAGCTCGAATCGGGTGTAGATCTCGCGCAGGGAGTCGAGCTCGTTGCCACAGAGATCCTCGTAGGCGATCTCGTAGTAGTTCTGCTCGGGGATCAGGTGCTTGTCCTCGTGCAGGCGCTCGAAGATCTTGCGGCCCATCGTGGAGGTCTGCTCCATCCGCTCCCGGGTCCAATTGGCCTGGGGCAGGTGGAAGAAGTTCTCCCAGTCGGTGTGGCTCCGCATGTGGAGCGTCGACGCGAAGCACTCGTAGGGGTTGCGGTGGATGTGCACGAACTTCGCGTCCGGGAACATCTCCAGCAGCATGCGAATACGCGCGGCGTGGGTGCACGACTTGATGACCACCCGCTTGCCGCCGGTGGAGATCATCACCTTCTTGATCAGGTATTCGAGCCCGTCCTTCCAGCGCTGCCGCTCCTTGTCGGTGCACTCGAGGAAGTCGACGTACTTCTCGTACTTCGCCGCGTTGTCCGGGAACATGAACGAGATGTACGGGCTGAGCCCGGTCATCTTGGTCAGCGCGATCTCGTCCTCGGCTGCTTCGAACCAGCCGTGCTTCATGTTGTCGTACGTGCGGGTGTCGGTCAGGAAGCGCCCGGTCAGCTGCGGGACGAACTTCTCACCGGTCAGGAACGACGTCGGAAAGACGCACTGATAGACCGTCGTGTAGGTGTGGTTCGGGTCCCGGCCCAGCAGGTTGTGCAGGTGGGTCGTGCCGCTCCGCCAATGGCCGAGGATGAAGATCGGGGTCGGATCGATATCCATCTCGGCGATCTGCCGTCCGTATCTCGCGTCCTCGAAGCGTCCGAGGAGCGTCGCGGGCAGCGACCAGCCAGTGATCCAGGCGAAGCGGTGGAAGTAGGTCGGATGAACCCGCCAGCCGTTGTCGTCGAGGATCTTGAGCCAGTCCTGGAGCTCGACGCCGGTGATCAGCTGGTCGGTGCTCCAGCGCTTCTCGATTTCATCGACGCGGCGGCGTTCCATGGCGGGCTCTGCTGGCGGGGATCCGGGGGACCGTCGGCGCGTCGCCGGCAGTCGAACTCACGCGGTCACGCGGAGCGCGCGACCAACGCCGGGCGACTAGCAAGGTGCTGGGGGGATCGCAAGCGACGAACCGAGGCGATCACCCCACCTTCTTCATGGCGGCCGGACGCTTCGCCGTCAGGAGATCGGCGGCCTCCGCCAGCCGCTGCAGGTGGTCCGTGACCTCCGTCGTCCCAGGCGCCGCCAGCCCGACCTGCTCTCGCACGCCACCGTGCTCGAAGTAGGCGATCGAGATGATCTGCCTGATGCCCTGGAAGGCGAGCCGACGAGCGTATACGCCGCTGTGTTCCCAGGCCGACAGGTACTGCGCTCGCTGGTCGTCGGTCGCCGCGGTGAACCGCGCGAACGGGCTCATCGCGTGCACCGCGAACCAGTATTCGAACATGTGGAAGAGCGCGCGGATCTTGAGCTGCTCCGCGCGGGCCAGACGGGACATCCAATCGTCGATGAACTCGACGACGTGGGCATCGACGGCGTCCTCCCGGATTCCCCCACCAGGGGTCAGGAACGACTGGGCCAACGCCCGGATGACTTTTTCGTCTCGCTTCGTGAGGACCTTCATCGCACGACTCGTGTGTTCGTGTCTCGCGGCGCTATGGCCCCCTTACCAAGCAACTCCCGGGGGGGCAAGCTCCGAAAGTACCTGAAATTGTTGGGAAACATACCCGCCGGTCGGAATCTTCGGGCGCCCCTCGACCTACTCCCCCGCAGGCTCCGCGCCCGCCGGTCCGTCCAACGAAAACTGAGGCGGCAGCTGCTCGACAGCCTCCTGAAATGCGAGAGGAATCCGCGCCAGCCCCACCGAGGCGATCCCACCGATCAACGCACACGTCGTGTCGGGCGCCAGGCCCCCAGCGACGCCCTTCCACACCGCGTCCGGGAAGTCGTCGCCGCAGTGCGCGACCAACCACAGCGCGATCGGGACCATGGAGACGGCCGCGTGACCCTCGGCCCTCGTCAGGTGGGCGAACGCCGTCAGGACCTCGTGTCCCCCGATTACCGCCGCGTCGCCGATCAGCCTCCGCATCGACCCACGGGGGACGTATCGGACGACCTCGTGGAGCATCTCCGAGCCGCGAACCCGCTGACCGCCCACCTGCAGCGACGCGGCGACCGCCGCGGCGATCGCCCCGGCCTGACCTTCGGTGTGTTGATGGGTCACGACCGCAGATTGGCGGGCTTCGTCGGCAGCGCGGGCGGGGAAACCGCCGAAGAACGCCCCGATCGGTACGGCGCGCACAGACGCGCCGTCGTCCTGCGACCCCCCACCGACATCGACATTGACCGCTGCGTCCTCCCAGCGCATGCCGTTCGCCACGGCCTCGAGCACGTCGCGGTTGTCGCCCAGATACTCCCGTTCGCCGCCGGCGTAGCGTCGGACCATCGCGGCGGCCAACTCCTGGGGATCGATCGCGTTGTCGCGTTCCAGAACCTCGACCGTCGCCAACGCCATGTCGGTGTGCGCCGCCCACTTCCAAGGAACACGCGGCCGGCAACGGAAGACGAGCTCGTCCGGCGACAAGCCGGCAGCGAGGCGACCGAGCGACTCGCCGATCGCGAGCCCGTGAAGGCAGCGGAGAATGCGTTCCTGTCGATTCATCGCTCGTACTCTCTGTGGCGGCCCGAAATCCGCATCAATCCGCGAGGGTTTCCACGACTTCTACGCCCTCGTGGCGCATGCGGTCCACCGCAGCGACGATGTCGCCGGGCGACAGTTCGACGCCCCGACAGCCCTCGAGGACGACGCGCGTGCGCAGTCCGAGACCGCGCGCATCGTGCGCGGTGAAGCTCACGCAGTAGTCGGTCGCCAGACCGACGATCGTGACGCCGTCGACGCCGTGCTCGGCCAGCCAGCCGTCGAGCCCGGTCGACTTCCGGTGCGCGTTGTCGAAGAACGCGCTGTAGCTGTCGATGTCCGGGTGGGTGCCCTTGCGGAACACGGCATCGACCGCCGACGTATCGAAAGCGGCGACGAATTCCGCGCCACGCGTGCCCTGGACGCAGTGATCCGGCCAGAGGATCTGTTCCAGGCCCGCCAGCTCGATCCGGTCGCCTACCGATTGCCCCGGGTGACTGCTGGCGAAGCTCCCATGGCCATGCGGGTGCCAATCCTGGGTCGCGACGACGAGGTCGAAGCGGGCGGCGAGGCGGTTGACGCAGCCGGCGACCGCGTCACCGTCCGGCACGGCGAGCGCTCCGCCGGGAACGAAGTCGTTCTGGACGTCGACGACGAGCAGGGCTTCCATGATGTCCTCCGAGGCAGGCGACGTAGTGCCGTGGGGGCCGTCAGAGCTCGAAGTCGAGTCCCTCTGCTTCGAGCCGCTGGTAACGCTCGCGGTTGAATCGATAGAGTCGGGCTGCGCGATGGGGCACGTCGGTCTCGACCTCCCCCAACGCGTCGAGCACTCCCAACGCTTGAATCTTCTTCCGAAAGTTCCGCTTGTCGAGCGCCCGCCCCAGCAAGGTCTCGTAGAGGCGTTGCAGCCGCCGCAGAGGGAACTTCTCCGGCAGCAGCTCGAACCCGAGCGGGCAATACCGCACCTTGCCCCGGAGGCGGGTGAGGGCGACGTCGACGATCTCGTCGTGGTCGAACGCGAGATCCCGTGCCCGCGACAGGCGAACCCATGCCGCGCGGCGGCTCGCCCGCTCCGGCACGACCGGGTGTGCGTCGAGATTGACCAGGGCGTAGTAGGCCACGGTCACGACGCGATCGCGCGGGTCACGTCCGACCCCGCCAAACGTGTAGAGCTGCTCCAGGTAGAGATCGCCCAACCCGGTCTCGTCGGCGAGCACGCGCAACGCGGCCGTGTCCAACGATTCGTCGGTCTGGACGAATCCGCCGGGCAGGGCCCGCCGCCCTTCGAAGGGCGCCGCGGCGCGCTCGATCAGCAGGACCTTCAGGTCGTCCTCGTCATCCAGGCCGAAGACGACGCAGTCGACCATCAGCGCCAGACCGCGGGCCACGGTCACCGCTCTTCCTCCGCGTCGGCCATCGCCCGAAGCTCTCTCGCATATCCGCCGGAGAGGATCGGGAACCGACACCAGGTCTTCGGGTCGACGTTCTCGTCATCGACGTGCAACGCCGGGGCGAGGCGCTCGCGCTTCCATTGGCTGCGGCACCAGAGCGTGTAGAAGCGCTCGACCCACGCGCGCAGCCGGTCGCGCGGGATATCCGGGAAAGAGGCTCGAACCGTGCGCAGCGCTTCGGATGGTGTCTTCTTGTCGCGGATCGCCGACTGCTCGATCGCGTCGAGGACCGGATAGGGCATCAGGTCGTCCTCGTCGGTCTGCGCCGCCTCGAGAGGCCGCAGCTCGGCTGTCGGTTGCAGGACGTTCACCAGAGAAAGGGCTGAGATGCCCGGGCTTCCGCCCGGTCCGGTCAGCTCCAGCCACCCCAACCAATGGCGCAACCAAGCCTTGTTGATCCCGGCCACCGGCGACAGGCCGCCGCACGTGTCACCGTCCATCGTCGCGTACCCCGAGCTGGCCTCGGATCGATTGCTGGTCGCGAGCAGGATCGCACCGCGCACGTTCGCCAGCATCCAGATGCCCGGCGCTCGCACGCGAGCCTGGATGTTCTGGAGCGCGATGTCGTCGTCCTCCCACGTCAACGACCGCCCGAGCGCCCCTTCGACCAGGTCGACGTAGGCCTGCACCATCGGATCGACGTCGAGATCGAAGAAGCGCGCGCCGATCGCCTCGGCGACACCCCGAGCTGCCTGCCGCGTCGTGTCGGAGCTGTTGCGGGTCGCCTGGTAGGCGCACCAGAGCAGCTCCCCGACCAGGCCCGGCGCATCGTCCGATCGCAGCTCGAGATAGCCGAGCCGACGCTTGAACCCGTCGACCCCGACCTCCTCGCAGCCGAGCCGCACCATCAACGCAACCAGACAGGCGACCGCGGCCGAATCGGCGCCGCCGGATAGCGACAGCACATAGCCCCGCGACCGGCTCTTGCGCAGGTAGTCGAAGAGCGCGAGCGCCACCGAGCGCGAGAACTCCTCTTCCTTCACGGCGCCGCTGCGCTCCCACGGGGCGCGGTCGTCGGGCCCGGGATCAGGCTCGTGGAGGCGGAACGTGTGAGCGACCCGAACGCACCGCTCCGACAGACCGATCTGCGGCGGGAAGCTCGCCGTCGCCGACCGGATCCCCCGCGTTCGCTCCACGTCGACGACCCGCGAGGTCACGTGGAAGGGCGTGAACACGAATCGAGGACCCGAAGCCACGATCGTGCCGGCGCTGGCGACGAGCGCGCCACCGTCGTAGATCGCGCGTCCCGACTCGTCGCCCACGAGGTTCGCCAGCACGTAGGTCACCCCGTAGGCGCGGGATCCCTCCGCCACGAAACCCCGCCGAATCGGGTATTTGCCGAACGCAAAGTGGCTGGCGCTCGGGTTGAGTATGATGTCCACGCCCCGTGTCGCCAGCTGGATGCCCGGCCGGTTGGCGACCCACGCGTCTTCGCAGATCTCGAAGCCGATCTTCACGCCCCCGACATCGAACACGAGATCGCCGAGGGGGACCGAGACGTCGTCGACCATGTAGTCGACGACCTCGCCCGACGGCCATGGGTTGAACCAACGCGGTTCGTAGTGAAGACCCTCGCCAGCGAGGTGCTGCTTGGCGACGAACCCGCGGAGCCGGCCTCCCGCCACGAGGGCCGCCCCGTTGAACAGGCCGTTGCCGTGGAAGATCGGGAGGCCGATCGCGACGGCGATGCCTTCGGTCTCCGGGATCACCTCCGTGAGCACCTCCAGCGCCATGCGGTGCAGACCGCGGGAGTTGAAGGCGTCTTCGCAGCCGTATCCGCTGACGCAGAGCTCGGGCAGACACAAGATGTCGACGTTCTGGCGGCGGGCCTCCCGGATGGCGCCGACGATGCGCGCCCGGTTCCCGTCCCAGTCGAGGGGGGTCTGGTTGAGGACCGCCGCGGCGACCTTCACGAGGATCATGACGTGAATCCGGTGCTGGGGATTTGTTGCAGGAGCGCCGCGCGCCGAGCGTGGAGCCCGGCTTCGAGGCCCACCTCGTAGACCGCGGGATCGTCGTGCCGGCGGATCGACGCCGGGAGAGCGAGCACCTGGGCAAGCGAGCGGACGCGGATCTCGGCCAGTGGTGGATGCTCGTCGACGCGCCGTCCACCCCGCATCACCGGCACGAGCAGGTCCGACGCCGCGAGATCGGCGGCCAGGGTCTGCCGGCGGGGCGGATCCGCGGCCGAGACCATCGTCGGCGTCGGCGAGGGCCGAGAAGCGAACTCGTCCCAGATCATGTCCGCGCAGGGCGCGTCGTCGCGGCTGTACCGCCGCACCTGGAGGCGCCCGGGAATCGACGCCTTCGCCGCGTCGTCCGAGCGCTTGAGACGGGGTTCCCAGCGGCCGTCGGCCGGTCGCACGGCTGCGAGCTTGTACACGCCGCCGAGCGCTGCCTGATCGTGTCCGGTCACGAGCCGGGTGCCCACGCCCCACAACGCGATCTTCGCACCGCGGCGTTTCAGGTCGGCGATCGCGTACTCGTCCAGATCGTTCGACGCGACGATGTGCGCGTCGGGGAACCCGGCCTGATCGAGGATCCGGCGGGCGGCGATGCTGAGCTCGGCGAGGTCTCCGGAGTCGAGGCGAATGCCGAGCATCTCATGACCCCCCGCCCGCAAACGTCGCCCCACCTGGACCGCGTTCCGCACGCCTTCGAGCGTGTCGTAGGTGTCGACCAGGAACACGCAGTTGTTCGGCATCGCCTCGGCATACGCCTCGAAGGCCGCGAGCTCGTCACCGAACGCCATCACCCAGGCATGCGCATGGGTTCCCTTGACGGGAATGCCATACCGGCGACCCGCCGCCACGTTCGACGTCCCCACGCAACCACCGATGAACGCCGCCCGGCTCGCCGAGAGACCGCCGTCAGGCCCTTGCGCCCGCCGGAGCCCGAAATCCAACACCGGTTCCCAGCCCGCCGCCTGGCACACCCGGGCCGCCTTCGTCGCGATCAGGGTCTGGAAGTTGATCGTGTTCAGCAGCGCGGTCTCGACGAGCAGGCAGTGCGGCAACGGGCCCTCGACCCGGACGAGCGGCGTCCCCGGGAATACCACCGTCCCCTCAGGCACGGCCGAGACGTCGAGCCGGATCGGGGTCTCGTCGAGGTAGCGCAGAAAGTCCTCGTCGAAGAGTGGCAGACCGTCGTTGCCCGTCAGACCGCCGAGATACCCCAGTTCGTCGTCGGTGAATCGGATCGACGCGAGGTGATCGAGCGCGGTCTCCAGACCCGCCGCTACCGCGAAGCGACCGCCGAACGGTGCGTTCCGGAAGTAGAGGTGGAAGATCCCCTGGTCGTCCGCGCGACCGAGCCGCCAGTGGCCGTACGCCATCGTCAGCTCGTACAGGTCGGTGAAGAGGGCGCCGAACCCCGGGGTATCCATCGGGCCTCCCTGGTGGTTCGTGTACCATACACACCATGTCTGGAGACGCAACCCCCGACGAACGGGGAACCGGCGATCGGGGTCGAGGGATAGCCGCCCGGATCCGACCCGCTCGCCGGTCGCCGGCCGAACCTGGCAGGGGGGGTCGCAAAGTCGAGGGTCTTGGGTTGCCTCAGGGGTGTAGACCGGCTCTGCGAGCCGGGGGCGAGATAGGATCTCGCCCTTGATGGCGGATGGCCCGGACTTTGCGGCCGCCCTGCCGAACCGGGGGCCTGCGTGGCCACGAAGCGCGCAAAGTGTTACAGTCCCACGGTTTCCAAGGCTGTACCCCTGCTCGGCGCCGCGACCGGCCGGCGCGTGATCTCCTCAGCGACGATCGAATCAATGAAGCAAAATCGACTTCTCGGCGCACTGGTGATCGGCCTGATGCTGATCGGATCGGCGTGTAATGACGATCCCACGTTCATCCCGGTTGGGGCCGCAGACACCGGCGACGGCGGAGCCGGGGCAGACGCCACCGCCGGCGCAGACACGGAGCCGGACCGAGACGTCGTCCGATTCCCGGACGTGCCCTCCGATACGGCGCCGGACACGCCTGAAGACACCGCGCCGGACGATGTGGCGCCAGATACCCCCGAAGACACAGCGCCGGACTCGCCGGACGACGTCGCACCGGACACCCCCGAAGACATTGCGCCGGACTCGCCGGACGACGTCACACCGGACACTCCCGAAGACACCGTGCCGGACGCCCCCGACGACATCGACCCGGGAGACACCGAACCGGACGTGGTCGAAGACACCGACCGACCGGCGGGCTGCGGCAACGGGCGGGTCGACCCGGGCGAGGAGTGCGACGACGGGAACGACATCGACAACGACGAGTGCTCGAACGAGTGCATCGAGTCCTGGTGCGGCGACGGTACCCTGAACGCGACGCTCGGCAACGAGGCGTTCCCGAGCCCGGTCGTCGTCGACCCCTCGGGAGCCGAGGGTTACGTCTGCGACGACGGCGCGACGTGCCCGGCGGCGATCGGGACGACGACTTGCGACACGGCCGACATTCCCAACGCCCCCGAGCACGGGATCTGTCAGTCGCTCGGATTCGACTTCGCGGTCGAGGTGACCTGGGGCGGCGGACTGGGCGCCGGCAGTGAGCCGATGCCGCACGCGTTCAACTGGGAGTGCTTCGGGTACGAGTGTGGACCCGGCCCGTTCCCGACGACGGCGGCCGACTGTACGACCGACGAGATGCTGGCCGAGATCGTGTGCGAGGGCATCGTCGGCGAGGAGTGCGACGACGGAGAGCTGAACGGCGACGTCGCCGACGCCTGCCGCCTCGATTGCACATTGCCCCTCTGCGGTGACGGAATCACCGACTCTGACGAGGAGTGCGACGATGCGAACGACATCGATGACGACGAGTGCCGGGATTCGTGCATGGCCGCGGCGTGCGGCGACGGTGTCTTGCAGGTGGTGAATGACGAGGAGTGCGACGACGGGGCCGACAACGCGAACGTCGCCGACGCCTGCCGCACGACGTGCGTGCTCCCGGCCTGCATGGACGGGATCGTGGACACCGGCGAGGAGTGCGATGACGGAAACGACGTCAACGCCGACGGCTGCTCCAACATCTGCCGGGTCCCCGGCTGCCGCGACGGCGTGCTGGCGCCGGAGCTCGGCGAGGAGTGCGACGACGGAAACGACATCCCCGACGACGGCTGCTCCAACAACTGCCTGCTGCCTCAATGCGGCGACGGCGTGACCCAGGAGACCGAGGGCGAAGAATGTGACGACGGCGACGACGACGACACGAACGACTGTCGGAACGACTGTTCGCTTCCGCGCTGCGGCGATGGCGTCCGCTCGGACTTCTTCGCCGAGGAGACGTTCACCAGTCCCGTCGTCACCGGCCCGACGGGCGCCACCGGGCATGTCTGCGACGACGGCTCGTCGTGTTCGGTCTCCACCTGCGTCCTCGAAGACGACCCGAGCGCTCCCGAGCACGGGATCTGCCAGGCGTTGGGCTACGAGATCTGCATCGAGGTGACCTGGGGCGACGGCGAGGGGGACTCCGACTCCGAGATGCCCCACGCGCACAACTGGGGGTGCGTCGACTACGTCTGCGGTCCCGGGACCAGCACCTACGACGGAGACAATTGCAGCCGGGTCGAGATGCTGAACACCATCCACTGCGCCGGCGGTTATTCCGAGGTTTGCGACGAAGGCGATGGGAACTCCGACGAGGTCGGCGCGACCTGTCGCACCGACTGCACGCTTCCGCGATGTGGCGACGGCGTCCACGAGCCCGCCCGGGACGAGGAGTGCGACGACGGAAACGACATCCCCGACGACGGCTGCTCGAATATCTGCCGACTTCCGCAGTGCGGAGACGCGGTCATCCAGGGCGACGAGGAGTGCGACGACGGAACCGACAGCGACACCGACGAGTGCCGTATCGACTGCACGCTGCAGGTGTGCGGCGACGGCCACCTTGCCGACGCCGAGGACTGCGACGCCGGCGAGCTGAACGCCGACGAGCCAGACTCCCTCTGCCGCACCGACTGCACGAACCCGCGCTGCGGCGACGGCATCGTCGATAGCGGCGAGGCATGTGACGACGGAAACCGCGTCGAGTCGGACCTCTGCCTGTCGACCTGCGAGGAAGCACGCTGCGGCGACGGCGTCCGCCATCGGATCCTCGGCGAGGACTGCGACGACGGAAACCGCATCGACGACGACGGCTGCGCGAACGATTGCACGGGCGACGTCACCGGTTTCGCGTGCGCCGACGAGGACCTCGGCTCCGACGTCGGAGAGCCGGCGGCGACCGGGACGACCGAGGGTCGCGAGAACAGCTACGAGGCAACCTGTGCTGGGAGCGCACGTTCGCCGGACATCGCGTTCAACTGGGTCGCGCCGTCGACAGGTCTCTTCGAGATCAACACGACCGGGTCGGACTACGACACCTCGCTGCACATCCGCACCCTGCCCGAAACGCCGACGGACGACGACTGCCTGAACGGGCCGCAGCTCGCCTGCGACGACGACGGCGGCACGGGCTTGGATTCGCTGATCAATCTGGACGCGGAGATGGGG
Source organism: uncultured Myxococcales bacterium (assembly GCA_964520965.1). Lineage (GTDB taxonomy): Bacteria > Myxococcota_A > Bradymonadia > REDH01 > REDH01 > CAZFPM01. Next base: position 13,888 of record CAZFPM010000027.1, read on the forward strand.
CGGGAGTACCTGATCATCGTCGACGGATTCTCCAGCAGCAGCTCTGGGCCCTTTGTCCTCAACATCATCCCCAGATAGCGGCGGCCCCCTCGTCCCTCATGTCAACGGCACCGCCGCACTCCCGCACCTGACGGGGTGGGGCCGCACGGGACATCCCGCACGTGAGCTGCGCAGCGAGAACCTCGCCCGCCTGACCGAGGGCGCCGTGCTCACCCGCGGCCTCGGCCGGTCGTACGGTGACTCGTCGCTTCCACCGACCACCCACCCCTGGGTCGCCGGATCCGTGCTCGCCGATCGCATCCTGTCGTTCGACGACGCGACGGGTGTGATCCGCACCGAGGCCGGCCTCTCGCTGAGCGAGCTCAACCGCGTGTTCCGGCCGCGCTTCTGGTTCTCGCCGGTCACCCCCGGCACCCAGTTCGTCACGATCGGCGGCATGGTCGCCTCCGACGTACACGGCAAGAACCACCACGTGGCCGGGACATTCGGCCGGTACGTGCGGTCGATGAAGATGCGCGTGCCCGCCGGCGGCATCGTCGAATGCAGTCGCGAGATCGAGCCCGATCTCTTCCGGGCCACGATCGGCGGCATGGGGCTGACCGGTCACATCCTGGAGGTCGAGTTCACCCTGGAGCGGATCCCCTCGCAGTGGATCCTCGAACAGAGCTTTCGCGTGCCCGACATCGACGCCTACATCGACGGGTTGAAGGAGTCCGCAACCGAGTGGCCGATGACCATGGGCTGGATCGACTGCCTCGCCCGGGGGGGCAACCTCGGACGCGGGATCCTGATGCGCGGTCGCTGGGCGAGTCCCGACGAGGTCCCCGACCACGCGCCCGAGCCGACGACGCGGTTGACGATGCCGCCGATCTTCCCGTCGTGGACGATCAACGACTTCACGGTGTCCGTCTTCAACCGGCTCTACTACGCGAAGCACATTCCGGCGCGGAAGCAACGCATCGTCCACCCGGACACCTTCTTCTACCCGCTGGATTCGATCCGGCTGTGGAACCGGATGTACGGCAGCCACGGGTTCACGCAGTACCAATGCGTGCTGCCCAACGATGCCGGCCGCAGCGCCGCGCGACGATTCCTGGAGATCGTGTCTCAGCGCGGCGGCGCGTCCTTCCTCTGCGTGATCAAGGACTGTGGTGACGAGGGCGAAGGGCTGCTGTCGTTCCCGATGCCCGGCATTTCGATCGCCATCGACTTCGCCATTCGGAAGAGCACGGCGGCGCTCGTGCACGATCTCAATGAGTTCGTGATTTCGCAGGGCGGACGCATATATCTGACCAAGGACACGTTCACGACGACGGATCAGTTCGCGGCGATGGAGCCGCGGCTCGAGGCCTTTCAAGAAATCCGCCGAAAATGGGACCCCGAGGGCCGACTGAAGAGCGCTCAGTCTGTCCGCATGTTGGGAGACATGCCATGAACGCGATCGTGCTCGGAGCGACGAGCGGCATGGGACGGGCGATCGCCCGGCAACTCGTCGAGCGCGGAGACCGTGTCTTCGTGCTCGGCATCGACGAAGAGGAGCTCGCGAAGACCGCCGCCGATCTCGGCGCCCGCGGGGGCCGCGACGAACCGGTCGGCACCGAGATCTGTGATCTCGAAGACCCGGATACCTTCGGCCCTGCCCTGAAGGAGGCCTTCGACGAGCTCCACAAGGTCGATGTAGTCATCGTCACCGCCGCGATGTTCGCCCAACAGGACACGCTCGAGACGGACATCGAGCTCACTCGCCGACTCGCCACCGTCAACTACGCGCACACCGTCGTGTTCTGCGAGCACGCGCGCGTACGGCTCCTCGCCGAGGGCGGTGGCACGCTCTGCGTGTTCAGCTCCGTCGCTGGAGACCGGGGCCGAAAGCCCGTCGGGATCTACGGGTCGTCGAAGGCCGGACTCTCCCACTATCTGGAGAGCCTCGACCACAAGTTCCGCGCCGACGGCCTCGTCACGCTCTGCGTCAAGCCGGGGTTCGTGAAGACCGGTATGACCGCCGGACTCGACCCGCCTCCCTTCGCCGGCGAACCCGCGAAGGTGGCCGCGGCGGTGATCCGCGCCATCGATCGCGGAAAGCCCCTGATCTACGCGCCCTCGATCTGGCGCCTGATCATGCTTGTGATCCGCCACCTACCGCGCTTCGTCATGCGGCGCATCGGGTTCTGACCCGCGCGCTCGCTCCGGCGCCGTAGCGACGATCGGGCCGACCCACACCCCGCTTCAACCGCGCCGCGCGGCCCGGTAGCACCTGAAGACGGCATCGAGGATGGCCACGAAGTGATGTACCAATCGTTCGCCCCCAAGCGGCAATACGCCGAGTTCCTGCGAACCCTGATCGCCGCCGACATCCCGACCGTCCTCAGCCCGTCATCCGACGAGGAGGAGGGAGGACCGTGACGACCACAATGATCACCGGATATCCCGGGTTCATCGCCGAGCGGCTGGTCCATCGACTGGCCGCCCGGGACGACGAACTCGAGTTCCAGCTCCTTGCAGAGTCGCGATTCGTCGAGCGGGCACGGGAGGCCGCCACCGCGAGCGAAGCGGTCGTCCCATCGCTGGCGGGTCGCTGGATCGTCGTCGCCGGAGACATTCGCCAACCCGACCTCGGTCTGGAGCCGAAGGCTGCGGATCGCGCTCGCGCCAGGGTGACCACGCTGTGGCATCTCGCCGCAGTCTACGACCTGGCGACACCGGAACCGATCGCCCGTGGGGTCAACGTCGATGGCACCGCGCAGGTCCTGGACTTCTGCGAGACGCTCCCCCAGCTCGAGCGCCTGTTCTACATCTCCACGATCGTGGTCGCCGGCGACCGCCGGGGGCGAGTCTTCGAGGCGGAGCTCGCGGCAGGACAACGCTTCCGCAACCACTACGAGTCGACGAAGCACGACGCCGAACGTCTCGTGCGAGAGCGACTCGACGCCGTACCGACCGTGATCCTCCGACCGGCCGTCGTCGTCGGCGACTCCAAGACCGGAGAGACGGCGAAGGGAGACGGTCCCTACTTCGTTGCGCGCCTCGCCAGCCGGCTCCCCGCCTGGCTTCCGACCGCTCTACCGGGTCCGGTCGAGGCTCGGATGAACATCGTGCCAGTCGACTACCTCGTCGACGCGATGGCCCACATCGCCGGCGCAGAAGGCGTCGTCGGCGATACATTCCACGTCGCGGATCCGGATCCGGTGCCGACCCGAGAGTGGATCACCCAGACGCTGCTCCACCTCGACCGGCGGGCTCCGTGGGGCACCCTGCCCCCGGGCCTGGTCAAACGCGTGCTGTCCGCGCCCGTGCTCGGCGACTGGTTCGCGACGCCGGCGGAGAGCATCGACTACCTGAACCAGCCCGTGACTTTCGACGTGACCAACACGTTGCGGGCCCTCGACGGGGCCGTGCGATGCCCCAACATGCTCGATTACTGGCCCCGCCTCGTCGACTGGGCCCTCGTCCACCCCCACGTCTTCGGCCACTGACGGCGTCTGCACCGGAACCGGATGAAATCGGAATGAGCGAGAACGCGACGAGTCCTCGAGCCGTCATCCTGCTCTTCGCCCTGGCTGCGTTCGGAGTCGTCGGGTGCGGAACCGGCAGCCCCGGCATGGCTTCGGTGGCCGATGACACCACCGAAACCAGCTCCGGCGACGTCGATGACGGCCATGGGGTGCCCGATGTCGCCGGCGGAACACCGGATGGCGACGACGACCTCGACGCCCCAACGGACGAATCGGCGACCGATGTCCACGAGGAGAGCGACGGAGACCGGTCCGACGCGACGACCGATGGGGACGATGCATCCGGGCGAGACATTGATGTCGATCAGGCCGACGACGACGCGACGACCGATGGGGACGATGCATCCGGGCGAGACATCGATGTCGATCAGGCCGACGACGACGCGACGACCGATGGGGACGACGACGGCGAAATCGGCGCAGACGCGCACGACGCGGCGGGAGACGCGGCCGTCGACACGACGACCGACGCCCCCACAGACACCATCGACGACATCGACGACGACACGACGCCGGATGCCCCCGCCGACACTCCTTCGGACATCCCGGATGACACGCCGCCCGACTCGGACACGGACGACGATGTCGTCGATCCGGGCCCGTGGATCATCCACATGGCCACCGACGGTGACGACGGGCTCGACGGCTCCACGCCGGACCGCGCGATCGCCACCCTGGCGAGAGCGCACGAACTCGTGTCGACCGCCGCGACGGCGCGTGACGTCGAGATCCGCATCGCCCCCGGTGTCTATCTCGCCCAGCAGGTCACGTGGACGTTCACGATGCCCGAGCACACCATCACGTTCCGGCGACGGGACGACGAGGGGGAGCGGCCGGTCTTCGATGGCTGCCTCGTCGCCGACGTGACCGATCCCGCGACCGAGTGCCCGGGCGGGACATGGTTCCAGCTGCGGCACTCGGCCGGCGAAGAGACCAACCTGCACTTCTGGTACGTGCAGGTGCAGCGCTACCAGACCGCGATCAGCCTGAACGCGAACCGGAACGACGAGGCCGCGTCGAACGGCTCGAACCGGATCTACGGCTGCTACTTCTATCGGATCGGCAACGTGTTCAACCCAGCGCTGTCGCCCTCGACCGCTGCCGTTCGGCTCGTGAACTCGGACGACAACGAGATCGCGAACACCCATTTCGTCGAGATCGTGAACACGAGCTCCGCCGGCCTGTTGCACGCGATCTACGTGGCCCACATGTCCGACCGGAACCAGATCCTGCGCAATCGCTTCCTACGCAACTCCGGCGACCCGATTCGGGTTCGAGACTACTCGAACGACAACGTCGTCAATGACAACCGGTTCATCCAGACCGGGATCGAGGCCGCGTACACCACCTGGTACTGCGACCACGACGTTCGGGACGACTGCACGAAACCGGCCCCGGAATGCCCCTCGTGGGGCAACCAGTTCCGCAACAACTCGCTCGACGGGAACTACGCCTGCGACCGACTCAGCGGATTCCACTACTACCTGGACGACTCGACGACCGGGTGCGCGCCACCAAGCCCGGACGCACAGAGATTGCGCACGAGCGGCAACAGCACCTCCGAAACCCCCTGCACCGACGGCTAGCCCTGGTGTCGAGGGTCCAGGCTAGGGGATCTCGGGCGCGAGGCCGCTGCCGTCGGGAACGAACGGCGCGTCCGAGCCGCTCCCCTCGGGAACCTCGGCCCCGAGGGCGCTGCCATCCGCAATGAACGGCTCGCCAGCGCTGCCCTCCTCGACGGGTGCGTCACTGGCCGCGCTGCCCTCCTCGACGGGGTCGTCACCGGCCGCGCTTCCGTCTCCCACGGGTTCCGTGGGTCGCCCTACCAGGCAGGTGTCCATCGAGAAGTCGCAATTCTCGGCGCTACAGGCCTGGCACTCCGACGAGTCGACTCCCGATTCGCAGTCGTTGCTGCACTTCTCGTCGAGGCATTTGGCGAGGGAGACGAAGCACTCGGAGCACTCCGACCGCACCGGCACCTGCTCCAGGAAACACGCGCGGGCGCAGGTGTCGACGTTCGTCTCTCCGGCGCAATCGGCGGCACAGCCGACCATGACGGCTGTCGCATCGTCTCGATCGAGGAGCGCCATGTCCTCGGCGAGACACCAGCGGGACTCCTCGGTCGGTTCTGGTCCACCATCGCCCGCCGATCGGTCGCAACCCACGCCCCACAGAGGAAGGCAGCACAACAACGCGACGAAAGATGCTCTCTGCGACATACTCATCTGAACCTCCGGAAGAGACGCCTGACGACCGGCGCACCGGCCGGATGATAAGCCGCGCTCAGCGATCCGGCAACCTTGTCGCCCCGGTCTGCCGGACGGTCGCCATGGGCAGCGGCGGCTCTCCGCGGCTGCTCGCAACATCAATCCGACAGCGGTCGCACGAAGAGACCCGAGCGGAGTTTCGGTTCGAACCAGGTCGACTTCGGCGGCATGATCCGACCCGCATCGGCCACGGCGATCAGCTCGCCCATCGACGTCGGGAACAGGGCGAACGCGACGGCTGCACCCCCGGCGACACGACGGGCGAGCTCCGACGTTCCCCGAATTCCGCCGACGAAGTCGATTCGCTCGTCGGTCCGCGGATCCCCGATCCCCAACACCGGTGTCAGGAGATTCTCCTGCAGGATGGCCACATCGAGGCTCCGCACCGGGTCGCCGGTGGGAAACGTCCCCAGCTTCGCGCTCAACGTGTACCAACGGTCGCCCAACACCATCGAGAACGTGTGCCGCTCCGTGGGCTTCCGCTCCGCCGACTCGGACACGACGAACCGTTCGCCGACCCGGTCGAGGTACGTCTGGTGGTCGAGCCCATCGAGGTCCGCGACCACGCGGTTGTAGTCCAGGATCTGCATCTCGTCGCCGGGGAAGGCCACGACGAGGAAGAACGCGTGCGCCGCGTCGGTCGGCGATCCCGGGTCCGCCGCCCGACGGCTGGCGCACACCCGCGACGACGCCGCGGATCGATGGTGACCGTCGGCGACATAGAGCACGTCGACCTGGGCGAACCCGGCGCGGATGGCGGTGATCTGCTCGGTCGAAGACACGACCCAGAGCGTGTGCCCGATGCCGTCGTCCGACACGAAGTCGACCGTCGGTGCGGTCGCGCAGACCCCTTCGATCTGCGCCGTGATGTCGGCACTCTGCCGATACGTCAGGAAGACAGGGCCCACCTGGGCGTCCAGCGCGTCCATGTGCCGCGTGCGGTCGTCTTCCTTGTTCGGGCGCGTCTTCTCGTGCTTGCGGATCTCGCCTCGGTCGTACTCATCGATGCTGGCGCCGGCGACGAGGCCGGTCTGGACGTGATCGCCCATCTTCTGCCGGTAGACGTAGAAACACTCGGTCGGGTCGCGCACGAGTGTGCCGTCGTCGATGAATCGCCGGAGGTTCGCCGCGCCGACGTCGTACACCCGATCATCGTAGGGGGACGTGCCGGGCCCGAGGTCGATCTCCGGCTTGTTCACGTGCAGGAACGAGCGCGGGTTCTCGGCAGCCATCGCCCGGGCCTCGGCCGAGTCGAGGACGTCATAGGGAGGGCTGGCGACGGTCGAGGCCAGGCCCGCGGCGGGACGGAGAGCGCGGAAGGGGCGCAGATCGGCCATGGGTTCCTCCGGTGTGGTCGGAACGACGTATTCGGCCCGCCACGATACGCGAACACCGGTGGCGTGCAAGTCGGTCGCCGCGGCACCGGTGGAGCCGATCGTCGCAGCGGTCGCCGACGTCCGGCCTACCGCCCGACGCGCGCACGTCGACGGCGCACCGCTCCCGCAGTGCTCCTCGTCCACGGTCGCTTCGACACGAAGCACGCCCCGAAACGACCTCGAATCACGATCGGGCCTCCCTCGACGTCAACCGGAACCGGCGCAGCGATGAGACGTGGCTGCAGATCCGAGCATCGCGACCCGTCGTCCGTTCAGCCTTCCGGCTTCGGCTTCGGCTTCGGTGTGGGGCGCGGACGCGGCTGAGGCGCAGGACGCCACTCCGAGTAATCCAACGGTCCAAGACTCATGCGAACCTCCTGCGCTTTTGTTGTCACGTGACGTGTCCGGGCGTCGTGCCCACGAAGACTATACGGACGCACCGCATTCGCCGTCAACATCGGAACCGTGCACGAGCGCGATCAATTCGCGGCGTCCCGAGCCTCGCGGCGGGCGAGCAGGGTCGACAAGGTGGGCATGATCCGGGTCAGGAAGAGCCGCTCGTGCACGACCGTCTTGATCAGGATCGCCGGCGATGGGTAGGCCGGAAACCCGCACCCACAGCACGCCGGCATGATCGACTCGCGCGCCAATGCTCGACGCCGACGCTCCCGCATCTCCGGGCCGTTCCACACCTCGGCGACCGTCTCCTGGCGCAGATCGCCGACGAAGAGACCGTCTTCGCCGCCGTACACGTGGTACGGGCAGACCATCGCCCGACCATCCCAGGTCACGTAGAGCTTGCGCCACAGGTAGAAGTGCGTGTGCCGCGAGGCCGCCGTCGGGAACGGGGCGGCGCTGGCGAGCTCCCGATCGCGCGAGAGATCGATGAACCGCTCGAAGCGCTGGCCGTCGACGGGCAACGAACGGACGAAGGCGAGGAACTCCGGAAGCGTGTCGAGCAATCGATCGGTCTGCACCGCACTGACGTGAATGACCATCCGGTGGCCCCGCGACCTCGCCCGCTCGGCGATCGTGCGGATTCCGGTGATCACGCGGGTCCAGTCCGAGCCGGGGCGCAGCTGCCCGTAGAGCTCCTCGTCCGCCGTGTCGATCGAGATGATCAGGTGCTCCAGCCCGGCGTCGATCAAGCGATCGGCCGCCTCCTCCGTCAGCAGCGCTCCGTTCGACGTCAGCGTCGGACCGACGCCGCGCGCCCGCAGCCTGCCGATCATCTCGTCGATCGACGGATGCAAGAGCGGCTCGCCGTAGACGTAGAGATTGACCACCTCACAGCCGTCGAGTTGGTCCGCGATGCGCCGAAACAACGCCATGTCTATGGTGCCGACGGGCCGGGTCATGCGCGATAGGGGGCACGAAGCGCATTGGAGATTGCACCGATTCGTGGGCTCGAGATAGACCTCGAGCGGCACCTTCGTGCTACGGGTCGAGCGCCCGAGGTAGCGCGCAAAGTGGTGCAGGCGGCTGGTCCACATGCTGTCTTGTTGGCGTCTCGGCGGAGCGGCGAATCGGGAAACACCCGAACCCTGGATTCTCGAAGCGCTCCGGCTGGGGACCGCGCCTTCGCGAACCATCGACGCCCAAGGCTAACACCAATGGTCGGTCGAGGATCCCATTTCGGTTGCGACACGGACCCGTGAACGGTTCCGCTCACCGCTCAACCCGCTATGATGCCCTTCCCCCGCCCATGGCCCCCCGGGCGGAACTCAAAGAACGCCCGTCGCGCAAGTTGCCCGTATTGGCTGCACTTGTCAGCGGACCCGGCCGGTGATACACCGCGCTCCTCATGACTCCACCCACCGCGCTCATCCTCCTCGCCTTTCTTCTCGCGCTGACCGTCGGAGCGCTCGCGGCGGCTGTCGTGGCGGGCCTGCGTCGCAAGCGGCGGTTGCACATCGCGCTCGTGGTCATCGCCGTGTGCGGCCTCGTGATCACCATCGCGCAGGCCTACTCGGTCGGGAGCCTGTACGACCTCGAGGCGACGGGCGCGACGCATCGCATCCATCGGTTCTTCGCCCGCCTCTCCACCCTGTTTCTCGTCGCTCCCGCAGCGCTTGGCGTGGCGACCCTGCGAAATCCGTCCGTCCGACCCTGGCACCGACGCCTCGCCTTCGTCAGCCTGGCCCTCCTCGGCGCTGCGACCGTTTCTGGGGTCACGATGATGGTCCTGGCCTCTCCGCTCCCGAGCTGATCGTCGGCGACTGCTCGGCCGAGGAAACGCCAGGCCGACGACCACCCCTCGTTGTGGCCCCCCCGATCCCGTGCTAGCATTCGGCAGTACGTCCCACGTATATGGCGCGAGACGAGACCCAAGTGCCCGCTGGAGCGAACAACTGTGGGTGCGGTGCCGACACCCCACGTCGGACCGACCGCACGAAGCGAGCCGGCATCCAGGCTTGGCGCATCGGTGCACTGATCGTGCTGAACACGCTGATCGCTGCCCACCTGATCGCCTCGAAGCTCGGCTGGACCAACCAGGGACACACCTCTCCGCTCGACATCGTCAGCTTCTTCTCCAAGGGGACGGTCACCATCGGGGTCGTGCTGGTCTTCCTGTGGATCGCGATGGTTCCGATCTTCGGACGCGTCCTGTGCGGCTGGTTCTGCCACATGGGTGCCTGGCAGGAGTTGGGCTCGAAGATCATGTCCGGCATCCCGTTCCTCGGCCGCCGTCCGATGATCCGGTCGCGCGTGCTCCGATGGACCGGGCCGGCACTGCTGATCATGGCCCTGGTCCTCCTGTACCTGCAGGAGATCGCCACCGTGAGCGACGGCCCGGCGGGGCTGCACTTCGGAAACAACGCCCACATGCCCGTCTGGGAGGTCCCGTCGGCCCTCAAGAGCATTCTGATCCTCGTGACCTTCACCTTCCTGGTCAACGGGGTGTTCGGATCGCGCGCGCTCTGCCGGCTCGGCTGTCCGTTCTCGTATTTCTTCCGACCGTTGCAGGCGTTCAGCCTGTTCCGCATCCGCAAGACCGGCGAGTGCATCGAGTGCCGACGGTGCTCCGAGACCTGCCTGATGGGCATCGACGTGATGCACCAGATCCAGACGCGCGGGAACGTCCCGGACGTCGACTGCGTCAGGTGCATGACCTGCATCAGCACCTGTCCGACGGACGCGCTCTCCTACACCTGGCGTACCCGGGCCTCGACGACGCCGACCGCAGCCGCAGCTTCGCACCTGAGGCTGACGCTCGGAACCGAGCTGATCCTGCTCCCCCTCAGCCTGTTCGCGTTCATCGCCGGGCTCCGGGGGGTGATCTGGGGGCTGGCGTTCATGATCTCCGTCGGTGCGATCGGCCTGGCGGTGGCTCGGTTCCTTTGGGCGCGCTTCCGCGGTGACAGCGGCACCCCCATGGGATTCCTCACCGAGGTCCCGGAGACCCCGGGCGCGCGCAAGGGCCGGAGACTTGGAACGAGGCGAGCAGATCCGGCCCCCTCCTCGACACCCGCCGGGCCGCTGTCGGCGAGCCTTGCGAATTCGGGGGTCCCCGCGATACCGCTCGCGAGCTCGCGGGACGGGGACTGCCCGGGAACCCGCATGGCGTCAGTGCGCGCGGGGGAGCTCGGCCCGGAGCGACAGTGCCTGTAGTCCAGGTTCTGTACTTCCTCGTTCCCGCGCTCGTCCTGGCCGACCTGGTCCGCGGACGCTCGCCATCGCGGTGGGATCTTGCGCTCGGATTCGGCCTCTCGATCCCCGTCGTCGGGTGGTGCGTGTTCGCCTACGCGCTCTTTTCGCTCAGCCCGTACTCCCACTTCGCGTTCATCGTCACGAACCTGGTCTTCGCGCTGGGGCTCTTTGTGCGCCGACGGACGATCGGCGAGCTGCTTCGGCACGCGCGAACCGCCGGCCGGCCGTGCGGGGAGTCGATGGTCGCCGTCGTGCTGCTCGCCGCTGGTTTCCTGGCGTCGCTCGTGCTGTTCCGAATCGACGCGCACAGCCTGACCTGCCTCTTCCGGGGCGTCGCGACGGCGATCGACCTGCCCTTCGGGAACTTCGAATTCCTCGGCGGCGAGCGACCGATGCTGCGCATCCGCACCGAGGAGCGAGAAGGCGCGTTCGGGATCCTCGCCTCGTTCGCCTACCTGTGGGGCTTCCTCGGCCTCCGGCTCTTCTACGCGGCCGCGACGGCCGCGACCGGACTCTTCGGCTTCCTGATCGCCCGATCCATGATCGCTCGGCCCGGCGCCGCCCGCATCCTCGTGCTGGTGGCGTTCATGGGATTCCCGGCGGCCGCGGACACCCTGGTCAGTGACATCAACACGATCTCGTTCCTCGTCGCCTCCGGCCTCGTCGTCGTCGCCGTACGGCGCGAGAGCCCGGACTGGCTGGTCGGGGCGGTGTTCGCGATCCTCGTCGCGAGCCGGCACGTGGCCGTGGTCGCCGGCGCGGGGCCGTTGCTCTACATGATCCTCGTCCAGCGCCGGGCGCCGCTCGCCACGTGCGCGCGCTACGCCGCGAGCGCGCTCGTCGTGATCAGCCCGGTCATCCTGCACCACTGGTTCGCGTTCTCCGGTCTCTTCGCCTTCGAGAGCTTCGAGGCGCACCCGGCCGCCACTCACCGGATCCTCGGCGCGCAGTTCTCCCTGAACGCGATGTGGAACTGGCCCTTCTACCCGGACCTCGTACGCACCCCGTTCAACCCCGTTCCCCACTACGCTCTCCTCCCGGCGTGGCTGATCTCGCGGTTGGGGATCGTGTTGGCGGCGCTCGCTGGCGTCGGATTGGCCACCATGGTTCGACACCGCCGAAACCTGCTCGCCGCCCTCGCCTGGTGCGCGCCCTACCTTCTCGTGATCGTCATCAACGAGAACTGGATCCAGGTCGAGAAGCTGGCCGCGATCACCCCGGTGCTGCCATTCGCGCTGGTCCCGATCGGTGCCGGTGCCGCCTGGTTGCTCGACGCCGGCGCAACCCGTCGAGTGGCGGCGATCTTCGTCGGCGCGATGGTGGTCGTCTTCGCCATCCATCGGGGCCTGATGGCCGTCGACGCACCGGCCGATCCGAGATTTCACGAGGCGTTCCCGTGGGTGCCCGACGAAGCGCCGGCGTATCTGGAGGTCGAGCGGGAATTCCTGGGGCTCGGACTCCTGCCCAGACCGGAGTGGACCCGGTTCCCAAGGGCTGGCGATCCGTGGCGGGATCTCCGCAACGCCTTCGCGCAGCCCCACTACGAAGGCAGACGGCCCAGCGTCAACGAACGGATCACCGAGCGGATGACGCCGGACATGTACCGAGACGGCATGCGGCAGGCCAACCTCGACGACACGCCGGAACCGGCGCCGCCGCCTGTCGCCCACCACCTGGTCGTGTCGCTCGAGCACCCCTGGGTGACCGACGGCACATGGGTTCGGCTGGAAGACGGGGCCGGGGAGCCGGTGGGTTTGACGCTCGATCCGACCGGGCAGACCGGTTCGGCGACGTACGAGAAGTTCCCGAGCCCCTGGTCGCCGCGGCTGCCCTTGTCGCTGAACGCGCTCGTCTACGGCGACGCCGTGTGGGTCGTGATCTCCAACCCCTTCCCGTACGAGCAGGACAGCGGCACCTACGGCACCCACCTCGACGGCGCCCGCATGGATGTCGAGAACCCGCCGATCGAGCACCTGCGGTTCGGCGTTCCAGTACCGGACGGGTACCGCGTGTTCTTCGTCGAGGTGACGAGCTTCGAGCCCGGCCGCTTCTACGTCTGGTCAGTGTCGATCGACACCGATGGCATCCGGCTCGAGGGCCCGGTTCACTGGCGCTCCTACTGAGTCGTCGGGGCTTCGCTCCGCCGCGTCGTCGGGGCTTCGCTCCGCCGCGTCGTCGGGGCTTGCGCGGTCGATCCGCAGCACGCCGACGGTCGACATCACGGTGATGCCGTCGGCGCCGGCGGTGACCGGGACCGCGGCCCGCCCGACCCACACCGAGCGCACGGGCTCGCAATCGGGGGTCAGCTCGATCATCGTGCCGGTGGTGCGTCCGAAGAGCAGGATACGGTCTGAGACCGGGTCCCACAGGAGCCGCGTCTGCCACTTCGTGTCGGTCTCGTACGCGACCTCTCCGCGCCACGTCTCCGTGTCGACCCGCCACAATCCGTCACGGAACTCCTGGCCGACGTACAGGACGTCGTCGCCCTCGGGCGTCGGACGAGCCGCCAGATACATGCCGTTCATTTCGAGCACACCGTGGTCCACGACCTCGAATCGCTCGGGGTCGATGCGCACGATCGTGGTGTCGAAGTGGCTCGAGGCCATCGCGTAGAGGGTTCCGTCGGTCGGCGACACCGCGAGGCCGCAACAGGTGTCCCCGTCGCGCGCCAGGCCGAGGGCCGACAGGTCGAGCGTGCCCACGAAGCGTTCGGTCTCCGTGTCGAAGCGCAAGACCGACGGAACCGCGGTCATCGTGACGAAGATGTCTCGCCCCATCGCCTGGGCGTACGTCGGCTCCACGCTCGGGTAGGGCCAGATTTCGTCGTATCGGATCGTATCGGTGACCACGAACGTCTCCAGGTCGATTCGGAGGACGACGGGCTGATGCCAGGGGAATGCGTAGAGCGTGTCCTCGGCCGAGTTGATGCTGAACGCCCACACCTGATTCTCGGTCGTTATCCAATGGGAGGAGCCGCTGTCCAGGTCGACCTTCCACAGCCCCTGCCGGTCGGCGACCGGCCCGCCCAGGGTCTGACCGAACGACCCGACCAGGGCACGACCGTCGCCGAAGAGCTCGGCGTGCCGGGGAAAATCCCAGGCCTCCTCGGCCGCCGGCGGGGCCAGGTCGTGGACATCGAAGAGCACGCGCACCGACTCCTGAGCCGCGACTTCGGCTGCCGTCTTGTCCGTGGTTCCCCAGTGGTAGCCGGCCAGCGTCAGGGCCGCGAAGATGAACACCGGCAACACCATCACGACGATGCCGCGCAACTGCCGCTTCCTGATGACGACGCCCTCGACAAGCCCGAGCCACGCGGCGAACAAGACGACCGAGAGCCAGGGAACGAGCGACAACGCGACCGGCGCGAACTTCCACAGCCGCAGGCCCACGATGCGCAAGAAGATGGCGCCGTCGGTGCGCGTCACCGTGGCCAGGTACTCCGCGCCGTAGAAGAAGAGCAGGCCCCAATACCCGAGCCGCAGGGCCAGTCCGAGCCACATCGCCACCTGGGCGAGCACGCGCATGGCGCGACCGCCGGGTACCCGAGCCCGACGCTCGAAACAGAACGTGACCACGATCTCCAGCACCAGCGCGAGCCCGAGACCCACCGGGAAGACGATCGCGGGGGCGTCCGTGTGATCGATGCGCAGCACCTGCACGATCCACAGCGTGGCGAACGCGACGACGTAGTAGAGCGGGAGCAGGACGCGCCAACGGAGGCGCGACCGCGCAACAGCGCGCTCGGTCGCATCCGGCTGTTGCGTTCGATCCGTCATTCGGGCCTCGCCGGCCGGCGCTCGGGCGCGACGCTGAGGAGAGGAGCGATACGCACGCTCTTCGGGTCGGGTATCGTGCGGTCTCGTCTCTGGACTTCGGAACCTAATGGCCCCGTCGGAACGCTGTCAATCCGAGGGCTCCGGCCACAGGTGGTCTCGCGTCGACGAAGCGTCGACGACACCGCCCCGCAAGGTGGCGATCCACGATTCTGGCCGACCGCGCTTGAGAGCGTGGCGCTCGGGCTCTCGATCTGCGATTCTCCACAGACTCCGACCGTGACTCTTTCCATGAATCACGGACCGCCGCGTCGACCCCAGGCGGCGCGTCTTCCGTCGGACATTTCCGATGATCGACCCCATCGACAACCGTAGCGACTCCGGCACCGCTGCGAGCAGCCCGACGCCGATCGATCTCGCCAGCGGCCCCGAGGGTCGCTCGAGCGCGGCGGCGGGGATCGAAGCCGTCACACCGACGATCGTCGTGGGCGTCGGCGGCGACGCCAGCCCCGGCGACGCCGACCGACTGGTCGAAGTTGGCGCGGGCGAGTTCTTCGTCGGTTTCGTGCCCCCGCGATGGTCCGATCGATTCGGCTTCGAGCTCTCCCCCAACCGGCGGTACAGGGCTTCGAACCAGTTCGTCGACATCGACCGATTGCACGACTTCGTCGGGCGGGCGGGTTCCCTCGGAGCGCACGTCGCGCTCACGATGAACGAGCACTACTACACCGACGCGATGTGGGCTGCGGCCCTCGACATCACCGAAGAGGCGCTGTCCGCCGGCATCGGTGCGATCATCGTCGCATCCCCCGGCGCGTGCATCGCGCTGCGGGAGCGTTTCCCGGACGTCGACCTGCACGTCAGCGGCGAAGCCGCGGTCGCCAACGTGGCGGCCCTGGATCTCTTTGCCGGACTGGGCGCCAGCCGCATCGTCTTCGCGCGGGAGATCACCGGTCCGGCGTTGCGCATTCTGGCGCCGCTCGCACGAGAGCGGGGCATGGAGGTCGAGACCTTCATCATGGGGGAGCCGTGCGTCTACGACGGCGCGCGCTGCTTTGCCGACCACGGCTACGGCTCCTGCAAGGACTTCTGCAACAGTCACCTGGTCAAGGAGCTGCGGGTTCAGCGTCGCGACCGATTCCGAGCCGACCCGACCGTTCCCCACGAAGCGATCGAGCTCCGGCCCGTGCCCGTCCATGCGCTCGGCAAATGCGGCCTGTGCGCGGTACCCGCCTTTGCGAGCGCTGGCGTAACGCACCTCAAAGTGCCCGGACGCTCCACCGACGCCGTCGACGGCGTGCTCCTCGTCACGAAGGCCATCGCGGCCTACATGCGCGACGGCATCGACTCCGTCAGCCAGATGCCGGGCATCCTCGACCTGCCCGATCTGTGTCATTCCGGCGACTTCTGTTACTTCCCCGAATTCCCGCGGGGAACGGAGTGAGGCTCGCGATCCAGGCGCCCGACCTGCCCTTTCTGCAGGCCCTTCGGGAGTTCCTCGCCAACCCGAATCTCAGCGCCCTTCCCCTGATCGGCGACCCCGCCGTGTTCGAGGACCAGGGCTGGGCGCGCACGGTAGACATCCTGGCCTCCGCCGACATCGGCACGCGCATCGAGCGCGTCTACTTCGGCACGGAGTTCTGTGCCTGGCGCTATCGCGACGCATCCGAGGTCGCCGAAGCAGCCGCGCTGCTGGCCGAAACCGGAACCCCCGCATCCCTCGTGTTCGGGCCCGTATCTCACGAGCGCACCGGGTGGTTCGAGACGTGCCTCGACAGCTGGATCGGCGCCGCCCCCGACCCCGAGGTCGTCGTCAACGACTGGGGCACGGCCTGGGCCCTCGCCGAGCGCGACGTGAAGGTCGAACTCGGACGATTGCTCTTTCGCGCCAAGCGTCTGCCACGGTTCAACCGAACCCCTCCGGTTCCCGACACCGCCGACCCCGAGCAGGTCGAGAAGGTGCGCAACGCGCAGATCGCCGAGCTCTCCCGGGACCCTTTCGGCTCGGCGACCGAGCGCGCGTTCCTGGACCGTCTCGACATCGAGCGCTACCAGGTCGACCTCCTCCCTCAGGGGCTCCGACCCGGCACGGGACCCGGGTTGCCGCGCACGCTGGTCGCACCGTGGGCCTACGTCGCCGGCGGCACGCAATGTCGCATGTTCCGCGAGCTCGGCGACGAGCAGGGCCGCAAACGCTGCGCCGAGCTGTGCATGACCACCGAGCTCCTGCCGACGTACGACGTGCCGACCTGGCCCCTGGTCGAGCTCGGACACACCGTCTTCGCCCTCTCCGTCGCGGTTCTGCCCAGCTTCCTGCGGCTCGAGAATGTCGATCGGGTGTTGTTGGAGCCGCGGATTCCGATGTGACTGGCGGGGCTGACTCGGCGGCTTGAGGAGTTGGGGGGATCACCGTCCCCCCTCCGGAACCCAACACGCCCTACCCGCACCACACCCGGGCATTGCGGAACATGCGCAACCAGGGCCCTTCGGTGCCCCAATCGTCGGGGTGCCAGGAGTTCTGGGCCGTCAGGAACACGCGCTCCGGGTGGGGCATGAGGATGGTGACCCGGCCGTCGTGGGTGGTCAGGCCGGTCAAGCCGCCGGGGGAGCCGTTCGGGTTCAGCGGGTAGCGCTCGGTGGGGCGACCGTGGTTGTCGACGAAGCGGGTGGCGGCGACCGCGGGGTGCTGGTCGTCGGCCGGTTCCACCCGACCTTCGCCGTGCGCGACCGCGATCGGCAGCCGACTGCCGGCCATTCCGGCGAAGAAGATCGACGGCGACTCCAGGACTTCTACCGTCGCCACGCGGGCTTCGAACTGCTCCGACTCGTTGCGCACGAAGCGCGGCCACCCCTCGGCACCCGGGATCAACTCCTTGAGCACCGAGAGCATCTGGCAGCCGTTGCACACCCCCAGGGCGAACGTGTCCGGACGTGCGAAGAAGCTGGCGAACGCAGCGCGGCCGCGGGACGACAGCAGGATGCTCTTCGCCCAACCCTCACCCGCGCCGAGGACGTCGCCGTAGGAGAAACCGCCGCAAGCGACGAGCCCGCGGAACCCGTCGAGGTCGATGCGGCCCTCCAGGATGTCGCTCATGTGCACATCGACCGCGGCGAAGCCGGCGCGATCGAACGCCGCGGCCATCTCGACCTGCCCGTTGACACCCTGCTCTCGTAGGACCGCTACCCGTGGCCGATCGGCGTCCGAGAGACGCCGCGTCACGTCGCTCGACAGGTCGAAGGTCACGCGGGGCGAGATCCCCGGGTCGGTCCGGTCGACGATCGCCTCGAACTCGTCGGCGGCGCACGCCGGGTTGTCGCGAATCGACTGGATTCGGAAGCTGGTCTCGCTCCACGTCTGCTGCCAATCCGCGCGGTCGACGGAGAGCACCTCCTCGAACTTGCGTGCGAAGACGAGCCGGTCTGAATCGTTGGTCGTGCCGATCGGATGCACACAGTCGAGGAGCCCGGCCTCGCGGAACGTCGCGACGACGCGACCGTGGTCCGACGCCCGGGTCTGAAGAACGGCGCCGAGCTCTTCGGTGAAGAGCGCCGCCGCCGGGTCGGCGCCGAGCCCGTCCAGGGAGATCGTCACCCCGGTGTGGCCGGCGAAGGCCATCTCGGCCAGCGTCGCGAACAGGCCGCCATCGGAGCGGTCGTGATAGGCGAGGACCAATCCCGCGCCGACCAGGTCCTGCACCACACCGAAGAACGCCCGCAAATCGGACGGAGAGTCGACATCGGCCGCCGCGTCGCCGAGCTGGCCTGTGACCTGGGCGTAGGCGCTGCCGCCGAGCCGGTTGCGACCACGGCCGAGGTCGACGAGCAGGAGATCCGTGTCCCCGGCATCGGTGCGCAGCTGCGGCGTGACCGTCCGCCGAACGTCGGTTACCGGCGCAAACGCGGACACGATCAACGAGAGCGGGGCGACGACGCTCTGCGTCTCGCCATCGGCCTCCCAGACCGCGCGCATCGACATCGAATCCTTGCCGACGGGAATGCAGATGCCCAACGCGGGGCAGAGCTCCATGCCGACGGCGTGCACCATCTCGTAGAGACCGGCGTCTTCTCCCGGATGACCCGCGGGGGCCATCCAGTTCGCGGACAACCGGATCTTCTCGATGCCGTCGATGTGGGCGGCGGCGATGTTCGTCAGGGCCTCGCCAACCGCCATCCGCGCCGACGCCACGGGAGTGATCAGCGCGGTCGGCGTGCGTTCCCCGACCGCCATCGCCTCGCCATGCACGGTGTCGTAGGACGACGCGGTCACGGCGACATCGGCGACCGGCACCTGCCACGGACCGACCATCTGGTCGCGGGTCACGAGCCCGGTGACGCTGCGGTCTCCGATGGTGATCAAGAACGCCTTCGAGGCCACGGTCGGCAGGCGAAGGACGCGCTCGGCCGCCTCGGCGATGTCCACCCGGTCCGTCGCGACGGAGGCACGTTCGATCGACCGCCGGGCGACATCGCGGTGCATCTTCGGCGGCTTGCCGAAGAGGAGGTCCATGGGAATGTCTATCGGGTCGTCCTCGAGATCCCGGTCGCCGAGGTGCAGATGTTCGGCCTTGGTAGCCTCGCCGACGATCGCGAAGGGTGCGCGCTCCCGCTCCGCGATCGCGGTGAACGCCCCGAGTCGCTCGGGGGCGACTGCCATCACGTAGCGCTCCTGCGCCTCGTTGCACCAGATCTCCATCGGGCTCATGCCCGGCTCGTCGTTCGGCACCTCGCGCAGCTCGAAGTCTCCGCCTCGGGAAGCGTCGTGGACCAGCTCGGGCAGGGCGTTGGAGAGTCCGCCGGCGCCGACGTCGTGAATCGACACGATCGGGTTGTCGTCGCCGAGGGCCCAACAACGGTCGATGACCTCCTGACAGCGACGCTGGATCTCCGGATTGGACCGTTGCACCGAGGCGAAGTCGAGGTCCTCGGCCGAATCGCCTGTGGCCATGGACGACGCCGCGCCGCCGCCGAGTCCGATCAGCATCGCCGGGCCGCCGAGGACGACGATAGGGGCACCCGGCGGAATCGCGTTCTTCTTCACGTGGTCGGGGCGGATGTTGCCGAGGCCGCCCGCGAGCATGATCGGCTTGTGGTATCCCCGAACCTCGTCTCCGTCGGGGCCGGCGACCCGTTGCTCGTACGTCCGAAAGTAGCCGCAGAGGTTCGGGCGCCCGAACTCGTTGTTGAACGACGCCGCGCCGATCGGCCCCTCGACCATGATCTCCAGGGCGCTCGCCATCCGCGGCGACCCCCCGTAGTCGACCTCCCAGGCCTGCTCGAAGCCGGGGATGCGCAGGTTCGAGACGCTGAATCCGCAGAGCCCGGCCTTGGGCTTCGAGCCGCGGCCGGTCGCACCCTCGTCGCGGATCTCGCCGCCGGAGCCCGTCGCGGCGCCCGCGAAGGGAGAGATGCCGGTCGGATGGTTGTGCGTCTCGACCTTCATCAAGACGTGCACGTCCTCGGCGACCGCCCCGTACACCCCGGTCTCCGGGTCCGGGAAGAAGCGGCCGGCGCGGGACCCGGCGATCACCGACGCGTTGTCGACGTAGGCAGAGAGCACGCCGACGGAGTGCGCATCGTGGGTGTTCCGTATCATCGAGAAGAGCGAGCGCTCCGCCGGCTCGTCGTCGATGGTCCACGACGCGTTGAATATTTTGTGGCGGCAGTGCTCCGAGTTCGCCTGCGCGAACATCATCAGCTCGACGTCGGTCGGGTCGCGCCCCAAGCCGCGGAAGCGGTTGACGAGGTAGGTGATCTCGTCGGGCGCCAGGGCCAGGCCGAGGTCGGTGTTGGCGGCAGCGAGGGCAACCTCGCCCCTGTCGATGACGTCGATATGGCGCAGCCGGCGGGGTTCGTGGGCCTCGAAGAGCCGCGGGCCGTCTTCGAGCGAGTCGAGCACGGTCTCCGTCATCCGGTCGTGCAGAAGCGCGGCGACCCCACGACGGACCTCGGCGGCCAAGGTCGCGCCGTCCTCGGTCATCACCCACCAAGCCGTGCCGCGCTCGATACGCCGAACCTTCTCGAGACCGGAGTTGTGCGCGATGTCGGTGGCCTTCGAGGCCCACGGCGAAATCGTGCCCAGGCGCGGAACCACGAAAAATAGCGTGCCGGCCGAGTTCTTGCGGCGCGAACGCCGGGGACCGTACGTGAGCAACCGGTCCAGAACCTCGCGTTCTTCGGCGTTGAGACCGCCGGCCAGCGAGGCCACGTGAACGTGCTCCGCGTATACGTCTACGACCGACGGGCAAGCCCCGCGAACCGCGGCCAGGGCCTTGTTGGCGCGGAAGGGAGAGAGCGCGGGTGCGCCGCGCCAGACGAGGGGTTTCACTGCGGGCTGACCGGGCATCGACATCGCGCGTTCGAGATCGTGTCGCCGGTGTACCAGACACGGGTCTGGGGGTCGACGGTGGCCGCCCTCCGAGGACCCACCTTCGAGATCGCGGTGTTTCTTCCCTTCACAAATGGTGTTTCGCAGGCTAGAGGGGCGCCCGGATCGGTAACATAGACCCGACCGACCAAACCTCCACGCAAGGCTCTTCGAGATGGCCAAGCCCCGCGCACTGGTCCGCAACATCGGAATCTCCGCCCACATCGACTCGGGCAAGACGACGCTGACGGAGCGCGTGCTCTACTACACGGGGAAGATCCACGCGATTCACGACGTCCGCGGAAAGGACGGCGTCGGCGCGAAGATGGACTCGATGGACCTCGAGCGGGAGAAGGGCATCACCATCCAGTCCGCGGCGACCTACTGCGACTGGGGCGAATACGCGGTCAACATCATCGACACCCCCGGCCACGTCGACTTCACCATCGAGGTCGAGCGGGCTCTGCGTGTCCTCGACGGCGCCGTGCTCGTGCTCTGCTCCGTCGCCGGCGTCCAGTCGCAGTCGATCACCGTCGACCGCCAGATGCGGCGCTACAGCGTCCCGGCCATCGCCTTCGTCAACAAGTGCGACCGAGCCGGCGCAGACCCGCTCGCCGTCTGCGAGCAGCTGCGCGACATGCTCCACCACAACGCGGTGATGATCCAGCACCCGATCGGGCTGGAGGACAAGCACCGCGGCGTCATCGACCTGGTGACCATGCGCGCCCTCTTCTTCGATGGCGACAACGGAGAATATGTGCGCGAGGAGGCCATCCCCGCCGAGCTGACCGACATCGCCCAGGAGCAGCGGCACAAGCTGGTCGAGGCTCTCGCCGACTTCGATGACGAGCTCGCGATGCTCTACCTCGACGAAGAGGAGATCGAGGTCGAGCTGATGCGACGGGTCCTCCGCGATGCGACCATCGCCCGCAAGCTCACGCCCGTCTGTTGCGGCTCCGCCTTCAAGAACAAGGGCGTCCAGCCGCTCCTCGACGACGTCGTGCGCTACCTGCCGAGCCCTCTCGACCAGACCTACGAGGCCCTCGACCAGGACGAGCACGAGGAGTCCGTCAGCCTCGAAACCGACTTCGACAAGCCGCTCGTCATGCTCGCCTTCAAGCTCGAAGACGGGCGCTACGGCCAGCTCACCTACTGCCGCGTCTACCAGGGCAAGCTCGCCAAGGGTGACACGGTCTACAACATGGCCAACGGCAAGAAGGTGAAGATCGGCCGGCTCGTGCAGATGCACTCCGACGAGATGCACGACATCGACGTCGCCTATGCCGGCAGCATCGTCGCCCTCTTCGGCGTCGACTGCGCCTCCGGCGACACCTTCACCGACGGCAAGATCAACGTCTCGATGACGTCGATGTTCGTGCCCGAGGCCGTCGTCACGCTCGCCGTCGAGCCCCGCAAAAAGGAGGGACTGGCCAACTTCTCGAAGGCGCTCAACCGCTTCGCGAAAGAGGACCCGACCTTCCGCGTCGGCCGCGACGAGGAATCCGGTGAGACCATCATCGGTGGCATGGGAGAGCTGCACCTCGAGGTCTACATCGAGCGAATCCGACGCGAGTATGGCGTCGAGATCGAGGTCGGAGCCCCCCAGGTCGCCTACCGAGAGACCGTCACCAATCACGTCGAGTTCGAGTACATCCACAAGAAGCAGACCGGCGGCTCCGGACAGTACGCGAAGCTCTCCGGTTACTTCGAGCCCACCCAGGACGGGACGCCCTACGAGTTCGTCAACGAAGTCGTCGGCGGCGCGATCCCCAAGGAGTACCACGCCGCGTGCGACAAGGGCTTCCAGGAGTCGATGGCGAAGGGAAGCCTCATCGGCTTCCCGGTCGTCGGCATCCGAGCCTGCATCGACGACGGCGGATTCCACCCCGTCGACTCCTCCGACATGGCCTTCAAGATCGCTGCTCGCGCCGCGTTCCGCGAGGCCTACAAGCGCGCGAAGCCGGTCATCCTCGAGCCGATCATGAAGGTCGAGGTCGAGACCCCCGAGGAGTTCTCCGGAACCGTGCTCGGCGGCCTCAACAAGCGGCGTGGCATGATCACCGGCACCCAGAACCGACAGGGTTACGTCGTCGTCAGCGCCGAAGTGCCGCTCAAGGAGATGTTCGGCTACTCCAACGACCTCCGGTCCGGCACGCAGGGCAAGGCGGAGTTCACGATGGAGTTCTCCCGCTACGCGCCCGTCCCGCGCCAGGTGCAGGACGAGCTGATCAAGGAATACGAGGAGAAGGCGAAGGCCGAAGCCGCCGGCTGAACACCCGCCTTCGCCCGCCGACGTTCATTCGGCGCCGGAAGTACCCCGTACGCAGTCGGCCATCGCTTCCGCCGCGTCGACGATCCGCGGCCCCGGGCGCGCCATCAGGTTCTCCGGGATGTAGCAGACGCGCCCGTCTCGCACCGCCGGTACGGTGTCGTACCGATCCCAGAATGCGCGCTCGTCACGGAAGCGCGACGTCTCGATGATCAACTCCGGCCGGAGCGAGAGCATCGTCTCGTCGTCCAGCTGGGTCCACGCGCCGGCGATCGCGTTCTCACCCCCGGCGGCGACCAGAGCCTCGCCGATGAAGGACTCCGAACCGGCCGAGAAGAGCGGCGCATGGTCGACCACGACCAGGGTCCGTGGTGCCCTCGCGACCGGCGGAAGCGCGCGTACCGCCGCCATGCGCGCGTCCATGTCGTCGATGATCCGCTGTGCCGCCTCGGCCGCTCCGACGCGCTGTCCCAACTGGGTGAGCGCGATCGACACGTCGGCGATCTCGAGGTCCGGCACGAAGAGCAGCTCCAGCCCCGCTTCACCCAGGGTCACGACCTGGGCGTAGTCGGCCTGGATGCCCGAGCCCACGACCAACGTCGGTTCGAGCGACAGCACGGCTTCGACGTCGACGGCCAGCCCCGAACCGATGCTCGGCAGCTCGGCAGCCTCCGGGGGGTAGTCGCAATGCATCGACCGGGCGACGACCCGATCACCGACACCGAGCGCGAAGAGCAGCTCCGTGGTGCTCGGCGCGATGCTGACGATGCGGAGCTCCGCCGGATTCGCTGCCACGCCGGCCGCGCCCCGATCGGCCGGCGACGAAGACTCGCCCGCCATCGCTCCGGCAGCGGCCTCCACTTCCGGGGCCGGCCCGTCGGCCGTCCGGTCACACCCGCCGAGTGAAAGAACTCCGGCGCCGACGAACGAAGCGAGGACGAGGATAGACGTGGAAGGTCGGAATCGGGTCACGGCCAGGCGGAGGATGCGGGGACGTCGCCCACCACCTACTACGCTCCGGTGCACGGGGCCACGCCGCAGGCGCGTCCGGGCACGCGACCGGATCGCTTCGAGGTCGGATCCACCGGATGGGTGACGGCTCGCTTCACGGCAGAGGCCCCCCTGCCGACCGCTGTCTGGGAGACCTGGCTCGAAGAGTCGTACGAACTCGCCCGCTCGTCCAAGGCAAAGAGATCGCCCACGCGTTCGCCGCGAAATGCCGCTGACCGGTCGAGTCGCACTTGGGCGGTGCGCTCCCGGCTACTGCCCGGGCGGCGGTTCCCAGAGCTCGACGCGGTTGCCCTCGGGGTCGGTGACCCACCCGAACTTGCCGTACTCGGACTCTTCGACCT
This sequence comes from uncultured Myxococcales bacterium, assembly GCA_964520965.1. Classification (GTDB taxonomy): domain Bacteria; phylum Myxococcota_A; class Bradymonadia; order REDH01; family REDH01; genus CAZFPM01. The sequence goes on from CAZFPM010000027.1 coordinate 38,452, forward strand.
TGTCCTCTACCGCACAACCCTCGGCTCGCAGCGCCGCAAGCAATGCGTGGACGTCGTGAACCCGGAAGTTGACCATGAACGGCGAAGGGCCCGGCCCGAAATACGTGGTGTTCTCCTCGAATGGAGTCCAGATCGTCGTGCCGACGCCCTCGGGGTTCTCGGGAGATCGCCAGCGAAACGCCGCGCCTCCCCAAGGCTCGACGGGCACCCCCAGGTGCTCACGATACCACTCGCCCAACGCCTTGGGGTCCTTGGCTTTGAAGAAGACGCCACCAATTCCGACTACTCGCTTCACGTTTGTCTCCGTGGTGACACTGCGCCGGGTAAGACGTGTGCGGCGCCCGGGGGTGCGTAACCCCGAAGGGAGCAGCTGTTCGGACGAAAGCGTAGCGCCCGAGGGGCGCGGAGTGAAGGCCGGACAACGGCATCCGTACGGCCGCACCGTCGTACCGTTGTCGTGCGCGGTGACTCGTCGCCGGACGCGGCCTCTGGTGACCGGCTGAGGTGGGAGTCGCGTCGGACTTGCTGCCACGACTCAACCTGCTGACGCCCTCCGGGCGACGTCCACGATGACGACGCCCTTTGTCCCGAGCGGCACCTGATCGACGACGAGACCCATCGGGTCGATGGCGGCCGTTGGGCCGTAGCAGACACGACCGTTGCGCTGCCCGGATACGTCCGAAGATACGAGCCAGAGACCAGTCTCTCGGGCTCGCCGACCGCGGATCGAGTTGTGACGGCCCCGCCATTTCTCGGAAACAACGAGTGGGAGCATGTTGTTGCAGGGCGCGACGAGAACCACCGCCCCAGTCTGCGCGACGGCTTCTGCTGCGTCGGGGAAGTTCAAGTCGTTGCAGATGTTGATGCCAAACAAGAGGCCATCGACATCGAACACCGGGTACCCTGAGCCCGCCGCAAACACCGCGGCTTCTGCCGGGAGCAGATGTGACTTTCGGTAGCGGCCAAGAACCTGCCCCTGCCGGATGACCGCAGCGGAGTTGTAGAACTCGGCCCCGTCGCGCTCGATGAGCCCAACTACCAAGACCGGCTCGAGCGGCCGCTGTCGTCGCAGCACTCCCGCGAAGCTCGGCGAGGCCAGATCGAGGGCGGTCTCTCGGACGTGCGTCGGGGTCACGTCGTAGCCCTGGAGATAGCACTCCGGGAAACAGACCAGGTCGGCCCCGCGAGCTCGAGCCTGCGAAGCGAACTCCTCGATCACCGATATGGCCGTCGGTACGTCGGAGAGAATCTCGGGAACCTGACTGCCGGCGATCCTCACGGCTCGATGGGACATGGCTCGAACGGCATCACGCTCGCTCACCGTGGATTGGGCTCTTGGTCACGACAACGCCTCCCAGGTCTACCGCGCCGGAGCGAGCGAAACGAGCGTCGGCGTCGGCAAGACCGCGTGGCTGTCTCGCCAGGCGGTCCGGCGCCATCGACGAGTCCTGCGCTCGACGGGCTCGCCTGGTCTGCGCCACCCAACTTGAACCCGGAGGATGACCGCCGAAGGTGCGGCGTAACCGTTCAGGGGGGTGCTTGAGCTGACGCTCGCCGGGAGCGCTTCGGAGAACAGGGGACGAACGGGTCGAACGTGCGGTCTTTGGGCTGGACGCGTGGATCTTGTTGTGATCTACGATCCCGGTGCCGATTGATGAGTCCATAGCCACACGGTTGGCAGTTCTCGATCGCGGACTTGCGGAGCGTGACGCCGTCATTGCCTCTCAGCAGGCCAAGATCGCCTCTCAGCAGGCCGAGATCGCCTCGCTGCATGCGAGGCTGGTGAAGTTGGAGGAGCAAGTCGGCAAGAACTCGTCGAACTCCTCGAAGCCTCCATCGTCGGATGGGCCGTCGGCGCCGAAGAAGTCGGCGAAGAGGCAGAAGCGGCGTGGCAAGGGCCGGAAGTAGGGCGGGCAACCTGGACACGATGGTCATCATCGGGCGCTCGTTCCGGTTGACCAGGTCGATCGCGTGGGCGAGCCTGCGACCTGGACGAGAACCTTCGAGCCGGCCGGGAGCGCGTAGCGGTCGACGTTCTGCTTCCAGGTCTCGCGGCGGCGCTGCCGGTCAGCCTTGTCGCGAGCGACTATCGAGCACCGTGTCAGCGAAGCGCTGGCGCCGGCAGTCGAACAAGCGCGACGC
>CAZFPM010000028.1:0-40136 GCA_964520965.1 uncultured Myxococcales bacterium
CCGAGCGCCAGCAATTCGGCCGCCCGATCAATCGCTTTCAGGCCGTGCAGACACATCTGGCGGACATGGCCGCCGATGTCGAGGCTTCGCGGCGCCTCACCCATTGGGCCGCCTGGCGAAGTGACCAGGGCGTGCCCAACGCCGACCAGGCCGCCATGGCGAAGCTCTTCGCCTCCGAAGCCGCACTCCGGGTCTGCGAGCGTGCCGCCCGCGTGTTCGCCAGCTACGGATACGCGGCCGAGTATCCGATCGAACGCTATCTCCGCGATGTCCGGTTCACGCTGATCGGCGGCGGGACGTCGGAGATCCTCAGATTGAACATCGCCAAGGGGTTGGGATGACGACTTCGACCGAGGGGCGCCGTATCAAGGTCCTGATCGCGAAGCCCGGGTTGGACGGGCACGACGTGGGCGCCAAGCTTGTCGCGCGCGCTCTGATGGAGGCGGGCATGGACGTCATCTACACCGGGCTCCGTCAATCGCCCCAGGCGATCGCCAGGGCCGCCGCGGAGGAGGATGTCGACGTCGTGGGCCTCTCCGTCCTCTCGGGCTCGCACGTGCCCCTGTGCCGTGAGGTCGCGGCAGCCCTTCAGGGGTTCGGCGCTTCGGAGAAACTCTGGCTGGTCGGTGGAAACATCCCCAAGCGCGACCACGCCACACTCACAGACCTCGGCGTCGACGCCATCTTCCCGGTCGGCTGCGATTTCGAAGACATCGTCGCGCTCATTCGTGAGCGCTGTCAGCACACACAGGAGGCATCGCGATGAGCTACGAGAAGGCATGGATTCCGTGGCGCGGATACTGGTCCAGCCCGTTCTGCCGGTGGCAGGGCAGCTTCGCGAACGAGCACGCGATCAAGCTCGCGGCCAACACCGCCAAGACCTTCCTCGATGCACGCGGCATCTCCGCTGACGTCTTCGACGACCTCTACCTCGGGCAGACCGTACCGCAGCCGAACTGCTTCTACGGCGGCCCCTGGCTCGCGGCGTTGATCGGCAACGACAAGATCACCGGACCCGTCGTCGGCCAAGCTTGCATCACCGGCGTCGTCACGGTCCAGATGGCCGCGCGGGAGCTGGAGCGCGGACAGGACCAGACGAGCCTGATCGTGGCCGCCGACCGCTGCTCGAACGGCCCCCACCTCTACTACCCGTCGCAGACCGCTCCCGGCGCGACCGGGAAGAGCGAGAACTGGGTCATGGACAACTTCGGCCACGATCCGTGGGCGAAGAACTCGATGATCGAGACCGCCGAGAAGGTCGCCCGCGAGTACGACATCGCGCGCGCACCCCAGGACGAGGTCGCTGTCCGGCGGTACGAACAATACCAGGACGCCCTCGCCGACGACCGCGCCTTCCAGCGGCGCTACATGGTCGGCGTCGAGATCGGTCGCGGAAAGCGCGCCCGCGTCGTCGACGCCGACGAAGGCATCACGCCCACCACCGTCGAGGGCCTCGCCAAGCTCCGGCCCGTGCTGCCCGAAGGCACGGTCACTTTCGGCTCCCAGACCCACCCCGCCGACGGCAACGCCGGCATCATCGTAACCACGCGCGACAAAGCCCGCGAGCTCGCCAGCGGCCAGGGCCCGGAGGTCCGCTTCGCCGGGTTCGGAACCGCCCGCCAGAAGAAGGGCCTCATGGCCGCCGCGATGGCCCCGGGAGCCAGCGCCGCCCTCGCCGACGCCGGTATCACCGTCGCCGACCTGAAGGCCGTCAAGACACACAACCCCTTCGCCCTCAACGACGTGCTCCTCACCCGCGAGCTCTCGCTCGACCCGGGCATCGTCAACAACTTCGGCAGCCCCCTCGTCTTCGGACACCCCCAAGGCCCCACCGCCACCCGCGTCCTCATCGAACTCATCGAAGAAGTCGAACTCCGCGGCGGCGGCTACGGCCTCTTCTCCGGCTGCGCCGCCGGCGACACCGCCGCCGCCGTCGTCATCGAAGTCCGCTGACGATTCAGGTGCCGCACGTGAGGGCGGTGGTGTTGGTCCAGTCGTCGGTGTGGGCTTCGTAGGAGCCGTCGGTGGGGTTTACGCGCCAGAGGCCGTTTTGCCAGATGACGAAGACGGTGCTGTTGCAGACGGTCATGAGGGTGGTGCCGGCGTAGCCGTCGCCGACGGAGCGGTACTCGCCGCTGGTGGGGTTGACGGCGTAGAGGGTGTCGCCTTGCACGACGTAGAGGGTGTCGGCGGACCCGGCGATGGCTGTGGTGCCGGCGTAGGTGGAGGGCAGGGCCTGGTAGTCGCCGGTCGTGGGGTTCACGCGGTAGAGCGTGTTGGCTTGGATGATCATGAGTGCGCCGCCGGCCCAAGCGATGTGGGTGGTGCCGACGTAGTTGCCGGGGACGGCCTCCCAGGCGCCGTCGGCGGGGTTCACGCGGTAGATCGCGGTGCCTTGGAGACCGTAGACGGCGTCGTTCGAGGCGGTGAGTGCCGCGGCGCCCTGCCAGGTGCCGCCGAGCGCCTGCCAGGACCCGTCGGTCTGGCTGGCGCGGTAGAGGTTGTCGCCTTGGACGGCGTAGAGCGAGCCGCCGGTCGAGGTCAGAACCTGGGTGCCGCTCCAGCTCGTCGTGAGTCCGCGCCAGGTGCCATCGGTCGTCGACGTCACGTAGAGGGTGTCGCCTTGTACGGCGAAGAGCTGGTCGGCGTGGGCCGCCGTCGTCAGCAGGAGGAGGGCGGCGACCAGAAACGGGGTTCGGCGCATGACATGACTCTCGTCGTGGGGGATGCGCTACGGGTCGAACTCCCGCGTGCGCGGTCCCGTCAGTGGGGAACGTTGGGCCGGTAGAGCACAGGCTGCCCCTACGATCAACGGCGCGCCCCGCGGCGTCGAAGCGTCGACGGCGTGGGGCGCCGGTGGCCGACCTGGCGTCCGCGCATCAGCTGCGCTGGGATGCCGCCATCGGCGTCAGAGCCGCTTGACCATCACCAGGCACGGATTTGCGTCGCCCCAGAGCCGGTGCTCCTCGAGCGGCCGGAACCCGACCTCGAAGTAGAAGTGACGCGTGCCGGCGTAGTGCTCGCTCGGGTGGGACGGGCCCAGCGTCTTGACGTGCAGGTACTCGAACGACCGGGATCTCAAGGCCTGTTCTGCCTGGGCGACGAGTGCGCGCCCGTGCCCGCGCCCGTGGTGTTCGGGCCGGACGGCCATGACCTGGATCTCGGTCGCGTATTCGTTGTGTACGTTCACCGTGACGAATCCGATGACGACACGATCGACCTCGACGACCCAGGTCTCCATCTTCTCGATGTCGCGCCGGTACGCGACGATGGACGACTCGATTCCGAACCAGTCGGGGAGGGCGCGGAGAATCCGCTCGCACTCTGCTGCCTCGTCGGCAGCGATCAAGCGAATCGTGCGGGGTGCCCGGGTCTCCGTCATCGCAGGTCGCGGCTCCAGTCCAAGAGCTCGGCGAATCCAGTTGCCCCGCGCAGCGCCTCGCGGCCGAAGAGCGGCCTTTGCCGCGCCGCGAGCCGGTCCAACTGGGCCTCACACCAGGTGAGTGCGGCCGCGAGGTTTTTGGTGCACGCGCTCTCGACCTCGGCGCGTTCGTAACCGGCGAGGTCCTGCAGCCAGAGTCGCTCGTTCTGGTCGACGAAACACGAGTCCAGGCCGAACCGGGGTGCCGAGACGCCGGCGCGCGCGAGGCACCACAGGAGTCGTAGTCCCTCGTCGAGGTGGTCGATCATCCGCTCCGGACGGGGGCGTTTGCGGTATCGGTCGTTCGCCGGCCTCCCGACCGACCGCGTCGCGATGTAGGGCAGTCCGCGGTCGGAGACACCGTGCGCCACCAGCGGGGCGAGGCTGGGAATGGCCAACGACGCGTGGAGGGTCGCCCGGCGCTCGAAGTCCGCCTGATCCTCCGACCGACCGACGCGCACGGCGACCTCTTGCTGTCCGTCGAGCCAGAAACCCGTGTGGAGCGGCCTGGAGTGCGGAGGCGAGCCGAGCGCGACGCGGCCGACGCGGGCCTGATCCAACGCCTTCAGCCAACGGCCGGGGATGTCGAACCCCGGGTGGCCTGCCGCGACGCGTGCGAGGAGCTCGCGGGCCTTGTCGTCGTCATGACGCCGCATCAGCTGCCGCGCCCAGTCGAGTCCGAGTCCGCTGTAGAGGCGGTCGTCGTGCGGGAAGGTCTCGTGGAGGAGCCCGAGAACCCGGTCATGGTGCTCGACGCCCGGCTTCTCTCGCTTCTCGTCATCGGTCGCCGCGTCGGCGCCGCGCGCTCTGCCGTCCGTCGCTGCCGCCGTGCCGCTCAGTGCGAGCTCGAGCGAAAACAGACGTCGGCGAACCGGCGCGGCGAGCCCGGTGAGGCTCCGGTCGGTGGATCCGAGGAAGAGCGTGAGCCCGGCTCGGAGCGTCTCCCGGTCGTCAGGCTCCACACCTTCGACGACGGTCAGGAAGAGGGTGCGGATCGGCACCAGGATGTCCGCCAGGGGCGAGGGTAGCCGATCGGTCGAACGGTCGAACGCTTCTCGGAACGAGGGCGCCTGCAGCAGGCCGAAGACGAGCTCCGGCAGGCTCTCCCGGGGAAAGAGCGTCGACATCAGGTCGAAGACGCGCTCCAGCTGGGCGGGCGACGCCTCCGCGAAGTCGATTCGCGCGAGGCCCAGCGAGAGCGCCGCGGCGGCTTTGGATCGCGATTGCGTGTCCCGCAGCGACTCGAGGTAGAGGATCAGGAAGCCGACGTCGGACGACAGCCCGATCACGCCTTCGAGCAGCTCGACGCGCGTCTCGGCTTCTTCGATGCGCCGCAACGCGCGTTGGACACAGTTCCGATCGACCTTGCGCAGCATGTGGATGCAGACCCCGCGCTCGGTCGGCTCCTCGCTCCCATCGAGAAGCGCCTCCTCCTTGGCGTTGAACTTGAGGCCCAGCCGGTTGCGGTTGGCCTCGAGGAAGCGCAGGTGCCCCTTCATCTCCCGGATGGCCTCCGGGGTCATCGGCGCCTTGGCGTCCTCGATGTCGATCGCGTGGGTCTGCGATTGCGCGAGGGCCTTGCGAGCGCTGGGGTCGACCTGGGGCGGACCGCCGTCACTACCGCCGGCCTTCCGCCGTCTTCGTCGTCGCTTCTTCGGGCGACCGGGCGCGTTCTGGTTCGTGGGTCTTTCGGGCATCAGCGGAGTGAAAGGGCCGCGCTGGCGCGTCCGTGGGACCGCCAGCGGCAGTCAGCGGGGTATCAGGGGCGGTCGCACGTCCCGCCGGCCGCTTCGACACCACGCGCGGCCAAGCGGTCCATGCACAGGGACGCCGGGACCCGCGAGTGGGTGCAGCAGCTGTTCTCGCCTTCGCAGTCCTCGACCGTGTGGCAGGCGTTCGTGCTGACGTAGCCGCCCATCAACTCGAGCGAGTACTCGCAGTCATCGATGCATCTCGCCATCACGTTCGCTTCGCCGCCGAGGATGTTGAAGGTGCCCTGCGCGCAACAGATGTCGCCGTCGGCGCAGTCTTCGGGGCCATCGCAAGCCGCGACCAACCCGCTCTCGCAGGCGCCGGCGGCCACACACGACGCGCCGCCCGAGAACTCGATGCAGCACTGCTCGGCTTCGAGCTCGCAGACGACCTCGCACGCGCCATCGCAGCAGACTCCGGTGGAGCCCGTGCCCGAATCCGGCGGGGGATCGGGCCCGGAGTCCCCGCTGCCGACGTCAGCTTCCCCGACATCGGGCCGTCCGGCGTCGATGGTGATCGGTCCGTCACCACCGGCGTCGGTCGTGGTGTCCGTTGTTGGTTGGAGTCCGTCGCGGCATCGCCAGGAGGCGAGACCGACACGTCTTCGAGGGTGATCGGACCTCCCTCGTCCGTCTCGGCGTCCGGCGCGACGTCGGTCGTTCCGGCTCCCCCATCGACGCCGAACCCTCCGCTGGCGCCACTGCCGTCGGTGTCGACGTAGACCGGGTCTGCGGCGCCGCCAGCGGCCCCGGGGTCGGTTCCGCAACCCATGGCGAGAAGCAACGCGGCGACCGCGGCAGCCGAGGGGACATTCAGGCGCATGGCTCTTGAGAGGAGAGGAGTGCGAACGTCGGGTCCGGCCACCATAGTGCTGGTGGCTCGCTCACGCACCCCAAAGCGCGGCCACCAATCCGCCCGCGAGTCGCCAGCGTTGATTCGAACGACTACGGCACGACCACCCGAACCCCAAAGTCCGTATCAGACTGCCCTGCGTGTCTATCGTCACGCGATCGCATCGGCGTCGACGCGTCCGACCGAGTCGACGATGGGCCGCGATTCGGCCCTCATGGGATCTCCATCGCGATCGCGACGCTGAGAAGGTCGCTCGTCATCGACGAGCGAAAGGCGTAGTCGGGGAGATCGAAGTACGTGCGATCGTAGGCGATCGTGACGGCAAGATCCTCGCCCACCGGCAACTCGGCGACACGAAGGTCCAGCCTCAGACCGCCGGTGAGGGTGGCCATCGCCGAGAACCTGTAATCTCCCGTGCGATAGCTGCGAGCGTCCGTGTACCGATCGGAATAGAACTCGGACCGCGTCTGCGTGTATCCACGGAGTCGGACTCTGAGCCGCAGACGATCCTGTGCGAGCACCTGCCAGAGCTCGGCACGGGCGGTGTGGCTGGAGAGGTCCCAGTCGTCCGCGTAGAAGCGGTAGCCGCCCTGGAGGAAGGTGTTTCGATGCAACGACCAGGCGAAACCGAGCTCCACCGCATTGCGGACCCTGCGCTCAGGCAGTTCCTCGGAAAGGGCGTAGGTCGGCCTCGCGTCCGGAGTCTCGAAGACATAGACGTAGCGATAGGGGCTCGACTGGAATCCGGCGCGGCGTTCGAGCGAGTACGCGAGGTGCAGGACCGCTGTTGCGGTCACGATCTGCGAGAGAGTGACATCAGCGGCGTAGGTATTCAGAGACTCCGAGAACACTGGGATATCGGAGCGGCCAACCTCGTCGTGCGTCAGCCGTGCGGTCCCGGATAGGGTCGTGATGCGGTCGAAGAACTCCTGGGACCCGCCGAGACCTACCGTGTGACTCCGGTAGTCCGGCTCGACGCTCAGGACGTAGGCGCCGTCGAGTGCCGACTCCGCCCTCGACGACCACGTGATGCCGACGCCGCTCTCGTGGCGGACCTCCGAGTATTCGGTAGCCCGCGTGATGGCATCAGGGGCGTTGGCGGTGGGAGTCGCAGCGCTGATGACATCTGCGGTCCAATAGGGAGAGACCCGCACGGCCTCGCCGATCGCGACGGTGGAGTCCACCCGTGGAGATTGAAGCCGGACGGTGGCGTCGGAGTAGTACCGGTAGCCGGCTCTCATAGAGTTATCCGCTGGTGCTCCGCACGCGGGCAGGACGACCCCGATGGCCACGGTCGCGACGAGGAACATCGCGGACGGGAAGTTGGTCGCGCTCGGACTTCGAACGCGGCGAAATGCGCGCGCGCTCAATTGCACCCGCATCCTCCACCGCCGATGAGCAATCCGCCCGTACTTCCTTCGCGCGCGGCCTCCAGGTGTGCGTGGAAGGCGCTGTCGAATGGGTCGGAGGGCACTTGCATGCAGTCATGGGCCAATCTGCCGCGTTCCCACGGTTGCAACGTCGCGCAGCCTCCGAGAAGGCAGAGCGCGCCGAGGAGAACCAGGTGCAGGAGCACGTCACGAAGGGCCGACGGAGCAGGCTGCGGCGTCGAGAAGGACGTCCTCATGGTTTCCCCCCCTCGGCTGGAGTGAAGAAGTCGCCGAAACCGGACGACATGTGGACCTCGCCCTGCGGATCCACCACAAACGCCTCGACGCCGTCGAGTGTCTCGACGAGAGCCAGGCCGCGTTCGGGACCTAGCACGAACACCCCCGTGGAGAGCGCGTCGGCGAGGGTGGCATCCGGCGCAATCACCGTCGTCGCGACCGAGCGCCGAGCGGGCTGACCGGTGGCCGGGTCCAGGATGTGGTGGTAGCGCACTCCGTCGAGCTCGAAGTAGCGTTGGTAGTCGCCCGAGGTGACGACTGCTCCGCTGGTCGTCGAGAGCGTGCCGTAGATTTCGTCCTCGTTTCTCGGGTGCGCGATGCCGACGGTCCAGGCTCGATCTCCGTTCATCCCGCTGATGCGGATATCGCCGCCCCCGTCGATTACGTAGTCGCGGAAGCCGGCGTCCTCGAGGACCTGCGCGGCGCGGTCTACTCCGTATCCCTTGCCGATCGCACCAGAACCGATCCGCATCCCGGGCTGGAGTAGCGCCACGGTCGACGCCTCGTGGTCCACGGCGATCGCCTCGAAGTCGACCAGCGGGAGGCACGCCTCGACGTCCTCCGGCGGCGGGATGCGACGCTCCCGAATCGACCAGAGGTGGCCGCAACCGGCGAACGAGATGTCGAACGCGCCCGACGTCATGACGGACACTTCCCTGGCCCGCTCGACCATGAAGAGCAGGTCTGGCCCGACGGCTACGGGCCCTTGCCCCGCTCCGTCATTGACCGCCGTCATGTCGGTGCCGTCACGCCACTCGCTGATCTCACTTTCGACACGAGCGACCTCGTCGAACGCAGCGTCGATCGCCTCGGCCGCCGCTACCGAGTCGTCCGAGACGACCTGGACACTGAACCAGGTGCCCATCAATGCCCGCTGCCGGGAGTGCACCGCCGTGTCGGCCGCGCCGAGGGCCTCGCTCCTCGCGATCTCCCCGCCCGGCTGCACGGGCGTCGGTCGCGCGCACGTCGCAGCGCATAGGGCAAACGACGTGATCAGGGCCGCGGTCTTGCGCGTGAGCAGGTCGCGCACGGCTCGTTGGCCGGGAGACGAAGCGCCGAGGCGCGCGTGCCCTCGCGGTCGCCGAGCCGCCGCCGACGAGAGGCATCCCGCTCGACGGATCGCCATTCTTCTCCTTCCGACCACGGGAGCCAACTCGACGCGAGATCGAGTTCCGGCAAGAAGAAGCCTATGACGATCAGAATTCATTTACAATTGGAATCGGTGTTCATGACGCCCGCCCATCGGTTCCCTCGCCCCGCTGCAGCGTTCGACAGTGAGTGTCCCCATTTCTACGGGCTGATTGGTTTACACGTCCCCTGCCGAGCGCCGGCCGATGTCCGGTGCACTGAGGGACGAAATGGCAGCAGGGTGGAATCGGAATGAGGAGTCGGCGGAGGCGAAGTCGAACTCGGCCCTCGAGCTGCCAGGCCGCCGGCGGTTCAAACCGGAGGTGAAAGCAAGGCAACGAGAGCTGGAGACCGTCGCGGCCCCCAGGCACGACAAGAGTGCTTCTCGACGATAGACCACAGGGGAGGTACGCTCCCGGTGCGGATTCACCGTCCGGAACGCGGACGTGTCAACCAATTACACGGCCGAAATCCGGACATGAATCTCGGGCACTACAGCGCTGGGACGGTGAGGTCACCCCCCGACACAGTACGTTGGCAGCGGACCCGCCGGCCCGAACGGGCCAGGGAGACGGCCTTCGGCCCCCACGGACCTTCGTGGAGGTGGGCGCGGATGGCGTGGGCCTCGGCGCTCCTGGTGTCGTGCGTCCTGACCGCCTGCCATAATCCGGAGTCAGTGCGCGACCACTTCGACACAGCGGTGCTCCCGGTGCTGGAGCAGCGTTGCGGTGCGGCGGTGTGTCACGGTGTGGCGCCGGGTGCGGAAGAGGCCGGCGATGTGATCGACTGGGAGCTGCTCTTCTGGGCTGTCGACGGGCAGGGACACATCCTCGATCCCGACGAGGCGTACGAGGCGGCTCTCAGAGCGATCAACACCGTAGAGAGCCCCGAGTTCTCGACATTGCTACGCAAACCCCTCGCCGTGGGCTTTGGAGGTCTGCCGCACTACGGGCGAACGGCGTTCGCGGGGCCCCAGGACCCGGCCTATGTTGCTCTCCGCGATTGGATCGCGATGGAGCCGGTCGGGGGTGAGGATCCGGTGCCGCTGACCGAGATGGAACGCCTCTTTGCCGACACCGTCCAACCAGCGTTGGTCGAGGGGACCTGCTTCACGGCGAGTTGCCATGGCACGGAGGCCGGGGCGACGCCCTATCGCCTGACCCCCGGCGTCCTCGGAGAGCTCGGGATCGAGGCGACGCGACACAACTACGAGGAGTCCCTGCGGATGCTCTCGCTCGACGGATACCCGATGCAGTCACGGCTGCTTCGCAAGTCGTTGCCGCTGGCGACTTTCGGTGTTGTCCACAAAGGGACCAACATGGACTTCTACGCCGGCAATACGACGGACGGCGTGGAGGCGATTCGTCGATGGGCTTGCGCCGAGCGGAGGCTGCGCACCGGCTCCAATTGCGCCGACGAGGAAGACGCACCCATCTCGGCCTTCGTGTACGTGCGTGGCCCCTTGGCGCCCGGACGTGCTTTCGAGGTCGACAGCTTCGTGCCGGGCACGGACATCTACCGGGTCGAGGTCTCCGGGGCCGAGGTGGAGATCGCGTCGCCGCGCAACCTCACCGGTCCACTGCACGAAGGTCCAGCCGACGTCCGCGATCCAGCCGTCTCTCGTGACGGAACGCGGATGCTATTCTCGATGCGCACCGACGCGGCAACCGGGCACCATATCTACGTCATGGATCTGGCGACCGGTGATGCGGAGCAGCTGACCTTCGACAATGGTCCGCTGCCCGGCAATGGCATGGCGACCGACCGGGATCCGACGTGGGGATCCGATGGCCGCATCTGGTTCGTCTCCACGCGTGCCGGCGAGGTCGCCGACGGCGGTGAGCTCCTCGACGCGGACATCTACTCGCTCGAGCCCGGGGGCGATGTCGCGCGATGGACATGGACCCCACACGTCGAGCGGAAGTTGACCTTCTTCGACATCGGCCCGCATGGCGGCGAGCTGGCGTTCAGCGCTCTGCGCGACGTCATCCCGGCCCAGACCCGAGCGCACTCCTTCCGTTTCCCGCCGAGCCTGTCGTCAGAGTATCATGCGCACTTTGGTATCAGCTCCGAAGATGACCTCTTCTTCGACACCCGGGAGCTTTCCGACGGCCGCTACCTCTCCGTGGTGGGCGAGTTCGACTCGGTCTGGGAGGCCGGCGGCCTCGGCGTGATCGACCGCAACCTCGGGCCTGTGGTGGAGACGCCGGAGCAGGCTGCCGACTCGGCGCTGCCTCTCTATGTGCCGCCTCTGGTGATGCTGGAGGAGGCCACTAGCGACGCCGCCGAGAGCGCGCCAGTGTGTCGAGATCCTGCGCCGTTACCGGATGGCCGATTCCTCGCGGCGTGTGTGCCCGGGGCGACTGATGTCGGTGACGAGGCCGCGACGTTCACCCCACGCATCGAGCTCTTCGCCCTCGACGAGCAGGCCGACGGCTCGGGTCCGATCATCGGTGCGCGTCGTGTGCTCTTGGCGGAGCCCGGCGTGGCGCTCTTCGACCCCGAGCCCGTGTCTGTTCGCGCGCCGGTAGAGCTGGATGCGCCGGCTCACCTGGCGTCCGGTGAAGACGAGCACGGGGTGTTCTATCACCAGGGGTTCCCGATGATCGACATGCTCCTCGGAAACCTCGCGCCTGTCGGGTCGAAGGAGCCGAGGGATGACGTGCGCTTCGTTCGGCTGGTGGAGGCGCTGCCGCGAACGCCCGAAAGTCGATTCCCCCTCGAGGCTACCGAGTCGTGGGGCCACGGTGCAGCGACGAGCGCGGGCGTGGGCACACACAGTCCCGGCCGCGTGCTGGCCGAGCTTCCGTTGGCCGACGATGGCACTTTCCAGGCGCGTGTCCCAGCCGGCGTCCCGTTCCGCCTCCAGGGCCTGAACGGAGAGCGGATGGCCGTGGGAACGATGCACAACCGTTGGTATTGCCTCTCCCCCGGGCAGCGCCTCGTGCAAGGCCTTTCGACGGCCGGAGGCCTGGGGCGATACAACAGCAGCTGCGCGGCCTGCCACGGTGCCGCCGACGGCGACGGTCTGGGGCCCCTGGACCTCGGAGACCCGGACCTGCTCACGACGGCATCGCTCACCCTGAGCCGCTACGAACGCCAGAACCCCTACCGCCCCATCGCGCCGACTACCGTGGGGCCCGACACGCGCATCGAGGTGGACTTCGAGCGCGACGTGCAACCCATCCTGAACACTCGATGTGTTCGCTGCCACAGCGGCGAGGATGCGGAGGCCGGGCTCCGGCTCGGCGACACCCGCACGCGGTGGTTCAACGAAGCATACGAGACCCTTCTCACCGGCGGCGGAGGGGGACCCCTGGTCGACTATCGGGACGGCAGCGCCTACCAGAGCCGCCTTATGGAGGTGCTGCTGGGACGCGAGCTCGGCGCACCGACCCCGTTGGGGGTCTCACCGACTCCTCATCCCGTCGGCGAGGATGCGCTGGGGGACGAGGAGATCCTGACCATCATCCGCTGGATTGACCTGGGGGCGACGTTCGAGGGCCGTCCGATGGGGGAACAGTGATCGCCACTCTCGCCACCCTCTTGTCCCCTGCGACCGCACCCCGGCTGGCGCTCTCGACCGCCATGGCAGCCGGCCTGCTACTGGCTGGCTGCGTCACGGAGGACGCGGACGCGCTCGCTACGCCGACGCCGGGCGGCGCCACCACACATGCCAACCGGACGTCGAGCGCCCTCGAGGACCCGGCGCCGAACTTGAACTACGAGGAGTTCATGCGGCATCTCGAGAGTGACGCCGTCTTCGCGCAGACGTTCGTACCGGCACCCGCCGAGGAACCGCAACCGCCCCTTGGAGGCGACGTTGGAAATCGACCCGGCCGGCGCCGTGGAGACGCCGGAGCTGGACTCGGACCGGTGTACAACAACACCTCGTGTAGCGGTTGCCATGTCCGCAACGGCCGCGGCCTGCCCGTCGTCGGCGTCGGGTCGCTCGGAAGCACGGCGCTCGTCCGCGTCAGCATCGCGGAGGGCGACCCGGACCTCCCCGGAGGTCCGGTCCCTGCGCCGGGGCTTGGCACGCAGGTGCAGGACCAGGCGGTTTTTGGCGCTGAACACGAGGCCCACGTCGCGATCGTGTGGACCGAGGAGGCGTACACCTTCCCCTCCGACGGCGAGGCGTACATACTGCGCAAGCCCACCCCGGTCATCACGATGCCGGACGGGACCCCTGTGGCGGGCGACGTGATGATGTCTCTGCGAATCGCTCCCCCTGTCTTCGGCCTGGGGCTGCTCGAGGCGGTCCCGTCGGAGACGCTGGAAGCGCTCGCCGACCCCGAGGACGTTGGCCGCGACGGGATCTCCGGTCGGGTCAACCGCGTGTGGGACGCCGACTCCGAGCAGTTCGCGGTCGGCCGCTTCGGCTGGAAAGCGAATGTCCCGGGCCTCACTCAGCAGGCGGCCGCTGCCTTCTTCGACAGCATGGGCATCACCAACCCCATCTTCCCGGGTGATGACCTCGACCCCGACCCCGACATCGACATCGAGACCGTCGATCTCGCCGCTTTCTACACCCGGACCCTCGGCGTGCCGGGCCGCGGCGCGTTCGCCGACCCCGACGTGCGCCGCGGCGAGGCGCTCTTCGGTGAGATTGGCTGCGAGAGCTGTCACGTCTCCGAGTTGCAGACGGGCCGCCACGAGACCGCCGCCGTCGCCAATCAAACCATCTCTCCGTACACCGACCTCCTGGTGCACAACATGGGAATGGGGCTGGCCGACGGCCGCCCCGACTTCGAAGCCTCGGGCACCGAGTGGCGAACAGCCCCGCTTTGGGGCATCGGCGTCACCGAGACCGTGCTTGGTGCACGCGCCTTCTTGCACGACGGTCGCGCACGGAATCTCGCCGAGGCCATCCTCTGGCACGGGGGCGAAGCCGAAGCGTCGAAGGAGGCATTCCGGACGATGAGCGGCGCGGACAGACGCGCGCTCCTGCGTTTCCTCGGGTCGCTGTGATGTGGCGTCGGGCCGACGTCGTCCCCGACCGCGCCACGCGTACTCGGCCCGGACCCGACCTCAGCCGATGTCGAACGTGCCGGATGTCATGGTGGGAACTTCGCTGGCCCGCGATTCGACCCTCACCCCCACCAGCGCGAAGCCGGCTCTGAGTTTGAAATCCATGTTCAACATCAGACGAAACTCGCCCATGATCTACAGTCGGGCGGCGCTGGTATTCGCCGCTCTCTCGACCGCGATCGCGTGCGGAAACACATCCACCACCGCCTCCCCCTCGTTCTCGGACTACGGGAACGCACGAGAGATCATCGCAGGGTTGGCCGATGAGGTCATCGTCCCCACCTACGAACTCCTCGCTGCGCGCCTCGCGGAGTTGGACTCCGCCGTCCAGAGCCTCGCTGCCGACCGGACGCAGGAGAGCCTGGTCTCGGCGCAAGAGGCGTGGGTCGCCGCGCGCGAACCCTGGGAAGCGAGCGAGGGGTTCATCTTCGGACCCGTCGACGCCTTCGGCTTCGATCCGGCCCTCGACAGCTGGCCCGTCGACCTCACGTCTCTCGACCTCATCCTGGCGAGCCCCGACGCCTTCTCGCCGGAATACGTGTCCAACCTCGAGGACTCCGTGCAGGGCTTCCACACCGCGGAGTACGTGCTCTTCGGCGCCGACAGCGACACGACCATCGACGACCTCTCCGACCGGGAGATCGAGTACCTCTCCGCCGTCGTGGCCGAGATGGCGGCCGTCGGCGACGAGCTCGCCGACGCCTGGACCGACGGGGTCGACGGCCAGACGGCCTATGTCACCAACTTCCGCGATGCTGGCGCCGCCACGAACACGTTCTACCCGTCGCTCGAAGCCGCCGGCCAGGAGATCATCTTCGGGAGCATCGGGATCCTCGACGAAGTCGCCGACGGCAAGATCGCCGACCCGTTCGACGAGCAGGATGCGACGCTCGTGGAGAGCCGATGCAGCCTCAACTCCATCGACGACTTCTCGAACAACATGCGCAGCGTGCAGAACGCCTACCTCGGCCGCAACGTGATGACGGGCGAGTTCGCCGCGCACGCTTTCTCCGAGTACTTCGCCAGCGTCGACGAAGCCCTGGACGCCCGCGTCCAAGCAGAACTCCAGAGCGCCATCGACGCCGTGGATGCCATCCCGCAGCCCTTCCGCGCCGCCATCACCGACATCGACGCGGCCGCGCAGATCATCGAAGCGCAAGCGGCGATTCGGACCGTCCGATCGACGTTCGAGAACGCGCTGCTGCCCTTGGTCAGGAACTAGATGCATCGGGAATGAATGACGATGTCGAGCCCCGACACAATGGGTCAGCCGCCGTCCGCGGCCCCGGACAGGCGCGCGCTGCTGCGCTTCCTCGGGTCGTTGTGATGTGGCGTCGTACCGATGCGGCCGCCGGCTGGCTTGCCGCGCTGCACGTCGCGTTGCTCGCGCTCGGAGGATGCGCAGGGTTCGACGGCGTGGAGCCGCTGGCCGAGCCGGATTTCGAGTACTTTGTCGACAACGTGCAGCCAATCCTCTCGTCGCGGTGCGCGAACCCGTCGTGCCACGGGGAGTCGACGAGACCGTTGGAAGTATTCGCCGTGCACGCGCACCGTCTCGAGCCAACGGATGTCTTCCTCGATGAACCGCTGACCGAGGAGGAGCTCTGGATGAACTACTTGCGAGCGTCCGGCTTCGTCGCCGTCGATGGACCCGCGAGCGACTCCCTGATCCTGCTCAAGCCGCTGGCCCCCGAGGCAGGGGGCGGGGCGCACCATGGGGGGACGCAGTTCATGGATGCGGACTGCGCCGGGTATCGAACGCTGGAGACGTGGATCGAGGGCGGTCGCTGAGCGAGCGGCCCGGCAACCGGTCTGCCGGTGGATAGCGCAGGTGGGCGCGGTTTTGATGCGAGGCCCAGCCGACTCGCGACAGCGGTACGACGAAGAAAGCCCCCGGCCGTTTGGTCGAGGGTTTTCGAGGTACCGCGTATGGGGGCAACCGAGGACGACTGCCCTTTGGCAGTCGCCGCAGGGCGGCAGTGCGAATCCCGGTACCGCGTACGGGATTCGGACTCGTGGCTGAAAACAACGAAAACCTCAGCAAGTCCGCGCTGTTGCCGCGAACAGGCCGCCGCTTCGATTGTCCAATACGTGCCAATGTTCACGAGGACTTACGAAACAGGCGAGCACGTTCGTGGCCGCATTTCGGCATCCGGTTCGAGCGGACGCGATGGATTCAGAACTCTGGGGCCCGAGCAGCTCCTCGTGTCTTCGAGGGTGTGAACCTCACCGCCACCGGCAACTGTCAACGGGCGCCGTGATCCGATGTTCGTTGCATCGCCAATTCAATCCCGGAGCGACTGGGTGACCGTCGTGGCGCGGCTCCAGATGTTCATGCCTTCGATGCCGTCGTCGATGAGGCATGACTGGTGCGCCCGAACGCCCTATTTGGACGCGCTGCGCTGGCACTAAATTAGTCGGCGTCAGGCTCGCCGAGGGCGCACCACGGCCACCAACGCCGCTACCACCAGGAGTGCGCCGAACGCCACGACAATCGAGGGCCCGGCGGGCAAGTCGAGGGTCCACGAGGCGGTCAGGCCCGCCAGGCTCGCTGCGGCGGCCACTCCCCAACCGGCGAGTAATCGTGCACCCAGGTCGCGGGAGAAGAGTTGCGTCAGCACGCCCGGCACGATCAGGAACGAGAACACCAGCAGAACACCGACGGCCTGCACCGACACCGTGATCGCTAGCGCGAAGAGCGCGTAGAACACGAAGTCCCAGCGCGTGCTCGACCAATCGGACCGCCGCTGCCCGTGGGCTCCCCACGAGAGGGCCACGAAACGCCGCCGGAAGACCCATTGGAGTACACCGAGCGGCGCGAACACGGCTGCGACCACCGCGACATCCGACCACAGGGCGAAGAGCAGTGACCCCGTCAGCGCCGCGTTCATGTCCTCTGCGCCGTGCGGCGAACGGCTGAGAACCAATACCATCGCAGCTGTCGCCACCGCGTAGACGATGCCGACGACCGCCTCGATCGACAAGCGCTCCCGCGCGCGACCGGCCACCGAGAACAATGCGGCGCCGCCGAGAGCGACGGCCACGCCCCCGGCCATCGGCGCGACGCCCTCCTCGGCGCCGAACCACACAGCGACCATCGTCGCACCCAACGCAGCCAACTGGGCGACCGCGAGGTCGACGAAGATCACCTCCCGCGCGAGCACGTGCATGCCCAGATAGACATGCAAGCTCGCGACGACGATGCAGAGCGCGAACGCCGGCGCGAGGAAGACGATCGCGTCTGTCATCGCAGGCCCTCTTCCAACGCCGAAACCAGGTGCTCGATCAACGACGCGTAGTCGTCGGCTCCCGGCGCACCACCGACTGACACCGGCAGGTTCAGCACCGCCGCTCCGGAGCCCCCTGCCAGCCGCGCGGACACGCGATCGTCGTAGAAGCTCTCGTGCAGCACTACCGCCACGCCCTGCTCGCTCATCTCCCGGCCGAGCGAGGCTAGGTGCGACGGCGACGGCGGGATGCCCGGCCGGTCCTCGACGTAGGCGATCGGCTCCAGACCGAAGTGCTCCAGCAAGTAGTCGAACGTCTGGTGGTACGAGACGACAGGCGAGCCTGCGTGGGCCGACAAGCGGGCGCGCCACTCTTCGTCGAGACCGGACACAGTCTCCGCGAACGCCTCGGCGTTGCTCCGGTAGTCGCCCGCGTTGTCGGGATCGAGCTGCGCGAGCCGCTCGGCCAGCCCGCGAGCGACGGCGACCGCGTTGTCCGGGTCGAGCAGGTAGTGAGGATTCCCATCGGGGTGGATGTCGCCCTGCGATCGGTCGGTGGAGCCGTACGCGTGCAACGGTGTGATCAGCGTCGACGCGTCGAGGTACCCGTCGCGGCCGGGCTGGACGTCCGGGTTGCGCGCGCCGGCGAGCAGCCCGGGCAACCAGCCGACCTCGAGTTCCAACTCCACGGCGACGACGAGGTCCGCGCGGCTTACGGTCACCATGTAGCTCGGCCGGGCCTCGACGTGGTGCGGGTCGCGTTCCGCCGGGCAGAGCGCTTCGACACGAACGTGGTCGCCGCCGACGCTCTCGACGAGGCTCGCCAGGTCGGTCGTCGTGGTCACGACGCGAACCGCGGCTTCGACGGGCCCCGAAGCCGCGACGGCGAGCGCGACGGAGAGAAAGGTCAGAGTCAGCTTCGCCATGATCAGTACGAGTGTGCGGGGTGACTGCCGATCGACACGATCGCCTGCAGCATCACCTCGTGGATCGGGTCCTCATCGTCGGGCAGCTCCACCCCGTATTGCAGTCGTAGCGTGGAGAACTCGCTCGGCACCCAGCCGACGAGCGCCTCGGCGCGCGGCGTGACATGGTCGGTGAGCCCTGTCGCGGCGCCACGGCCCTGCACCCACCATCGCCGCGCTACCTGGGCCCGAAGGCCACTCCAGAATCCCAGGTCGGTCTCGTGCCCTTCGTCGGCCCAGATGACCTCGGAGGCCCACTCCAGCCCACGATAGATCGCGGCGCCGCTCGGTCGCCACTTGAGCGTGATGTCGCCGCCGACGAGGTGGGCGACCTCGTCCTCGCCGTTCGGGCCGCCGACGTAGCTCCCGCCGAGCTCGAGAGTCGTCGGCACCCCGAGGTCGAAGAGTGTGGTCAGGTGGCCGAGGTAGCGCAGATCGAGTTGTTCGGCCTCGCCAATGAGATCCCACTCAGCGTCGAAGACCTGCCCGATCACTTCGGCGTAGAACGGCAGAGGCAGGAGGACCTCGACC
The DNA here is from genome assembly GCA_964520965.1 of uncultured Myxococcales bacterium. Lineage (GTDB taxonomy): Bacteria > Myxococcota_A > Bradymonadia > REDH01 > REDH01 > CAZFPM01. The sequence continues at coordinate 18,575 of CAZFPM010000028.1, forward strand.
GAGGCCCCCATCCCCCGCAGTCCGTCTGCGCCCAGCACCTGCCTGGCCGGTAGTGGCGCCGTCAGGAATGGGAACGTGTGGGTATGGAGGCGGTTGTGACGGCCGAACGCAGCGAACATCTGGCCGGCGCGGATCGTGACGCTCGGGACCGACGTCGTCGAGACGAATGCCTCCTCGAAGCCGATCTCGCCCTCGTGAGCCGCCAGGGTCAGGTCGGCGCGGAAGTACGGATCTGCGACGGCACTGAACTGCAGTTCGACCTCCTGTAGATGGAGGCCGGACTCGAGGTCGCCGCGGCCGTGGTCGTGGCCGTGCGGGTCGGCCTCCGGTTCGTCGTCGCCGTGTTCCTCTTCTCGCGTGGCGTAGCCGCCCAGCATGAGCAGATTGGCGCTGACGGTCGGGTTGAATCGATTGTCTGGGGAACGCGGCGCATCGTCGGTGGACGCGGCCACGTTGTCGGATTGGGCGATCGCGGGTGACGATGCGAAGACGAGCATCGTTGCGGCGACGCCAATGAAGTGGAGCTTCATGGGTCTGAGTTCTCCTGTCGAGAGTTGGGAGCTGCGCGTCGCGCAGCGGTTCCGGACTACGACAGGAGACTCGGAGGGCCGCGTGCCGACTCGGCGCCGACGTGGGCCCCACGGACGACGACGAGCGTCCGAAAGACGACGGCCGGCAACGCGCGGCTCGCGGCCCGAGAAACGCCCGGCTCATCGGGCACGACCGGCCCCGTCGAGAACTCGACCGCGAGGAGTCTGCAGTGGTCATGCGCGTCTGCGTGGCCACCGGTCGCCACGTACCGCGGCCCGTCCTCCGACGAGGCGGCACGATCGGCCGAAGCGTCATGCTCACCGTGCGGGTGGTGGGCGTGACCGCGGTGACCATCATGGCCGTGGCCGCCGTGCGCGTGCGTGGCCTCGGCATGCTCGGCGCACACCTGATGGGTCGCCAACACGTCATGCGCCATGCTGCCCATCCAGGCAGCCAGTGCGACAACAGCGAGAGCCTTGTTCCCAACGAGCTTCACATCCCGTCGAATACCATCTCTGGCCGCGGATTCAACCGCCGCCGCACCCACCTGGTCGCGATGCCGGAGACCATCATCCGTGCCCCGAGCACCTGGCGGCGCGAAGCTAGCATCGCATCCGAGCGGTTCACGCGACGATGATGCGTGCGCGGCGTGGACCGCTACGGCAGGCGTGGGGGTCACCAGGCTGGCCGACGTCGGCTGACGTGCCGTCCATCGTCTGGCTCGGCGCGCGTGCGCCAGGTGACGAGGGCGCTTGGAGCGCCGGTGACTCCGGACGGTCCCAAGTGCAGATCGGCGGCGGTGCAACCATGGCTCACAGGGCCGCGGGTCCGCGCAGTCAGCGGAGATCCGCGCCGCCGCCTAAGCCTGCCGCCAGATTCGTGGCAGCATCTGGGCAGCGGCCATCTTCTTGCCTGCGCCGACAGAAACCGCAAGCAGCTGTTATCTAAGCTGTTTCCCGCCAACGATGCGCCGGGTGCGTACGGGCGGCGTCCCATGACCCGCCAGGCCGTCAATACGCACAAGAGCCCGGAATCATTGCTGATTCCAGGCTCTTGTTTGAGGTACCGCGTACGGGATTCGAACCCGTGTTACCGGCGTGAGAGGCCGGCGTCCTAGGCCTCTAGACGAACGCGGCAAAATTGTCAGAGACGCACTCTGGTAAGTTCGGGGACTAGGAGTCGAACCTAGATTGACGGCACCAGAAACCGCTGTCCTGCCATTAGACGATCCCCGAGGAACAGCGAAGGACGATGCCTCCGGGGAAGGCGGTGTATAAGGCACCCCAACCCGGACGGTCAAGACCATTTTTCGGCTATGTTCTGCCGCGACGGCGGCGCATCGCGTTGGCCCGCTTCGAGGCTCGATCGGATGCCGGTTCGGCCCCCGCGGGGGCCTCGACGCCCATGGCCGAAACGTACGCCGCGAGCGAGCGCGCGGTCGGGTATTTGAAGACGTCGGTCACCCCGAGATCGGCGCCGAGCACCGCCTTGACCTGCTCGCGCATCATCAAGGCCTTCAGGCTGTCGCCGCCGATCTCGAAGAAGGAGGCGTTGTCGTCGATCTCGGGCTTCTTCAGGACCTCGCACCAGATCGTGACGATCGCCGCTTTCACCGCCGGATCCGTCGTCGTCTTGCCCGCACGGCGCGCGCGCGGAATCGCTGCAGGCTCCGCCGGGGCGTGCGGGGAGAGATTCTCGGCGGGCACACCCATCGCCGTCTCGCCGGCGCCGACGTGACGGACGACGACCGAGCCGGCCGCGACGGTCGCGTCGTCGCCGATCTCGATCTCCGGGATCGTCGCCGAATTCGTGCCGATGTAGACGCGTTTTCCGAGCTGTACCCGCGCGTTCAGCACGCTGTTCGCGGCCATGACGCAGCCGGCATCCGCCACGCACTCGTGGCCGACGACGGCGCCCATGAACACCACGCAGCCCTGGCCGAGGACGACCTCCGGACCGATGGTCGCGTTGTGGTAGACGATCACGTCGTCGGCGAGGTCGGCGCCGAAGATGTCGACGTTCGGATGCAACAGCTGGGCGAAGGGGATTCCGAAGCTCGCGATGCGCTCCCGGGCCTTCCATCGACCGCGGGTCGTCCGGGCGACGAGGTTCACGACCTGGTCGGCACCGGCGTCGGCGTTGGCGAGGTCGTCGAAGGGCCCCACGATCGGCACGCCGATGCGGTCCTTGCCGATGATCTCCGGATCGTCGTCCAGCAGGACGATGCGGTCCCAGCGTCCCTGCTCGCGTTGCAGGATCATCGCCAGCCGTACGCCCTCGGAGTTGCCGGCTCCACAGAGAAAGAGTGTGCTCACGGAAACCTCTCGCGCCCTGGTCATTCACGCTGTCGCGTGACACTTCCGGCCCCGCTCCAGGAGCCTACCAATAGGGAATTGCGCAGCAATTCCCGCGGGAGTCCAGAGGGCGTGCCCTCTGGCGGAGCGCGAGGCGGAGCCTCGCACCCTCTCAGGGGGTCGCCTCGACCGTATCGACGATGTTGCCGGGCCGGATCCGCTCGGCAGATCCGGTCATCCAGTCGGTGCACGACTGGCAGCGCTCGGGGAGCTCGTCGAAGCGGTGCGCCAGGTGAAGTGTCCGGTACTTTCCGAGGTCGGCCCAGAGGTCCACCAGTGAGTGCTGCCAGACGTTGCCGACCCCCTCGTCGCCCTCGGTGTCGCCCGGGCAGCGCGGAACCCGCCCGTCCCAGAACACGTGCATCATCGTCACCGCCCACGGGCAGGCGATTCGGTGGTCCTGCGCGATGTCGAGCCCCGTCTCGAAGCGGGCGCCCCAGCTGAGCATCCGGCGGGCCTTCACCACCGCGCCGCGCTCGAGCCAGTAGGGCTGGAACTGCTCGAACTCGGCCTCGTTCCCCTCCATGAAGATGAACTGGACCTGGATCTCGGTATCGAGCCCCAGCGCGTCGCGGCGCTTCAGCAGATGCTCGGCCTGCGCGTAGACCGTGTCCCGTTCCGCGTTCACCCGGACCGCCTCGAAGGTCTCCTTCTCGAAGCCGTCGATCCCGAACACGACCAGATCGACGCCGGACTCGAGGAGCGGGTCCGCGAGGTCCGGGGTCAGCAGCTGCCCGTTCGTGTTCACGTTGACCGACTTCAGCCCGACCTCCTTCGCGTAGCGGATCACCTTGAAGAGGAGCTCGGGCTCCAGGAAGGGCTCACCGCAAAAGGAGATCCAGAGCTGGCACTCCGGCGCTTCCGCCGCCATCTCGTCCGCCATCTTCTGGAAGAGCGGGAAGGGCATCACGCCCTTCGGCCGCACCATCTGATCGTGGTGGCACATCGAGCAGTTCAGGTTGCAGTCCGCGCATAGCTCGATGGCGAACCGACGCGGAAACCGCATCGGGTAGAGGGTCTTCGCGATGCGATCGAGTTCGTCGATTGTGGTCGTCATGGGGCGTCTCCGCGGGTCACCGTTCGATCTGAGTAACACATCGCCCCCAGTGCGGCAACGAAAGAGCGGGGAATTTGCTGCTATTACACGCACATACAGTGTGTGTCGCTGTGGGCGCGCACGGTGTGCCGCGGCCCGTGCCCGTACCCCTCCCACGCTCGGCGCCGCCTCGCGCCAGAGAACTGAACAAGAGCGCTCGCTCGGTCCAGGCTCGCGACCAGCTCTCTAGACCCGCTCCAACACCCCGCTCGCGCCGAGCCCGCCCGCCGCGCAGATGCCGAGGAGCGCGAGCTCTCCGTCACGCTCGACCAGCTCGTTGGCCATCGTCGTGATCATCCGCGCACCCAGATTCGTCCGCTCGATCAACGCCCGCGTCGCCTCCCCACCCAACGCGATCGTGTCCATCTCCATGAACGGCCCAAACGCCTTCACGAAAGGCGTCCGAACCCCACCAACCACAACCGCGCGCCGCACCGAAGACCGAGTAGCCATGAGAAAATCTGCGAGTGAGAGGAAGGAGTGACGTTCGGTCTCGGGGCAGAGCCCCACGATCCGCCCTGCTCACGCCCCGACCAGAGATTGGCCGCAGACGCGGAGGGTTTGGGCGGTGAGGCCGTGGGAGTTGGGGAGGGCGAAGAAGGTGATGGCTTCGCCGACGTCGGAGGGTTGGCCGCCTTGTCCGAGGGAGTTCATTCGCCGGGCGACTTCTCGGATCGCGACGGGGATGGTGGCGGTCATGCGGGTTTCGATGAACCCGGGGGCGATGGCGTTGATGGTGATGTTGCGCTTGCCGAGGCTGGGGGCCATGTGGCGGACGAACCCGATCACGCCGGCTTTGGCGGCGGCGTAATTCGTCTGGCCCATGTTTCCGGCGATGCCGGCGATGGACGAGAGGCAGACGATGCGGGCGCCGGCGTTGATGGTCTCGCCGTCGAGGAGGGCCTGGGTGAGCCGGGTGACGGCGCCGAGGTTGACGTCGATGGTGAGGTCCCAGGCCTCGCGCTTCATATTGCGCAGGGTCTTGTCTCGGGTGATGCCCGCGTTGTGGACGACCACGTCGAGCCCGCGTGGGGCGGCGTCGGCGATGGCGCGGGCGGCGTCGGGCGAGGTGATATCGACGCCGACGACGGAGCCGCCGATCTCCCGGGCGAGCTGCGATGCGGGGCCGGCGTCGTCGGGGCGATCGAGGCAGAGGACATGCGCGCCCTCGGCCGCGAGGACGCGCGCGGTTGCGGCGCCGATCCCGCGAGCTGCGCCGGTGACGAGGGCGGTCTTGCCGGCGAGGGGCGCGGCGAGGGACGAGGCCTTGGGTGCCCTGACGCGCTTCGAGACCCGGAGGACCTGGGCGTCGACGTAGGTCGAGCGGTCGCCAGCGAGGAAGCGGAGGGGGCCCTCGATTCGATCTTCGGCCCCGTTGTCGACGACGATGAGATTCGCCGTGGAGCCGGCCTTTCCGATCTCCTTGCCGACGCTCCGGACGAGGCCGGTCAGTGCATGACGGGCGGCGGCCGCGTCAGCGGACTTCGTGGCGTCGACGGGGCGTCCGACGAAGACGATACGTCCGCAGCGGCGAAGCCGGCGCATCAGCGGTTGGAAGAAGGCCTGGACGGCGCCCAGGTCGGCCGGGGTCTCGAGGGTGGAGGCGTCGAAGACGAGGGCGTGGAAGCGCTGGTCTTCGAGCTGGTCGAGATCGAGTCGGGAGGGCACGCGCCCGTAGGCCTCGCCCGGCTCGCGCAGGTCGTCGACGACTTGTGCGGGGGCGGCGAAGCGGGCGTGCGCGCCCGCGCGGGCGAGCGCGGTGCTGATCGGGAGCGCGAGCTTGCTGCCTGCGGCAGTGAACACTGCGACATCACGATCGGCGAGGGGGGCTTCTTCGCGGGGGCTGCGGGGACGGGCGAGCACCTGCGGCATGGGGATGGGCAGGCCGAGCTGTTTCACGAAACGGCGGGCCTGGGGGTTCTTGGAGAGCTCCAGCAGGAAGTCTGACATCGGTCTTCCTCGGTGGGAGGGGGCGAAGCCGGGACCGTGGTGAGGTTTGGGCTTGGGGGGCGAGGCGTGGGGACGAAGGATGGCTGTTGGGGGGCCACGCTGCGCGTGGGGGCGAGGCATGCCTCGCCCGTACATTCGGGCGATCAGGTTTCGTAGGTGGCGGTCATGTAGGCGGTGCCACCGGGGGCGTCGCCGACCCAGACGTGCTTCTGCCCGTCGACCTCGGCCGTGTAGAGCCCGACGCGTGCCGGAAGGACGAGCGGCCGGGTGAAGCGGGCCTCGAAGCGTCGGATGTCGCCGCCGCCCTTGTACCGATTCTGGTTGAGCCCCTCCCAGGAGCGGGCCATCGTGGCGTAGCCGTGCAGGATCGTGTTGCGGAAACCCGAGGCGCGCGCGGCCGCCGTGATCCAGTGCACCGGGTTGAAGTCACCGGTCAGCTTGGCGAAGTCGAGTCCGGCGTCGGAGCGCAGTTTCCAGAAGCCGATCTCCTGCGCGTCACCGGGGACGGTTGGTCCGGTCTTGCGCTTCTTGCCTTTGCCGCCCTCGCGCTTCTTCAGCGGGATGAAGACGAGGAGGTGTGCCTCGATGGCCTCCGGAACCGATGCGGTGCCGCTGACGATGCGTTGGTCGATGATCGCCCGGTACCCATCGTCGTCGATGTTCACGATCTGGGCGGTGACGGTCAGGGGTTCGTCGATCGGCAGCGGCGCGCGGACCTCGACCGTCGAACCGCCATTCATGGCGCGCGCGAGCGGGTAGGGCAGCCCTACGAGGGTCCGGGAGGCTGGGCCGAAGCCCCACTGGGGAAAGAAGTGTGGCGGGAGGTGATCGCGGTACGTCGAGGGGTTGCCGCCGACGTGTCGCACGTAGGCGGCAACCAGGTCGGCGGGACGGGGGGGCAGCTCGACGGCGAACTCTCTCCCCGGCACGGTTGGCATCGCGCTGGCGTCGGGTGAGCGGAATCGTTGGCCGACCACCGTCGCTGCGGTCCGGGCGAGTCCAGCGAGCACGGGCCCCTGCTGGAGCACGAAACGGGTTGGGACGCTCATGAGATTCTCCAATCGACTCTGACGTGCGCGCGACGAGATCCGGGCCGGCGGCAGGCTTGTCTACCGTTCGGTTGACGAGAGCCTACCGATCGGTAGGCAGCTGTCAAGGCGCGTGTTGGGGTGCTCGTCGGTTTGACAGCCTCAGGGGCTCTGGTTAGCGTGAGCCACGATCGTGCGAACCGGCGAGCCGCTGATGAAGCCCCGATTGCTGCTGGTCGAGTTCCTCAACGACGACCCGCTCCATCAACACCGCATCCGTCGCTTTCCCTACTTCCAGGGCTTCGCGCGGCGAAACGGATTCGAGACCCGTTGGGTGTCGATCGCCGCCGGCCGGGAAGCGCGACCGGTGCACCCATGGGAAGTGGAGTTGCCGAGCGACCGATTGCAGCTGCTGGTTGGCGCGATCACGGATTTCGGGCCGACGGTGCTCGTCACGAACGAACGGCTGGGTGCGTCGACGTCGGCGGCCCTGGCGGCTGCCTGTCCGGACATCCGCCGCACGACGCCGCCGGGCACGCTCTACGAAGACACGACGATCTGGAGCGTGTCCGTGCTGCTCGGCCTCGAAGAGGATCGGGAGACCAGGCCTGAGGTTGCAGGTTCCGGCGTCGCGGGCGGGGGCCTCTGGCGGCGCCTGGTCGCCTGGGTCGGGCGTTGGGGCGCCTCAGGAGAGGCAGGCGGGTCGCCCTGGGCTCTGCTGGAAGACGAGGAGCCCGACTACGCGTCCTGCCGGTTGGACCCGGGGAATCCGACCGCGGACCACTTCGTGCCGATTTTCATCAACCCCGCGTGCCTCTACACGCGCTCGATCGAGCGGAACCCGGTGTTCGAGGGGATGTCGGGAGAGTTCGCGGGATGGAAGGGCGGCTGCACGTTCTGCCAGCGTCACGGCGGCGTCGAGGGCGCTGTCCTCGACCGCGAGGTCGCCGTCGCGCACGTCGTGGGGCAGTTGCGGCGGTACCACGAGACGACGAGCGCGGAGAGTCGCCGGTCCCGGTTCCTGATGTTCGTCGCGCCGATGCTCCGCTGGATCGGCGACGTGTTCTCGGAGATGCTCGCGCTCGGCATCCCGCCGGTCGATCTCTTTTTTTCGTGCCGGGTCGACGAGTTCCTGACTGCCGAGCCGTCGGTTCGGCAGTGGCTGCCCCAGCTGGCCGAAGCCGGTCATCGCCTTCACTTCTGGCAGATCGGACTCGAGAACTTCTCGCCGGACGAGAACCTTCGGTTCAACAAAGGGGTGAGTCCGCAGCAGATCGAGCAGGCGACCGTCGCGCTGACGGAGTTGGAGGAGTCGTGGCCGCAGACCTTCTACTTCCAGCGCCACGGCGGATACGGGATGATCGTCTTCACCCCGTGGACCCGGCTCGCAGACCTGCGGATCAACGCGTCCGAGATCCGGCGACTCGGGCTTCGAGAGCAATACACGATGCTCACGTCGGTGTTGCTCCTGCGCGAAGGGACCCCGCTCGAGTGCCTCGCCCGTGCCGATGGATTGCTCCTGGAGGCCGACGAACCGCCCAGTCCGTTCGACGCGATCTGCATCACCGCCTGGGGCGAGGACGCGCTTCGGTGGCGATTCCGTCACCGTGAAGTCGCCGCGGTCCACGAGGCACTCGCGGCGCTCTTCCCCGGCCGCGGCGCCGTCGTGGGGAACGCCGTCGAGGCGACCCTGAAGCGGCTTCGCGACCGATTCCCCGATGTCGAGCTCGAGGAAGCCGAAGCCCTCGCCCGGTTGGTCGATGCGGCCGAGGCGATGGCGGACGCGTCCCCGAGCGACCTGTTGGAACGCCTCTGGGAGACCCTGGTTTCGTCAGGCGGACCCGGCACGGACGCCAGGTCGTCAGCGAGCGATCACGAGCCGGTGGAGACCCGGCCGGACGAGCCCACAGCAGCTCCCACCCCATCGGAGGTCCCGTCGTCCGACGGCCTGCCGCGCTGGATGGCCCGCGCGCGGGCGCTCTTCGAAGGTGACGGCGACCGCCCGCCGTTCGACCTCCAGGGCGCCGTCGTAGAAGAGCTCGCCGAGTGGCTCACGGACGGGGAGCCGCCCGTCCTCGCCATCCGCCTCCGACGCAACGGGGAGACACTCGGCCTCTGCATCAGCGCCGCCGCCGATGGCGGGCCCGCCTACTGCACTGCTGGCCGCGCCGCCATCGCCTATCTCGACGAGACCCCGCTCGACTCCGACAACCGACAAGCTCTGCTCGCCCTCGTCGCAGAAGCCCTCGAGTCCCACTCCACCGATGTGTTCTCGGCCTAGAACTGGAGTTCGTAGCTGTCGCGGTCTCGTGGCGGCTTTGCGTCGGTCCAGTAGGACTCCTGGCCGGGGCGTCCGAAGGGGTGTTTGGACGTGACGCGGCGGATGAGTCCGATGGGGGTGACCACGGTGTAGAAGACGATTCCTACGAGCACGACTCCGACGACGTTGCCGACGGCGAGTCCGGGCACGCTGACGCCGATGTACACGGCCCGGGCTGCTCGTGTGCCGGGAGCGACGAGGGGGACGAGGCCGAGCAGGGTCGCGACCCCTGCGATCAACGCGCCGGCGGTCTCGGCATCTCGGCCGAATGCGAGGAGCGCTCCGATCAACCAACCGGTTGCGGCGAGGGAGATGCCGAACGTTCGCAGCACGCGGCGGGGAGGCGAGCGATCGAGCCGTATCAGTGCCACCGTGGTCGCCTCAGAAGAGCGTGTACATCAACGGCAGCGCGCCGGTCGAGCCGAGGACCACGACCGCGGCCAACAGCACGAAGACGAGCAGGATCGGCGTCATCCACCACTTCTTGTTCTCGCGGAGGAAGAGCCAGAACTCGGCTGCGAGTCCGCGCCGCTTGATCTGTCGTGCCATGGGAACTCCGACCGGCGTGTTCACGCTCGACAAGTTACGGCGTAGCCGGACCAGCGTCAACGCTGCGCGGTGTGGGAGGACCGGGTGTCGAGGATGGTCCGCGGGGTGCTCGGAGCGCTCAGTCGTATGCGTAACCCAGCAGCGCCTCGGTCGGGAGCTCCGCGCAATCGGAGCCCGTGATGTGGTTGATGCGCCCCGGTCGTGTCTCCCACGCGCAGCGGTAGAGCGGGTGGGTGCCCGGCTGCGGGGTGGTGAAGAGGTAACCCACCAGGCCGGCGGGGGTGTCCTCTCCACATCCGGTCGTGTCGTTGTAGTGGTCTCCGCTGGCGGCGCGATAACAGTCCCAGAGGGGAACCCGGTCGGGGCCCGGGGCTGTCACGACGTAGCCCCAGCGCCCCTTGTACCTGATGTGTCTTCGGAGCGGGATGGCGGCAGTGGGCATCGAGGCGCTCGGGTCGGTCCGGCGTCCTGGCTGGTGCCCTAGTCCGGGGCGAAGGTCCGGTCGCCGGTGTCGAATGCGGGCTGGTCGTCTTTGCGGAGGATGGTGTTCCCGATGACGAGCGCGTCCATCTCCGTTGCCATGAAGCAGCGGTATGCGTCTCCCGGCGTGCACACGATCGGCTCTCCGCGGACGTTGAAGCTCGTGTTGAGGAGCACGCCGCAGCCGCTCTTCTCCTCCCAGGCACCCAACAGCGCGTGGAGCCGCGGGTCGCGCTCCCGGTCACAGGTCTGGACGCGGGCGGAGTAGTCGACGTGGGTCACCGCGGGAATCGTGGAGCGTTGTCGCCGCAGCCGAGCGGGGATGTCGGTCGTGTCTTCGCCGGCTGCCGTGTCGGTCTCCAGGCGCTGAGACTCGGCGACGTGGGCGACGAGGAGCATGTACGGGCTCTCCGACGTCAGATCGAAATACTCCGCGCAGCGCTCGCGTCGGACCACCGGCGCGAAGGGGCGGAAGCTCTCCCGGTACTTGATCTTGCGGTTCACCAGCGACTGCACGCCGGGGTCTCGCGGATCGGCGAGGATCGAGCGCCCGCCGAGCGCCCGGGGGCCGAACTCCATGCGGCCCTGGAACCAGCCCACGACCTGCCCTTCGGCGAGCATGGCGGCGGTCGCGGTCAGCGCGGCGTCTTCGTCGACGGCCTCGAATACCGCGCCGAGCTCGCGGAGTGTCGCGTGCACCTCGTCGTCGCCGTAGGCGGGACCGAGGCGGGCGCCCTGCATGGCGTCGCCGGCGACGGCGGTGCGGGGGTTGTCGAGCGCGACGTGCCAGGCCGCCAGCGCCGCCCCGACTGCCCCTCCAGCGTCGCCGGCGGCGGGCTGGATCCAGATGTCTTCGAACGGCCCTTCGCGGAGCACGCGCCCGTTCGCGACGCAGTTCAATGCCACGCCACCGGCCAGGCAAACCGCCTGCTCTCCGGTGAGGCGGCGGGCTTCGTGTGCGAGGCGGAGTACCGCTTCTTCGACGACCGACTGGACGCTGGCGGCGACGTCCATGTGGCGCTCGTCGATCGGATCCCCCGGGCGTCTCGGCGGCCCCCCGAACAGCTTGTCGAACCGGGAGTTGGTCATGCGCAACCCGGCACAGTAGTCGAAGTAGCGCATGTTCAGCCGGAACGAGCCGTCGGGGCGCAGGTCGATCAACTCGTCGAGGATCACGTCCCGGAATCGCGGCTGACCGTAGGGGGCCAGCCCCATGAGCTTGTACTCGCCGGAGTTCACCCGGAACCCCGTGTAGTAGGTGAACGCTGAGTACAGGAGCCCGAGGGAGTGGGGGAACCGGATCTCCCGCAGCATCCGAACCTGGTTGCCTTCCCCGATGCCGATGCTCGTGGTGGTCCACTCGCCGACGCCGTCGGCGGTGATGATCGCCGCGCGCTCGAACGGAGACGGGAAGAACGCGCTCGCTGCGTGGGACTCGTGATGGTCGGGGAAGAGAATCGGACCGGTGAAGTCGCCGCCGAGTCCCTCGTCGATCAGACGTGGCACGGCGAGCTTCTCGTTGACCATCGCGCCGGTCGCCAGCGTGAACGACCGCACGCCCAGGGGCGCGGTGGTCACGTAGGTCTCGATCAGCCGCTCGAACCGGCGCAGGGGCTTTTCGTAGAATGCGACGTACTCGAGGTCGGCCGCCGTCAGTCCACCCTCGTCGAGGCAATACCGGATCGCGTTCGCGGGAAACGCGCGGTCGTGCTTCTCGCGCGTGAATCGCTCCTCCTGAGCAGCCGCCACGATCGTCGAGCCGCGAACGAGGCACGCGGCGGCGTCGTGGTAGAAGGCGGAGATTCCGAGGATTGGCGTGTCGGTCATCTGAGTCGTCGTCGGCCGGGCTGGCCGGATTGAGGCGAGGGTTGTCACCGAGAGGTCGGAACGCGCTCCGCTACGGCGGGTCGCAGCGGCGGATCAGTCGTCGAGCGGGCTGGTCCCGCGAATGTCGAATCCTCCGGAAAGAGCCGAGACGACGGCAAAGGGCGCGTCGCCGTCGCCACACATGACGAATGCATCGCAAGTCTCGCCAGGGACGACGTCGACCCAGAACGAGACGTTCCCGCCCGGGATCCGAGGTCCGGAGAGGAGGACAGTCCTCCGACCCGCCGGTACGGTCGCCGCGGGCGGCATGCGGTCGACCTCGAGTCGTTCGGCGACCACGGCCGGTGCATCGGCGTCGGTTCGGTCGACGGCGGCGAGTCCGTTCAACCTGGCGCTGCCGCACCACACGCGCAGCGCACCGCACCCATCGGGGAGCTCGGTGGCGTCTGCCGCGATGAAGAGTTGCGGGGCGTCGGTCGTGTCGATCAGCACGGCGACGTAGTTTCGGCGCGACTCGAATCGCTGCGCCCTTCGGGCCACGAGGCGGAGGTCATCACTACGGAGCGCCTCGAGTTGGGGTGCGCCGGAGTTGATGTCGAAGGTGAGGGCTGGCGCGAGGAAGCCGACTTCGCGGGCCAACACCTGGTCCGGTCCGCCGGTACTCAGCACCACGGGGCCCACGCCGCGTGACAGGTTCACCGTGCGGACGCGGACGTCGCACGGCGAGTCGGTGTACTCCTCGGCGTCCGGGTCGACCGGCGTGGCTGCGCCGGCGGAGGCGGGAAGCGCCGCCAGGCGGCCGGCGGGCCGGACGACGTGTGCTCGCGGGACTCCGTTGGCGGCGGTCGTCACGAACACGGGCGTCACGTGTTCGTCGCTGACGGGGACGAGGAAGGCGGCGCGGCGATCGGGGTTGTCGGTCGTCGCGACCTCCAAGTTGATCGCGTCGACGCCGCGGCCGCTACATCGACCGATACTCGCTGCCGCCAGGGGCGCGTCGAGGCGTTCGAGCGTCTGGTCGTCGTGTCGAACGAATGTGAGGTAGGCAGCCGAGGGCGCCCCGCCCGAAACGCAGCAGATCGCGCCGCGCGCCGACTGGCCACCTTCGGGGACGCTCAGCGCACGGGGGCCGTCGGGGCCATGGACGACGACGACCCAGCTCACCTCGTCGCCGGGTACCGGCCCGAAACTGCAGACGACGTTGCCCGATCGATGGTCCGCGAGGTCGATAGAGGCAGTCGAGCCCGGGAAGCCGATCGCGTGGGTGGCATCGAGGAAGCCGACCGGTCTGGCCAGCTCGGGTCCGTCCGGAACCTGCGGCAGGACCGCCGGGCCCCCGCCCGCGAGGTGCACGAGATGGAAAGGCGCGCGGCCCGCCGCGCCGTCCGGACCGCCGTCACCGGTGCCCGATGCGCCGTCGGGGTTGTCCGGCCAATACTCGGACGCGCGCTCGTCGATCCACGCGAAGACATCGGACACAGGGGCGCCGGGCCCGAGCGCCTCGACCGCGTCTACGATGGCGGCGCAGAGCTCGATGTAGTCGGAGGCGAGCCGGCGCGGCAGGCGCTGCCGATGGGCGGTGACGTCGAGGTAGAGCTCCTCGTCTCTGGCGAACGCGTGCGCGTTGTCGTCGGGGTCGAGCCGGACGAGCAGCCGGTGCGCCCGCGCGACCCGATCGTCGGCGAAACGCCAGGGCACCTCGGCGACGTCCGGATCGCTGACGCAGAGTGCGACGACATCGTCGAGTACCTCTCCCCGCCGATCGGTCAGGCCATCGCGACGAGCGAGCGCTACGATCGGCGTGTCGAAGATCAGCTGGAGCCGCGTTCCCATCGCCCGACGCAACCAACCCGCGCCGAGCCGCCGGGCCGCGGCGATGTTCTCCCGGAGGTCGTCCGGCCGGGTCCACGGCGTGAACAGGATCACCGAGAAGTAGCCGGTGTCCGGGCAGGAGAACGTCTGCGGGAAGCGCTCGCGCCATCCGTCGATCAGGTCGACACACTCCCACAGGCGCTCGGGCGTGACGCCCTTGTTCAGCCGCAGGTTTTCTTCCGGAGCGAAGTTCTCGGCGCCGATCGAGATGAGCGTCAGACCGTGGTTCCCTTCGCGCATCTGCTCGAGCAACCGGTTCATCCGGTCTGGGGACCGGACGAGCTGGTCGGCCCGGACCATCGTCGTGAACGTCGACGGCCGGATGTCCACGTGCATCGCCTCGTCGAGGAAGCGCCACAGCTCTCCGGCGAAATCCTCGAAGATGTACTCGTAGCGACCCTCGGAGTGAGCCGTGTCCCGCTGATGCGCGATGATCTGCCGCAATGCGCGGCGGTAGGTGTGAACGTCGTCGGCGGGACCGTGCAGGGCCCGCCCACAAAACGAGCACCCCAGGTGGTTCAGAACCGTAGGGTCGTCCATCCCCGCGTAGATCGGGTTCTGGGCGATCGATCGTCGGTAGTTGCAGCCGGAGACACCGGCGAGTCGTACCGGCTGGTCCGGGAGGCAGGCCCCCGACAGCGCGATCCGGTCGAAGCGCGGACGCTCCAGATCGAGTAGGAGCTCGGGCGCGTCTTCCGGAGGCGCGGGGAGATCGAGGAGCTGCGCCAGGTCGACGTTGCGAGTGCTGGGCTCCAAGGCGCTCGCCAGGTCTTCGACCCGGCCCCCCCCGGACGCGGTCGACACAAACTCCGCGAACTCGACCGACGGGCGGTCGTGGAACACGATCAGCGCGGGGCGCAGCTCCGCCAGGAGCGCCGAGAATTCGTCCCGTGCGCCCTCGGGCAGCGCCACGGAGTACCGCGCGCCGACGTGCATGTCCCGGTCTGGGATCGGGAGAACCACCCACCGGGCGGTGCAGCCGACCGCGTCGGCGAGCGCGAGCAGATAGGGGAAGTACTCGGCGCGGTGGTGCCGCCAACGCTCCGCGTTCAGGGTCTCGATCAACACGAGGTCGGTGCGGTCGCTCGATGTCATCTACTCAACCGGCCACTGTGACGAGCGGACGCGTCGCCGGGTCCCTGGGCGGCCGCGTCGGGCACGGCCGTCGACGCGATCGAACTCGCTCACCGAGGTCTCGGCACCGAGGCCGACTCGCCGGACGGACAACTGCTCCGCAGGCGAGTCTAGCGCCACCGAGTTACCCGTGTCGACCCACGACGAGCGTCCGGCCTGCGGGGGCACCACGCTGTCGACGCCATGGGTGCGTTCGCCTGCTCGATGGTCCGTGGCGACAGGCCGACTCTCCCCGTCATTGCCCGCCGGTGGTCGCACTTGCGCCGCGGCGCGGGGGAATCGCCGCGAGGCCGCCATCAGGTCGGACGACGTGGACCCTCGGCTCCCCGTTCTCCCCCGTCGTCAGGAGCACCGGCGTCACGTGCCCGTCGTCGACCGGAACGACGTAGGCGGCGCGGGCCTGTGGTTCGGCGGCCGGCGCGACCTCCAGGCTGATGGTGTCGTCGCCACCCGCGGTGCATCGTCCGATGCTGCTCGGCGCCAGCGGTGCGTCGAGAGGCTCGGACGTCCCGTTCTCTTTCCGAACGAACGTGAGATAGGCGTCCGAGGGCGCCCCGCCCGCCACGCAGCAGATGGTGCCAGGTCCCGCGTCACCGCCGCCAGGCACACTCAGGGCGTGGGGACCGTCAGGACCGTGCACGAGGATGGCCCAGCTCACCGCGCACCCTGACACCGGACCGAAGCTGCAGACGACGTCGCCGGACTCGGTGTCGGCAAGGGCGATCGCCTTCTCCGAGCCCGGGAACCCGACCGCGTGGGACGCCTCGAGAAATCCGACCGGCTTGGCCAGTTCCCGTCCGTCGGAGAATTGCGGCCGCACCGCCGGAGCGCCTTGGGCGAGGTGGACGAGATGAAAGGGCGCCACACCCGAGTCCTCTTCGCTCTCGCCGCCCGGTCGGTCCGACTCATCGGGTAGCTCGGCCGGCCGGTAGTCCGACGCGTGTTCGCCGATCCACGCGAAGACGTCGGGCGCTGGCACGGCGGGCCCCACCGCTTCCACCGCATCGAGAACGGCGCCGCAGAGCTCCACGTAGTCGGAGGCGAGGCGGATCGGGAGCCGCTTGCGTTGGGCTGCGACCTCGCGGCAGAGCGGCTCGTCTCTGGAGAATGCGTGTGCGTTGTCGTCCGGCTCCAGTCGGACCAGCAGCTCGTGTGCACGGGCCGTTCGCTCGTCTGCGAACCGCCAGGGGACTTCGGCGACGTTTGGATCGCTGACGCAGAGCGCGACGACGTCGTCGAGGGCCTTGCCTCGGCGATCGGTGAGTCCGTCGCGACGGGCCAGCTGGACGATCGGGGTCTCGAAGATCAGCTGCAGCCGGGTACCCATCGCGCCCCGCAGCCAGCTCGCACCGAGGCGTCGGGCGGCGGTGATGTTTGCGCGGAGGTCGTCCGGTGTCGTCCACGGCGTGAAGAGGATGACGGAGAAGTAGCCGGGGTCCGGGCAATCGAAGGTGTCGGGGAAGCGCTCGTACCAGTCGTCGATCAGGTCGGCGCACTTCCACAATCGCTCGGGGGTCACGCCCTTGTTGAAACGCAGGTTCTCCTCGGGCGAGAAGTTCTCCGCGCCGATCGAGATGAGCGTCAGGCCGTGGTCGCCGTCGCGCATCTGCGCGAGCAGCCGCTCCATTCTCTCGTGGCCGCGGACGAGCTGATCGGCCCGGACCATCGTCGTGAAGGTCGACGGACGGATCCCGGCGGTCATCGCAGCGTCGAGGAAACGCCAGAGTTCCCCGGCGAAGTCCTCGAAGATGTATTCGTAGCGACCGTCGAAGGGGGCGGTGTCGCGTTGGTGTGCCGTGATCTGCCGCAGCGCCCGCTGGTAGGTGTGGGCGTCCTCGGACGGATCGCGGACCGCGCGACCACAGAACGAGCAGCCCCGGTGTTGCAGCACTTCGGGGTCATCCACGTCGGCGAAGATCGGGTTCTCCGCGATCGATCTCCGGTAGTTGCAGCCCGAGATGCCGGCCAGCCGCACGGGTTGGTCCGCCAGCGAGACATCCGACAGGCCCTGCCGATCGAAGCGCGGGTGCGCGAGGTCGAGCAGAAACTCCGGGGTCTCGTCCGGGGGCGCGGGGAGTCCGAGCAACCTCGCCAGGTCGGCGCAGCGGCGGATCGGCTCCGATGCGCCTGTCAGATCGGCCACCCGGGCACCGCCCGCCGCCGTCGAGACGAAGTCGGCGAAGGCGTCGGACGGCCGGTCGTGGAACACGATCAGCGCCGGACGGAGTTCCCCGAGCACCGTCGCCAGCTCGTCGCGCACGCCCTCGGGCAGCGCGACCGAGTACCGCGCGCCCACATGCATGTCTTCGCCGGTGATCGGAAGGACCAGCCACCGGGCGGTGCAGCCGATCGTGTCGGCGAGGGCGAGAAGATAGGGGAAGTACTCGGCGCGATGGTGACGCCAGATGTCCGCGTTCAGGGTCTCGATCAGCACGAGGTCGGTGCGATCGCTCGATGTCATCTCTTCAACGGGCCATGGTGACGAGCGGACGCTTCGCCGGTTCCCGGCCTGCCCGCGACGGTCTGACTGTCGACGCGATGGGACTGGCTCACCGACGTCTCGGGGCGGGGCCAACTCACCGGACGGGCGACTGCTCGGGGTGAGTGTAGCGTCACGTCGCTACCCGTGTCGACCCACGCCGCCGGCCCACGCCGGCCCACGCCGGTCGGTCCGAAGGCCGGACGACCCATCTCGTCGAGCGGGCGTGCTAGGCGGGGGCCACGGTGCTCTCGAGACCCTCGAGCAGGACGTCGACCAGCCAGTGGAGGTGGGCCCGTCGCTCCCCGACGGCAGCTTCGCCGAGCGGATCCTGGTCCCACGCCGCCGCCAGCGCGGGCGCGTACGTGAAGTAGTTGATGACCGCCCCGCTGAGCGTCACGAAGAACTGCCTGGCGGCGAGAGGCCCGTCCGCCGGCGTGATCGGGGCGATCGCCTGCTCGATGGCGCCGAGCAACACCCCCAGGTTCCCCTCCACCACCGCCAGGTCGCCACCGCCGCCGGCGACCATGCGTTGGACCATGCGCATGTAGCGCACGTTGTCCGAAGCGAAGTCGAGGTACGCATCGAGCAGTCGATGCAGGCTCTCGGCGAGGTCATCGCCCGGGGCGTGCGCCTCGGCCAGCGCGGTCTCGTGGGCCCGGTAGTAGCGCTCGAGCACAGCCGCGTGGAGGTCGTCCTTCGTCGCGAAGTGATAGAACACCGCCGCCTTGGCGACGCCAGCCGACGCTGCGATGTTGCGGATCGACACGGCGTCGTAGCCGCGGGAAGCGAACAGATCGTCCGCGACTTCGAGAATCGTATGCCTGGTGCTTCCTTCGTGCGCCACGTGCGAGCCTCCCGCTCTTGGGGTGGTCGGTCGAGAGCGTGTTTGACCGATCGGTCAGAATCTGCCATAGAACGAGCATTCAGGCAACCGTTCACCGAGAGGGACTCATGGCCAGCTTGCTGAGTAACGCCGTCGATCGCGTGCGGGGAAAGGACATGGTGCGGGGCGGCGAGATCGTCGCACGGATCCTCGCCGAGGAGGGTGTCGGACACGTCTTTGGGATCATCGACGGGACATACTTCGGCTTCTACGGGACCCTCGGGCGGTATGGGATGGATTTCATCACACCGCGGCACGAAACGTCAGCCCTGCACATGGCCGGAGCGTATGCGCGGGTGAGCGGTCGGTTGGGCGTGTGCCTGGCGAGCAACGGCCCAGGGGTGGCAAACGCGCTTCCCGGCGTCGCGGTCGAGCAGGCGGAGGGCAACCGGGTGCTCCTGATCACGTCGTCGCGACGTGAGGGCATCGTCTACCCGGATCGCGGCGGCGCGTTCCAGTATTTTCCGCAGACCGAGGTGATCGGCGCGATGGCCAAGCTGTCGATTCCGGTGGGCAGCGTGGCGCGAGTCGCCGAGTTGACCCGTGCGGCCCTGCGCGCCTGCTGGGACGGCCGGCCCGGGGTCGTGAACCTCGAGATCCCCGAGAGCATCATGAACGGCACGTACGAGGCGCAGCCGGGCTGGTTTCGGAGCGCGTCGTCGTCGCGAGCATTCGATCCGATCCCGCCGCATCCGGCGTCGGTCGAGGCCGCAGCGGACTTGTTGGCGTCGGCTTCGCGTCCGCTGATCCACGTCGGCTCCGGGGTCGTCCATGCGGGCGCTGCTGCGACGGTGGCGGAGCTCGCCGAGGTGCTCGAGGCGGGCATGTGCACCTCGTGGGGGGGGCGTGCAGCGGTCGACGAGCGCAACGTACGGGCGGTCCCGATGCCCTACGTCGCAACCGTGAACCGAGCGAGGAACGAGGCCGACGTCGTGCTCGTCCTCGGCTCGCGGCTCGGAGAGACCGACTGGTGGGCCAAGGCGCCGTACTGGGCGCGTCCCGAGGATCAGCGCTTGATCCAGGTGGACATCGACGCGACGACGATCGGCAACAACCGGCCGGTAGACGTTGCCGTCCGGGCCGACATCGGCCTCTTCCTCGATGCGGTGGTCGCCGAGCTCCGAGGTCGCGATGCCGTGGGTGATCGGAAGGGGCGGCAGTCCTGGATCGCGTCGCTCGGCGACGATGTAGCGGGGCGGCGAGCCGAGCTGGACAAGCATCGGGAAAATGTGGGCGTGCCAATGCATCCGGCGCACGTCCCGGCGGTGGCACAGCAGACCTTCGACGACGACGCGTTCCTCGTGATCGACGGCGGCAACACCGCGATCTGGGCGAACTTCTACCACCAGGTCCGGGTGCCGGGGACGGTGGTCACCACCGCGAAGATGGGGATGCTCGGCGCGGGCTGTTCGCAGCCGCTCGGCATCAAGGCGGCGTTCCCGGATCGACAGGTCTATTGCATTGTCGGCGACGGCGCGATGGGCTTCCATCTGCAAGAGGTAGAGACGGCGGTGCGGCACGATCTGCCGGTCGTCTGGCTCGTGCTCTGCGATCGGCAGTGGGGGATGGTGAAGATGAACCAGCAGTTCGCCCTTCGGCCGGTCAAGACGCTGGTGAAGAAGTCCCTCGGGCCCGACGAGACGATCAACGCGGACCTCGGGGAGATCGAGTTCGACGTGGTGGCCAGGGCCATGGGGGCCCACGGCGAGCGGGTGGCCGACCCGGCAGGCCTCGCCGGGGCGATCCGACGCTCGATCGCGTCGAAGAAGCCAGCCGTAATCCACGTAGACGTGGACCCTGTCGCGCACATGTGGGCTCCGAATCTCCGCGACTTCAAGGACCTGCACGCCGAGCCGAAGGGCTGAGCGCCATCCGCTGAGACGAGCATGTCGGAGACCGATTCCAAGACACCGACCCGCGTCCTCGTGACCGGAGCCGAGGGTTACGTCGGGCGCATGCTCGTCGAGACCCTGGCGTCCGGCGAGCCCACCCTCGAGGTGGTCGCAACCGACGTGCGCGCCCCGCGGTCGCCCTTGCCGCGGGTCACGCACGAGGTGCTCGACATCACGAGCGCGCGGCAGGTCGACGCGGCGATCGCCATCCACGAACCCGACGTGGTCGTGCACCTGGCGGCCGTCGTGACGCCGCGACCGGATCAGGGGCGCGATGCGCAGTACGCCGTCGATGTCGAAGGAACGTCGAACGTGGTCCGTGCCTGCGTCGCTCACGGGGTGGACAAGCTCGTCTACACGAGCAGCGGCGCTGCCTACGGCTACTATCCGGACAATCCCCCTCTGCTCCGCGAAGATGACGAGATCCGCGGCAACGAGGTGTTTGCCTATGCCTGGCACAAGCGATTGGTCGAGGATCTGCTCGCGGAAGCCAGAACGGCACACCCGGAGCTGCGTCAGCTGATCTTCCGGGTGTCCACGATCCTGGGGACCCGGGTGCAGAATCAGATCACGGCGATGTTCGAGCGCCCGTTCGTGCTCGGGGTCGAAGGGGTCGACACCCCGTTCTGCCTGGTCTGGGACGAAGACGTCGTGGCGTGTCTGCGCGCCGGCATCGTCTGTTCGGATTCCGCCGGGGTGTACAACCTGACGGCCGATGGCGTGATGACGTTGCGCGAGATCGCCGTCGGCATGGGTCGGCGCTACGTGGCGCTGCCCGAGCGCTGGATTCGCGCGGGGCTCGAGATTCTCTCGTCCCGCGGGATCGCACCCTACGGACCGGAGCAGGTCATGTTCCTCAAATACCGGCCGGTGCTCGCGAACGACGCGCTGGTCGAGCAGTTCGGGTTCCGTCCACGCCGTTCGACCCGCGAGGTCTTCGATGTCTACCGCCGCAGCCGCCGCTGAGCGCTCCGTCGTCGTGATCACGGGGGGCGCAGGCGATATCGGCCGCGCGCTCGCACGCGCGTGGGTGGAGCGCGGGGCACACGTCGCGTTGCTCGACGTCGACGGCAGTCGGCTCGCCGCGGCGCGCGATGACGTCGGACCGCACGACCGCGTCCTGGCGGTCGAGTGCGACGTGACGGACCACGCGGCGTGTGAGGC
>CAZFPM010000029.1:0-8409 GCA_964520965.1 uncultured Myxococcales bacterium
CTCGTCGGTGCCGGCCTCGCCGAGGTGCTGCGGAACGTCGGGACCGGCGCGCGCTTCGAGAGTATCGAACGCGGCGTCTTCGACCTGCGTGACTTCGTCTATTACGCGAGCATCGCCGTGTTCGCCCTGGTTCAGAATCGGGCGTTCCTGGAGGAGGATCGTGTCGACGCCGATTCCCCGATCGGACGCCGTGCCTGGTGGAGCCAGCAGAGCCTCGTCGGGCTCGTCGCTCTGAACGTCGTGCTCGCCAACGTCTGGCTTGCCCCCGTGACCGGCGCGCGCGTCGACCTGACCCAGGGCGGCGAGTACAGCATCTCGCGGGTCACCCGGACCGCGCTGGCCGAGCTCGACGAGCCCCTGGTCATCGAAGGCTACTTCTCCGAGCGCACCCATCCCCTGCTGGCGCCGCTCGTGCCGCAGATCCTGGACCTGGTCGCCGAGTACGAGATCGCCGGCCGTGGCAACGTTCGGCTGGCCCTCGCCGATCCGAATACCGACGAGGAGCTGCAGCAGCGCATCCAAGAGGACTTCGGCGTCCGCTCGACCCCCTTCCGCGTCGCGGACCGAACGCAGCAGGCCGTGGTCAACGCCTACTTCCACCTCGTCATTCGCTACGCGGACCAGTACGAGGTGCTCGGTTTCGACGAGCTGATCGAGGTGCGCGTCGACGGCGAGGACGTCGAGGTCCGGCTCCGCAACCTGGAATACGATCTCACCCGGTCGATTCGGCGCGTCAGCCAGAACTTCCAGACCGTCGACACCCTGCTCGCATCGCTGCCGGCACCCGCGCAACTCACCGCTTACGTCTCGCCGGACACCCTGCCCGAGGAGTTCGGCGAGGTCGTCGACCGCGTCCGTACGGTCGGCGAGGATCTCGCTGCGCGCAGCGACCGGTTGACCTTCCACGAGGTCGACCCCTCGAGCGACCCGGCGCTCCGGGAGCGCATTCTGCAGCGCTACAACGTCCGCCCGATGCCGGTGGACTTCTTCGGCACCGAGCACTTCTACCTCGATATCGTCCTCGAGAGCGGGGATCGCGTCGAGCGGATCGTGCCGCAAGGCGACCCGTCGGAGGCGGAGATCCGGCAAGGGCTGGAGTCGGCGATCCGGCGCAACGTCCCAGGGCAGCTGACCACGATAGGCATCCTGACCCACGAGCCCGATCCGCCGGAGATGGATCCCAACATCCCGCCGCAGTTCCAGCCGCCGCCCGAGCAGCCGGACTTCCGGATCCTCGAGCAGCTCCTCGCGGAGAGCTACGAGGTTCGGCGCCTGAACGTAGATGACGGCATCGTTCCGGCCGACATCGACGCGCTGATCGTCGGCAAGGCCGGAGACATGTCCGAAGAACAGCTCTACGCCATCGACCAGTACCTGATGCGCGGCGGCTCCGTCGTCGCGCTCGCCGGACGCACCGACGTCTCGGCGACGCGTCAGGGACTCGAGGCGAAGCGAACCTCGACCGGACTGGAAGGCCTGTTGGAGACGTACGGCATCCGCGTGGGGAGTGGCATGGTGCTCGACCCGCAAAACGCGACCTTCCCGATCCCGGTGCAGGAGCGGCGTGGGAACCTCGTTCTCGAGCGGATCGAGCTGATGGATTACCCCTTCTTCCCCGACGTTCGTTCGGACGGATTCGACAGCAGCCACCCCGCGCTGTCCGGGCTCGCCGGCGTTACCCTGCCGTGGTCGTCACCTCTCGACGTGACCGTGAGCGACGAGGTCGAGATCACGGAGCTCCTGCGGACGACCGACGGGAGTTGGGTGCAGTCCGGTACCGATATCGAGCCCGACTTCGAAGCGCATCCGGAGACCGGGTTCGGGAGCGGTGAGGCCGATGCCGGCCAGGAGATCGTGGCCGTGGCGGCCACCGGCACGTTCACCAGTCACTATGCGGATCGCCCGTCGCCCATCTGGGATCCCGGGGAGGTCGAGGGGTCAGGCGCGGACGCGTCGGGTCGGTCGCTGACCCGGTCGCTCCCAGGCGGTCGACTCGTCGTCGTCGGGTCCGGCGAGCTGGTCTCCGACCTGATCCTCAGCCTGGCGCAGCAGCCGGGCGGCGAGCCCCACCGGGCGAACCTGGAGTTCGTCCAGAACCTGGTCGACTGGTCGGTAGAGGATACCGATCTGCTCCAGATTCGCAGCGCGGGAGCGTTCGCCCGCACGCTGCGTCCGATGGATGATTCGACGACCCGCGCGTGGGAGCTCGGGCAGTACGGCTTCGCGCTCGTGCTCCTCGGCGTCCTCGCGGCGGTGCCCTGGTATCGACGACGCTCGGTCGTCCCGATTTCGAAGGAGGGCTGACCATGTCTCTGCACAAGTCACTGCTCATCTTGGCGGCCGTCCAGGCCGTGCTCGCCCTCATCCTCTGGCGTCCGGACGACGCTGCGCCCCCCGGGTCCCGTGACCTCGTCTCGTTCGACGGCGACGATATCGACGAGATCACCTTGTCGACGCCCGACGAGCGGGACGAGAGCGGCGACACCGTGACGCTCCGTCGCGGAGACGACGGCTGGGTCGTCGCCAGCGCCGCCGACTATCCGGTCGACAGCGAGAAGATCGACGAGCTCCTCGAGAAGCTCGGCGAGCTGACGATCGCCGGCGATGCGATCGCCTCGCAGGAGATCAGCCACGTCGCCCTCGACGTCGCCGAGTCGCAGTTCGGGCGGAAGGTCGAGCTGACCGCCGGGTCCGAGGGCTTCACGTTCTTCGCCGGTCGCTCCGACAGTGGCGGACTGAACATCCGGCGCGACGGCGAGGCCGACGTCCATGCCGGACGGGGCGCGAACCTGTTCGACCTCGCCGCGACGGCTTCCAGCTATGTCGAGCGTGCGATCGTCGACGTCGAGGCCGACCGGCTCGACCAGATCCTGATCGAGAATTCCTCCGGCACGATCATCCTGCGCGGGCTTCAGGGCCAATGGACCCCGAGCGTCGTCCCACCGGGCCGGCAGGTCGACTCCGCCGAGGTCGATCGCGTGGTCTCGGCGGCCACGAACGTACGTCTCACAGAGCCGGTCGCCGACGGGCGTTTCTCGAGTCCTGTCCGGGTCTCGTGGACCGGCACCGACGACGAGGGCGAGCCGTTTGCGGGCGGCTTCGAGATCGGCGACGAGGAAGACGCCGCACGTTTCGTTCGGATCCAGGGCGACGACCACGTCGTGCTGGTCTCGACATCGACGCTCCGCACGATTCTCGACGCGACGCTCGCCGGGCTGACGACGGTCCCCGAGATGGCGACCCCGTAGGCGCGCTGCCGGTCAGACAGTGACGATGGACAAGCGCGGAACGCTCAGCGCGGGGTCATCGTTGTAGCCCTGGGCGACCAACACGGTTTGCCCTTCCGACGCCAGGCCGAGCTCGAGGGCGACTGCTCGCCCGGCTGCCTCCGGCGTCGCCATCGCTTCGGGTGACGACCGGACCGGTATGACGCCCCACGGCAAGGCCAGCCGCCGAGCCGTCGCTTCGTCGCCGACGAGCGCGACGATCGGGGCGGCGGGGCGCGCGGCTGACATCATGCGGACGCTCGTGCCGGAGCGGCTCATGACGATGATCGCCCGGACGAGCAGATCGCGAGACAGCAGCCCTGCGGCTCGGCCGATCGCCGTTGACGGAGCGATCGGGGGGGCCTCGTCCTGTGCTCGCACGAGGTTCTCGAACGCACCCTGCGACCACAGGTACCCCTCGGTGTACCGGATCACGCGGTTCAGCGTCTCGACGGCCTCGACGGGGTGCGCCCCCGAGGCCGTCTCTCCGGACAACATCACCGCGTCAGCTCCCGACTTCACCGAGTTGGCGACATCCGTGACCTCCGCGCGCGTCGGGCGCGGGTTGTGGATCATCGAGTCGAGCATCTGCGTCGCGATGATCACCGGTTTGTGTGCCGCCCGCGCATGGTCGACGAGCTGGTCCTGCGCAGTCGGCACGGACTCGGCGGGCAGCTCGACGCCCAGATCGCCGCGCGCGACCATGATCCCGTCGGTCGCGTCGACGATCGCGTCGATGTTTTCGAGTGCTTCGGGCTTCTCGATCTTGGAGATGATGCCGATGTCCGGACGTCCCAGCGTCGCGAGGAGCGCTCGGAGCTCCTCGACATCGTCGGCGCGGCGCACGAACGAGAGCGCCATCAGATCGACGCCCAGCTCGGCGGCGAATGCCGCGTCGGCACGGTCTTTGGCCGTCACGGATGGCGCCGACACGTCGACGCCCGGCAGGTTCATCCCCTTCCGGTTCCGCAACGTGCCTCCGACCACGACCTCGCAGGCGATCTCCGTGCCTTCTACAGCCCGGACGCGAAGCTCGAGGTTGCCGTCGTCGAGCAGGATCCGGCTTCCGGACTCGACGTCGTTGGCGAGCCCGACGTACTGGGACGGGATCAGGTCCCCGACGCCCTCGACCTCGCGCGTCGTGACCGTGACGGACGCCCCGGCGACCAACGGGATGGACCCGTCTCGGAACGTCCCGGTCCGGATCTTCGGCCCGCAGAGGTCGGCGAGGACGGCGACGATGGTACCGCGGGCGGTCGCGGCGTCTCGAACGTTGGCGTAGGTGCGCCGATGATCGTCGTGGGATCCGTGCGACATGTTCAGCCGAAAGACATCGACCCCCGCGTCCAACAACTGGCCGATCGTCTCGGGATCCGCCGACGCGGGACCGAGCGTCGCGACGATCTTCGTGCGCCGCCTCTGGAGGAGCGGGAACGTGGAGGCGATTCTCATGTTGCTGTGGCGAAGGGGATGTCGGAAGGATGGCCGGGTTGGCGCACGCCGTCCAGGCAAACGTTGGTCTTCCCCTCGTTCGCGCGTCGGCCGCGAGGGGGGGGGAGCGGCGGAGTACGCGGGGACTGCGACCCGCGTGCACCGGGGCAGTGGGCACGGTATACCCGGCGCTCCGATCCCTCTCGCAACCCCCTGACTCCGTGACGCGCCTCCCCATTGCCGCCACCATCGTCTGTGCAGCGCTATTCGTGCACGCTTGTGGCGCCGGAACGCAGGTCTCCCCCACGCCCGTTCTCGAGCCGACATCGCCGATGACCGGATCTCCCCTCGCCGCGCTGAACGCATCCGTTGCCGAGTCCGGCGTCGTCGAGACGCTCCACGGCGTCGAGGTCGCCGACCCCTTCCGCGCCCTGGAAGAGGAGAGCGCGCAGACCGACGCCTGGGTCGACGCCCAGAATGCGGCCGCCGAGGCCTACTTCGAGGCGCATGCCGACCCGGCGCGGGCCCAGCGGCTGCACGATCTGCTTTCGATCGGGTACTACGGCGGGATCGCGCAGCGCGGGGAGCGGCTCTTCGTCGAGAAGCGCGAGGGAGAGATCGACCACGCCGTGCTCTTCGTCTTCGAAGGCGAGGGTGGCGATCCGCGTGTGTTGATCGACCCGAACGCGCTCGGTGACAACGTCGCCCTCGATTGGTCCTTCCCATCTCCCGACGGGAACCTGCTCGCGTACGGCCTATCGACCGACGGCGATGAGCGCAGCACGCTTCATGTGCTCGACGTGGCGACGGGCGAGGACCTCGCTGACGAGATCCCTCACACCAAGTGGGCGTCCGTCGGTTGGCTGCACGACGCGAGCGGGTTCTACTACACGCGTTATCCGATGCCCGGAGAGCCTGACTGGAACGAAGAGCAGCAGGACGTCTACGACCGGCACCTCTACTTTCACGCGTTGGGAGACGACCCGGCGAACGACGTGTTGGTATTGCGCGCTCCGGCCAGCACCGACTTTCTCGGCGTCGAAGTCTCGCCAGACGATCGGTGGCTGATGATCGGGAACTTCCGCGGATGGTCGTCTGCCGACGTGTACCTTGTGTCGCGCGACGCGGAGGACGACTTGATTCCCGTCGTCGAGGGGAGCGAGGCGTTGTGGTGGGGCGGTTTCCACCGTGACCGGCTCTACCTTTACACGAATGAGGATCACCCGCGCGGCCACCTTGTGTCGGTGGACATTCAGCGGGCGATCGATCGCGACGCGTGGACCGAGGTGATCCCCGAGATGGAAGGGACGCTCGACGGATTCCACGTGGCAGGAGACCACGTGGTCGGCACGTACACCGAGAACGTGGCTTCGGTGGTGCGCGTGTTCACGCTCGACGGCGAACCACGCGGCGAGCTTCCCCTGCCCACGATCGGGAGCGCGGGCTCGGTCGCCACCGACCTCGAGTCGTCGCGCGTGGTGTATCGATTCGACTCCTACTTCCACCCG
The DNA here is from genome assembly GCA_964520965.1 of uncultured Myxococcales bacterium. Taxonomy (GTDB): domain Bacteria; phylum Myxococcota_A; class Bradymonadia; order REDH01; family REDH01; genus CAZFPM01. Next base: position 6,206 of record CAZFPM010000029.1, read on the forward strand.
CCGACCCTCTACGCGTTCGACGTCGAGAGCGGCGAATCGGTGGTCCTCGATGCAGTGGAAGCAAACATCGATACGAACTCCTACACGCTGACACGGGAGTCCGTGACGTCAGCGGACGGCACACCGATAAACGTGTTCCTGGTCCACCGTACCGATCTCGAGCGAAACGGCGGAAATCCGGTCTTGCTCAACGGTTACGGCGGCTTCAGCTACTCGCTCACGCCGGGGTTCTCGCGCAACACGATGTATTGGTTGGAGCAGGGCGGTGTGTTTGCGGTCGCCAACATTCGTGGCGGCGGGGAGTTTGGTGAGGAGTGGCACGCGGCGGGGATGTTGGGCAACAAGACCAACGTGTTCGACGACTTCGAGGCGGTCATCCGCTGGATGTCGACCAGCCGCGTATCGAACCCCGATCGGATCGCGATCACGGGCGGCTCGAACGGCGGCCTGTTGATGGGGGCGATGCTGACCCGCTGTCCGGACGCGTTCCGGGCCACAGTGTCGGCGGTCGGGCTCTACGATATGGTTCGCTACACCGAGTATCCGCCGGCGGAAATCTGGATCAGCGAGTACGGCGACCCGGCCGACCCCGAGGCGTTCCGCTGGCTCTACGACTACTCGCCGTACCACAACGTCGCCGACGGCACGGACTTCCCTGCTGCGCTCATCGTCACGGCGGACTCCGACACGCGCGTGTCGTGGAAGCACTCGACGAAGTTTGCCGCGGCGCTGCAGCAGGCGAACGTCGGCGCGCGGCCCATACTCTTCCTCCTGAACCGGGCGCAGGGCCACGGCGCCGGCCGCGGGCTCAGTGACACCGTCGACGAGTACGTCCGGACATACACCTTCGTCGAGACCGAGCTGGGGGTCGAATAGGAGCGGACGCTGTCCCCCGCTCGCGGGGGACAGCGGCGTAGCCACAAGGGGGGGGAGCCCCAGTCTACCGCTGCCGCGATAGGGGGGGGCACGAACGAAACACGGCGGCAGACCGGAGTCTGCCGCCGTGGGTCTTCGGGTAGCGTCAGGGGCGGCGCCCCGGCGCCGTCAACCTACTCCGCGCCTTCGAACCACACGTGCTCGGGGCGGGCGAGGATCTCGTCGATCGTCGTGAGAATCGCCTCGGCGTCTGCGTCCGTGCCGGCATCGTAGTCCGGGGCCTCGGTGTCGAGGTGGTGCTCGCAGATCTCGCGCGCCTGCGGGATCAGCTCGAGGTAGAAGCGCTCGGCGACGTCGTAGAAGCCGTGCCACTGCGTGTAGTCGGGGCCGATCATCGCCATGCCGGTACGGGCGCGACGCCCCTCGTGGTGCCACAGGTACCAGTACGACCACTCGAGCTCGTCGTCGAAGGTCGGGGCGCTGATCAGTCCCGCCGCCCGGATCGCGTTGTAGATGTCGGTCGCCGGCTGCGCGAACTTGTCGTTGTACAAGTTCACACCGGCGTCGAGCTGCGTGTAGAAGTTCTCCACGTGCGGCGCCGAGTGGCACGACTCGCAGACATCGTGCATCGCTTCACGCTTCGTCTCCGAATCCTCGGTCGGTCGGGAGACCGGCGACCGAAGGAGCCACGACAGGCGGGTGCCGACGTCGTGGGTACCTTCCTGCGAGCGGGTTGCTCCCATGTGGCAGGTGGCGCAGGTCGGCGCGGCGCTGTAGTCCTCGCCGACGACCCACGTGTCGCTGTCGAGGGCCATGCGATCGATGTTGGCACGGTAGGCGACGCCGTGCTGGGACTCGTTGTAGACCTCGATCTGGGGGTGGTCCGGACCCATGTGGCAGCGACCGCAATTCTCGGGCCGACGCGACTGGGCCTGCGAGAAGTCGTGGCGCAGGTGGCACGCGGAGCAGGCGCCCCACGAGCCGTCGGGGTTGATCCGGCCGATTCCCGAGTTCGGGTACGTGTGGGCGGCCAACGTGCCATCGTCGTTCACCTCGACGTTGGAGCCATGGCAGTAGGCGCAGCCCATCACCGCGACCGGGGATTCACCGCCGAACGTGAGCGCGCCCTCGATGACCTCGGCCAGGCGGTTGTCGAGCGAGTCGAGGATCTGTCCGCCCTCGGCATGGTGGCTGTTGGTGAACTCCTCGACCTCCTCCTCGTGGCAGTCCTGGCAGTCGAGGGGCGAGACGATGATCGAGATCGTCTGGCCCATGTGGCTCAAGGCATCGACGTCGTCGGTCTCGGCTTGGTGGCACTCGAAGCACCC
>CAZFPM010000029.1:8419-18007 GCA_964520965.1 uncultured Myxococcales bacterium
GACGGCCTCGCCGTAGTGACCGCTGGTCTGCCACTGGGCGACGATGCCCGGCGTGGTATCGGTGTGGCAGCCGACGCAGGCGTCGGTCTCCTCGGACTGGTCGATCTCGACGAAGGGCTCGCCGCAGTCGAGGCACTCGGCGCAGAGGTAGCTGGTCGCCGTGATTTCGGCCTCTTCGAGGGTGCCGCTTCCGTCCTCGTCCCAGCCGATGTCGATGCGCTCACCGCCGTGCTCGCAGTTGTCGCCGGGCGGCTCCTCGGTCGCGACGACGACGCTCTCGGGGGTGGTGCAGACGAAACTCGTCGAGTCGATCTCGTCGGCGTCGAGGACGCCATCGCCGTTGTCGTCGGCGCCGGTGTCGATGCGCTGTCCGCCGAGTGGGCAGTTCTCGCCGACGCCCTCGTCGGCGACGTTGACGAGGGTCGCCGCGCCGCCGCCGTCGGTGCCGTCGGCTCCGGCACTCCCATTGCACACGAAGCTGGTGGTCTCGACCTCGTCGTCGCCGAGGGCGCCATCACTGTCCAGGTCGAGCCCGGATGCGACCCTCTGGCCGCCAAACTCGCAGTTGTCTCCCGCGGCCTCTTCGCCGATGGACACGAGCCCGTTGGCTCCGCTCGTGCCGTCGGCACCATCGTCGCCGCTGCACGACCCGGTGAGGGCGGCCAGTGCCGCACTCGCGATGAAGATGATCGAACGCATTCGGAGTTTCATGCTCCTCCAGGGGTTGGGCGCCTCTGCTCGGCGGCATCGCCGAGCTCGAGGCTTCGGGTTTCCACTTGGCGCCTCACCATGTCGTGGTGGGACGATGCCGGAGATCCAGAGGCTCTCAAGAACATACCGGTGTCGAATCGGGCCCGAGCCGGACGCTGGCACCTCGTCGGCAGCCAGGGTTGGGCTCGGTGGAGTCGCGTTCGATGGTGCGCGACGGCACCAGCACGCCCGCCGCTCCGCGAGGAACGTTTGCTGTCGATGGGGTTGCTGGGGCGAAGATCTTCAGACTTCTGAGGCGTCTGGTTCTTCGGCGGCGCCGGTCGCGTCTCGCGCAGACCGCGCACCCCCGAGGTCGACTGTCCGCTTCCCTGCCGGGTCGCGACTGTCGTCTCGTCAGATTGTCGTGTTGACCAGACCTCGATCAACACGTCGCGGCTTCCCGAATTCAATCAGTGAGCCACTGCACCCGCGTCCTACTCCCAATGGACGTGAATGTCAATTGAGTTGGCTGATCTCCGCGTCCACATCCGGGCAAAATTGCCGGCGAACAAAGTTTGCGCCGGGCGGATGGAGAGGGAGCGGCCCGAGCCCTGCAGAGAGCGGCTCGGGGCACGCGTGAGCGGCGACGTTTCGTTCAGCGCCACCGTCCTCCACGATGACCGGATTCAGCTCCGCGCTTGCGGCTCGGAGAGCAGCTCAGCGACTCGACCCTGCAACTCGGCGCGGGCGGCGGCGTCGTTCTTTCGGACCTTCCGGAACAGCTTCTCGAGCGCGTGCTTCGCACCGATGTCGATGCTGCGAACGACGCTACGCTGCCAGTCGAACCCCTCCGGCCCGGAGAGGTCGCTCGGAGGCGGTGTGGATGCGCCGGCGGAGTCCGGGTGGAGCTTCGGGCGCTCCCCCCGACGGGCGTGGGACCAGTTCCGCACGACCTCAGCGTGCGCGAGAGCGCGGTCGAGGAGGACCCAGGGCAAGTTGGGGTTCGGATGGGGACCGATCGTCAGTCGCGGGTTACTTCGCCAGACTCCGACCAGGCCGCCGAGGGCACCGCCGGACGAGACCTCGGCGTACCGTCGGCCGACGTGGACGGCCGCGGTGCCGGCGCCGGTCACCCCCCCGAGGAGCAGCCCGGTGCCGAAGGACGCACCACCCACCGAAGCGTCGGCCACGGCGCCGACCGTCGCTCCGACCGCGGCGGCGAGCCCGACGAGGGCCTTTGGCGGAAGCCCGAGCGTCTTCCAGGAGCGCTCTCCGAAGAGTGCCTCCTCGAACGGGGCGGGGTCGCCGGGCGCCCCCCCCCGCGCCCAAGGGCGGTGGCCGTCGAGCTTCTCGACCCGTCGTCGCGTCTTCCGTTCCAGCTCGGCGACATGCTCGTGATACTCGTCGTAGAGGCGTCGGCGGAACCGGGCCGGGGACTGGCCCCGGGGCATCGGTGTCTCGCGTACGTAGGAGACCGCGTCGGCGACGAGATCGGCGATCAGCGCCGCTGCCTCGAGGTTGCGCTGGCTCCGTCGCGACCGGAGCGCGGCGAGCGCCCGTTGGATCGCCGGCCGCCATTCCGAGCGCAGCCACTCGAACGACGCGAACACGTCGACGCATTGGGCGAACGTCGCCGCGTGGGCGTCGAAGACCTCGATGCGGTCGAAGTACTGGGAGAGCGCTGCGCGCCACTCGGCAAAGTGGTCGCCGTCGCCGATGCGATTCATCAGCGCCATCCGGGGCTGCCCCGTCCAACGCAGGATCTCCATCTCGGCCTCGAAGCGGGCGCGATACGGCTTCGTCGCGTCGACCACGTAGAGGATGCCTCCGCCATCGACGACGGGGCCGAGCAGGCGCACCTCGTCGACGAATTCGCCCGTGTCTCGATAGCGGTCGACGAAGCGTGCGATGGCCGCCGGCCGGTCGGCGGCGGTCGGTGCGTCGTCGCCGATCACGTGGAGCGCCCGTGGTGCGTGTTGGAAGCCGGGGGTGTCCGCGAGCCGGAGCACGGTCTCTCCGTCGATCACGATCGGGTACTCCCGTACGTCGACCGTCGTGCGTGGCTTTGGGGCGATCCGGACGTCGCTGCTCTCGGTGAGGGCGGCGACGATGCTGGACTTCCCCTTGTTGACGTGCCCGACGACGACGAGCATCGGGGCCTCATTCATCTGGCCCCTCCACCGCGACGACGTCCAGCCACGGATCGGCGATGGTCCCGAGCAGTCGGCGCCAGAGGTCGGCGTCGTCCGGCGCCGGACGTCGCGGTTCTCCGTCGGCGATCTCGCCGGTGAGTACGATCACGATGGCGAGGTCCGGGGCGACGCCACGTCGCAACGCCGCCGCGAAGTGGAGGAGCGATTCGTTCGGTGTCTCCCAGGCCTCGCACACGACGACGATGCGCCCCAGCGTGGGCACCGTCGGGATCGTGCGGAGGGTTGCGTCGTCGACGGCGTAGTCGGGTCCGCCCGCGTCCAGGCAGGCGACGACCGGGCCGGCCAGCCCGAGGCGTTCGAGCAGCCCGCCCAACACCCGCTCCGCGAGCGGCAGGTCGTTCCAGCGCACGACGGCCGTCGGCCGCCGCGCCGGGCTGGCTCCCTCGCGTTGCGTAGGGAGGGCCGGCAGACGACCGTCGCCCGATTCCTCGCCTTCGCCTCGGGAGAGCACGGTGGGCGTGGCCAACCGGTGCAGGACCCTCTCGATCTCCGGCGTGTCGAGGCGAACGGCGCGCAGCGCGCCGTTCCAGGCGACGCGCCCGCCGACCCACAGCGCGAGACGCGGCAACAGGCCGTAGACGACCGTGGCGGCGGTGAGGAACCGCCACCACGCACCAGCCGCTCTCGCGGCGTCATCTCCGGCCGTCACGAACGTGCTGTCGAAGCGCGAGAACCGGGTCGTGCTCACGAGTTCGAGCGACGGCACGGCGCTCGGAAAGAGCCAGCCGAACGGGACGGAGAGTGCGTGAACGCATCCGTGAAGCGACTCGGCGGCCAGGTCGAGCGTCGTGCTCCACGCGAAGACGAGGTCGGTGAGCGTGACGAGCGTGAAAAAGCGCGCCAACAGCCCGAGGTTCAGGGCGAGGCCGAAGAGTTGCAGGAGTTGGAAGATGGCGGCCGACTCCTGGCGTCGGAACAGCGAGCGCCGAGCGCGCAGTCGGGCGAGGGGGATCGCGAGCCCTTCGGCGTCAGCGAGGGCCGGCCTTCCGCGGGACGCGAGTGATGTGACCACCCACCGGGCGGCCGCGCGGATCTCCCCAGCGACCGGCAACGCCTCGAGCCCCGGGCCCCGCCGCACCGCGAGCCACCCAAAACCGGTCAACAGGAGCACGGCGGCCTGGGCTAGCACGGCGACGGCGAGGTAGTTGAGAACGTTGATCGGTCGGGATCCGTCGAAGGCGAGGAGCGCAGCAGCGAGAACCCACCCCGCCCCGAGTCCCACAACCACGAACACGGCGCGCGCCCAGCGCAACGCGGCGACGACCCGCTCGCCGGTAGACCGGTCGGCGCGTTTGGCACGGAGCGCTGCCAACCACGCCGATACGGCGCTGTCGGGGTCCTTGCCCGCCTCGAGGTCGAGACCGCGGTCGCGTGCGTGGAGCTCGACCGGGTCGCGTTGGCGGTCGAGGTAGAGCTGCACCTCGAGGTCGATGGCGTCGGTGAGGTTCACGCGCGCGAGGTTCGGAGGAGTGTTTCCGCTGCCTCCGATCTACTCCACAACGCGGCCGGTGTCAGACTCCGCGGTGCTCGGGATCGGCGACGGCGCTCACGACGACCGACGCCAGCGCGAGCCCGAACGCCCCCGTGACGAATGCCGCGGTACCGAACCCCGTACGGCAATCGAGCCGGAGCCGCGCGTCTGCCTCGGGCCGGTCGCACGTTCGACCGTCGTCGGTCGGAAAAGTCTGACGCTCGGTCGAGTAGACGCAGGGTACGTCCCACGGACCGTCGACCTCGAACCCGTGCGAGCGTCGCAGTCTCCGACGCAGATCGCGCAGGAGGCTGTCGTTCGTGCTGCGGGTGAGATCGTCGATGCGCACGCGCGCCGGGTCGCGTCGGCCGCCGGCGCCGCCGGACACGACGATGCCGATCCCACGCTCCCGACATGCAGCGACGAGCAGCGCCTTGTTTCGGATGTCGTCGATGGCGTCGATGACCCAGTCGAGCGGACGATCGAGCACAGCGGCAGCGCTCTGTCCGTCGAAAGTGGCAGGGATCGTCTCGACCGAAACGCCCGGGTCGATGGCCCGGAGTCGCTCGGCCATCGTGTCGACCTTGGGGCGTCCGACGGTATCGGCAAGAGCGTGGAGTTGCCGGTTGGTGTTCGTGACACACACGTCGTCCATGTCGACGAGCGCAACGGCGCCGACCCCGGAGCGGACCAGCGCTTCGGCTGCCCAGGACCCGACTCCGCCGACTCCGATCACGGCCACCCGTGCTTCCGCCAGGCGGTCGAGTGCCGCGACCCCGTAGAGGCGGGCAATGCCGCTGAAACGCTCTTGCGCCGATGAGGTGGTCATGGGAATGAGTAGGGCGATCCGGGTCGGGGTCCGCGGAGTGTCGGCAGCCCCGTATGAACGCCGGTACTGCGGAACCGTGAACCTTTCAATGGACGTTCGAGTCGACTATACAGGGCGGGATCTTTTCTCGGCCTCGTGACGGAGGCCGAAAGACCCAACCATGATGATCGTATCCCAGACCGCTGAGTATGCCCTGCGGGCGATGGCGTATCTCGCCGCCGCCGAAGATGGGCTGCCGCGCTCGTCCAAGGAAATCTCTGCCGCCACGGCGATCCCGACGCACTACGTCTCGAAAGTGATGCGTCGTCTCGTCGTCGCGGGATTGCTACACGCCCAGAAGGGACACCACGGCGGGTTCCGCCTCTCGCGCGCGCCCGGCGACATCTACTTCGAGCAGGTGCTCGCGGCCGCAGACCCGGATCAGCGCCCGAGGGGATGTTCGTTCGGCTACCGGGAGTGCGATCCGGACCGACCCTGCCCGCTGCATGGCTCGTGGTCGGAGCTCAAGGAGAACTTCGAGAATTGGGCCGCGAAGAACACGCTCGCCGACGTGCGCGCGTACTCCGAACAGGTCTCGGTCCGTCGCGATCCTCCGCCGAAGAACTGATCCGCCGCTAGACGCGGGCGATCACTTCAGCCAGCGCACGTGGTCTCGATGACGAGGCCGTCGAGCGGCACCGTCGGCAGGTCGTCCCCCATCTCGCCGGGGTCGTCCCCGCGGTTCGCGGTGTCCCCCTGGCCGAGCTGTCCGTATACGCCGCCTCCCCAGCACTTGACCGCGCCGGTGTCCAACCGCGCGCACGTGTGCGCCCACCAGGCCGTGACCGCCGTCGCCGTGCGGCCGGCGCCGAGGTCGATCGGGGGGACAGCCGAGTAGAGGCTGCGATCCGTCCGGTCGCCGAGGCCGAGCTGCCCGGCCGTGTTCGTGCCCCAACACCGTAGGGACCCGTCGTCGAGCAGGGCGCAGGCGTGCCGGATCCCCGCCGTGATCGCGACGGCCGTGCGGCCGGCGCCCACCGGTGAGACCGGCAGCGCGTCACCCATCTCGCCGGGCCCGTCGCCCCGGTCGCGTAGCCCCCAGCACTTGACGGTGCCGTCGTCGAGGAGCGCGCAGCTCAGTGCGCCGCCCGCGGTGATGGCAGTCGCCGTTCGTCCGGTGCCGAGGTCGATCGGCAACAGGGCATCACCCATCTCGCCAGATTGGTCTCCCCGCGTATCGCGGTCGCCGAGCCCAAGCTGTCCGTAGTGGTTCCAACCCCAACACTTCACGCTCCGGTCGTCGAGGAGCGCGCAGGTGTGGTCCAGCCCGGCCTCGATGGCGGTGGCCGTTCGTCCGGTGCCGAGGTCGATCGGGGGCAGGGCGTCGCCCAACTCGCCGGGCCGGTCTCCGCGAAACCCAGTGTCTCCCTGGCCGAGCTGCCCGAAGGAGTTGTACCCCCAGCACTTGACGCTCCCATCGTCCAGCAGCGCGCACGTGTGGGACCAACCGGCTGTGATCGAGAGGGCGCTGCGTCCGCTGCCCAGGTCGACGATGGTCAGCGCGTTGCCCATCTCTCCCGGGCCGTCTCCGCGTTGGGCCGTATTGCCGGCCCCCAGCTGCCCGTACGCGTTGTACCCCCAACAAGTGACACGGCCGAGGTCGAAGAGCGCGCATGCATGGGCGCCACCGGCCTCGATACCGACGAGGGTCCGCCCGTCGCCGAGAGCCACCGGCGACAGCGCGGCTCCCATCTCTCCGGGCTCGTCGCTGCGGATCTCCACGTCGCCGAGGCCGAGCTGGCCGTTCCAGTTGCCACCCCAACATCTGAGGGTGCGGCCGACGAGCATCGCGCACACCCCGTCCTGGCCGGACGAGAGGGTCGGGCCGCACACGACGCTCGGACAGGGCCCACAGGGTCCACCGCAGTCGACGCCGGTCTCGTCACCGCCTGCCACCCCGTCGGAGCACGAGTGCTGACACGTGGAGCCGTGATGCCCCGTGGGGCAGGCGCACCCGCCAGCGCCGGGTCCGGTCTCGACGCACGAGCCGCCGTTTTCGCACGTCGGACAGGGTGCGCACGTGCCGCCGCCGGCCTCGTAATAGCCAGGCGTGCAGACGTCGCAGTCGCCCGCGTAACCCGGGTCGCAGGCGCACGCACCGGAGCCGCCGGCGCCGTCTGCGCACGTGCCGTGACCGTGGCACTGGGCCGCGCCGGCTCCGCCCGGACAATCGGCGCACGGGTCTCCGTGTCGCCCCTCCGCGCAGGTCTCCGCGCAATCGCCGACGCCCTCGACTCGGTCATGACACGACCCACTGAGGCAGTCCTCGTCGACCCAACACGCGGCGCCGTCGGTGTAGAGCCCGAGGCGATCGTCGATGCGCCCGTCGCAGTTGTCGTCGATGCCGTTGGCGAGCTCCTCGACCCGCGCGACGATGCGACCGCCAAAGCGAAACGCACCGCCCGGGTTGCGGAACGTCCACTGGGCATCGGCGCTCTCGCCGGGCCCGAGGTCACCGTGCGGGAACGCTCCGCCGGCGGCGCTGACCGGGCGACCTGGTCCGTTGGGGTACGAATCGACATCGGCGCCGTTCCCGAGCGGGTGCTCGTATCCGACGAACTCGGGCGGGTCGACGTACGCGATCTCCGCGGTCGCGTCGTAGATCGTGCTCGTGGGGCGGTGCGACGCCACCCGGACGTCGGCGCAGAACATACCCAACGTCTCGTAAGGGAAGCCCGAGTAGCCACACCCCGCGGCCGTGGTCGCGACCGTGCCGTCGATCGTGTCGACCGAGACCGTGTCGGGGGCTCCGGTCGTGACTCGCTGCTCGCAATAGAGGGGGTGGGCCGAGGTTCGCATCCCGTCGGTGGTGGCCTCGGATGCGGCCAAGACCTCCGCTCCCGTCGAAGATCGCAGGCTCAGCATTCCGGACGACGGGTCGAACGACCCCACGAAATACCCGACGGTCACGAATGGCGCCGGTGCGTCGGCAGCCTGACCGCCCCGCGACTCGAGATCGGGCGCCTCCTGCAACGCACAGGCGCCCATCGAGAGTGCCGCCACCATGGACACCGGAATGGTCAGGCGGATCGAACGCATGAAGCACCTCCCAACGGACCAGCGTCGATCCATCGGCAGCGTGAGCGTGTTGTTCACCGTGATCTCAGTCAAGCGGCGGGTCGCCGTCGTGTCAACATGCGATCGGGCGATCGGTCGGCGCCGCGGTCGCGACCGCCGCCGAGCGCCTCGTCCTCACCGGGGCCGGGTCAGCGCAGGGCGCCGACGAGTGCGTCGATGCTGGCCTTCGCGTCGCCGAAGAACATCCGCGTGTTGTCCAGGAAGAAGAGCGGGTTCTCGACGCCGGCGTAGCCCGCCGACATGCCACGCTTCGAGACGACGACGGTGCCGGCCTTCCAGGCCTGGATGACGGGCATGCCGAAGATCGGGCTCGACTCGTCGGTCTCGGCCCCCGGGTTCACGATGTCGTTGGCGCCGATGACGAGGACGACGTCGGTCTCGGGCATGTCGTCGTTGATCTCGTCCATCTCCAGGACGATGTCGTACGGGACGCCGGCTTCGGCGAGGAGCACGTTCATGTGGCCGGGAAGGCGTCCGGCGACCGGATGAATGGCGAAGCGGACGAGCTTGCCCTGTTCGCGCATCAGCTCGGTGAACTGCTTCACCCCGTGCTGAGCCTGGGCGACCGCCATGCCGTAACCGGGCACGATGACGATCTGCTGGGCGTCGCGGCAGAGTGCGGCGACCCCGTCGACCTCGATCGGGATGACCTCGCCCTGGTCGCCGCCACCGGCCGGGGCGGTGCCTCCTGCTGTGCCGAATCCGCCGAATGCCACGTTCCAGATCGACCGGTTCATCGCCTTGCACATGATGTAGCTCAGGATGGCACCGGAGGATCCGACGAGGGCGCCGGTGACGATCAGGAGGTCGTTCGACAGCATGAAGCCTGCGGCTGCCGCGGCCCACCCGGAGTACGAGTTGAGCAGCGAGACGACGACGGGCATGTCGGCGCCGCCGATCGCCATGACCAGGTGCCAGCCGAGGATCAGCGTGAGCACGGTCATGAGCAGGAGCCACATCATGCCGCCGGCGAGCGGTGCCGACGCATCGAACGCTGTCCCGTGCAGGAAGAGCTCGGCCATGACGAGGGACGCGATCACGATCACGGCGTTGAGGACGTGACGTCCGGGAAGCAGGAGCGGCTTGCCGGAGATGCTGCCGCGCAGCTTGCCCCAGGCCACCACCGACCCGGTGAACGTGATCGCGCCGATCCCGACGCCGAGGTAGATCTCGATCAAGTGGATCGTGTGCTCGGCGCCATGGCCGACCTCGGCCACCGACCCGGTGAACGTGATCGCGCCGATCCCGACGCCGAGGTAGATCTCGAT
>CAZFPM010000029.1:18107-27526 GCA_964520965.1 uncultured Myxococcales bacterium
CCACCGACCCGGTGAACGTGATCGCGCCGATCCCGACGCCGAGGTAGATCTCGATCAAGTGGATCGTGTGCTCGGCGCCATGGCCGACCTCGGCGGGCGAGACGTAGCTGGCGATCCCGACCAGCACGGCCGCCAGTCCGACGAAGCTGTGCAGTATCGCGACGAGCTCGGGCATGGCGGTCATGGCCACTCGGGCGGCCAGGAAGGTCCCGATCAGGGCGCCGATCGCGATGGGGATGGCGACCCAGGTATAGGCGTCCACCCGTTGGGACAGCAGCGTCACGGCGACCGCGATCGCCATGCCGATGATGCCGTAGATATTGCCGCGGCGGGAGGTCTCCTGGTGCGAGAGGCCGCCGAGGCTGAGAATGAAGAGGACGCCTGCCGCCAGATATGCGGTAGTGACGAAGGTGTTTTCGAGCATCGTCCCTGGTCTCGGCTACTTGTGGAACATGCGCAGCATCCGCTGCGTCACGTAGAATCCGCCCGCGATGTTGATCGTCGCCACTAGGATGGCGATCGCACCGAGGATCACGGCCAACTCGGTCGTCGACGACAGCCCCGCCTGGAGCAGGCCGCCGACGATGATGATGCCGCTGATCGCGTTCGTGACGCTCATCAGCGGGGTGTGCAGTGCTGGTGTCACGTTCCAGACGACCTGGTAGCCGATGAACACCGCGAGCACGAAGACCGTGAAGTGTTGGATGAAGTCGGCCGGGGTGAATTGACCGACGGCGGCGATCAGGAGCGCGCCGGTGATCGCCATGATCGCCGAGTTCCGCCCCTGCTTCGCCGGATCGACCTTCGGCTCCGGTGCCGGCTTCGGCTCCGCGGCCGGGAGGGTCGCGGTCGGCCGTTTCACCGGCTCGGCCTTCTTCGGCGGCGGCCACATCACCTCGCCCTCGTAGGCGACCAGGGCACCGCGGACGGCCTCGTCTTCGAGATCGACGTTCCAGCCTTCACCGCCGCCCATCTCTTCGAGCAGATTCGCCAGGTTCGTTCCGAAGAACTGGCTGGCGTGGCTCGGCAAGCGACTGGTCAGGTCGGTGTAGCCGATGATCGTGACGCCATCGTGGGTCACGATCTGGTCTTTGACCGTCAGGTCGCAGTTGCCGCCGGTCGGGGCGGCGAGGTCGACGATGACGGAGCCGGGCTGCATCACCTCGACCATGTCGGTCAAGATGAGTTTCGGAGCCGGCCTGCCCGGGATCAGCGCGGTGGTGACGATGATGTCCACCTCCGTGCACTGCTTCCGGAAGAGCGCCATCTCGGCATCGATGAACTCCGGCGACATCTCCTTGGCGTAGCCACCGGTGCCCTCGCCGGACTCCTCGAGCTGGACCTTCAGGAACGCCGCGCCGAGCGACTTCACCTGTTCTTCGACCGACGGTCGCACGTCGAACGCTCGGACCTCGGCGCCGAGCCCCTTGGCCGCTGCGATGGCCGCCAGTCCGGCGACGCCGGCGCCGATCACGAGGACCCGCGCCGGACGCGTCTTGCCGGCCGCCGTGATCTGGCCGCCGAAGAAACGACCGTAGCGATGCGCAGCTTCGAGGACAGCGCGGTATCCGGCGATGTTCGCCATCGACGACAGCACGTCCATCTTCTGCGCGCGCGAAATCCGCGGAACGGCGTCGAGAGCCAGCACGGTCGCGTCGCGCGCCGCCAGCTGTTGGACCAGCGCCTCGTTCTGCGCCGGGTAGAGCAGCGAGATCATCGCGCCTCCCTTGCGCAGCAGATCGACCTCGTCGATCCCAAGCGCCTCGTTCAAGCCCGGCGGGTTCACCTTGATCACGAGGTCGGCCTCGGACCACAGCTTGCGCGCGTCGGCCTCGAGCGTGGCGCCGGCGGCGACGTAGAGCTCGTCGGGGAAGTCCGCGGCGATGCCTGCACCGGCTTCGACTGTGACGTCGAAGCCCATGCCAATCAGCTTCTCCACGGTGTCGGGCGTAGCGGCGACCCGCTTCTCGGCGGGGGCGACTTCTTTCGGGACGGCTAGTTTCATGGGCAGTGTGCGATTTGCTGCGGGCTGCGTGCGATTTGTCTCAGACGGACAGGCGAATTCGGGGGAGGAACGAATCGGGATTCGGTGTTTCGCATCGGCGGCTTCGCGCCGGCTCTGCGGGCTTCAGCGACCTTCGAGTTCCTCCGCGCAGGGAAGACAGAGCGGTGCCTCCGGCCGCGCCTCGAGGCGCTCGACACCGATGGGCTCGTCGCAGCGCTTGCAATACCCGTACTCACTGTCACGGATCGCCGCGATCGCGGTGAGAACGTGTCGAAGTCTGATCTGCGTACGTTTGCGGTTCGCTTGGGTCAGCTTCTGCTGCTGGATGGCGTCTATGCGTGACACGCGCCCGATCGGTTGGTCCAGATCGACCGGCTTCGCGCCCTCGCTCGTCGTCTCGAGGAGCGCTTCCAGTTCGCCACGAAGTGCGTTCAAACGGGACTCGAAGTCGTGGATCTGTTCGTCGGTCAACACGCGGTCAACCGTGGTACACGAGGCAGTGATTGTTGGCGGGCATCGCGATCGTCTCCACCCGCTGAAGGCCCGCCATCCGGGCCAGCCCGTCGAGGTCGACGACGTCCCGGACTCCCCACTCGGGGTTCCGCTCCCGCAACGCTTTGTCGAAGCGCGCGTTCGATTCGGCCGTGAATTCCCCGTCGAAACGATAGGGGCCGTACAGGATCAACGTCGGGCGACGGGCGGCTGCCATCACGCGCGACGCGCCCCGGAACATGCCCTCGGTCGCGGCCCAGGCAGACTGATGGACCATATTCGAACAGAACACGGCGTCGAAATCCGGCAGGTCCCAGTTCCGGTCACACACGTCCAGGGTGACCACAGGCAACAGGTTCTGAAGCCCTGCGCCCGCGGTCCACGCCTCGATGCTGGCGACCGCCTGCGGATGCCTATCGGATGGCTGCCAGATCACGTTGGGCAGGCCGCGACTGATGTGCACGGCGTGCATCCCGGTGCCGGACGCAACCTCCAGCACCCGCGACGGCGTCGGCAGGCGTGCTCGTAGGACCCCGAGGATGGGGTCCCGGTTGCGCTCGCAAGCTTGGGAGAATTGCTTCATCGCGACCGGCCTCGGAACGATACGCAGCGGCGCCGTTAGCGCGAACTGAGCCAAAGCACCAGCCCTTCCTGCCCCACTGCGTTCGAGACGGCCGTCCGCGGTCCACCCGGGTCTATGCGCGCGTTGCCATCTCGGACCCGGCCGACGAGGATTGTCCTGGCTGTGGCGATCGGGTGCGACGCCCGGCACGTCGATCTCGAGTCATCCGAAGATGAGCCCATCCGTCCATCACATCGCGATCGGGGCCCGGGACGTCGCGCGGGTCGCGGAGTTCTACCGCGAGACGTTCCGCCTGACCGAGGTCGACCGTCACCACAACGCCGATGGCGGGCTTCGGTCGATCTGGCTGGAGGCCGGTGCCGTCGTCGTGATGGTCGAACACACCCGGCTCGGACGGCCCGTGGTCGAGGGCGTCGATGCCGGGCCCTTCCTGGTCGCCTTTGCCGCTTCCCCCGACGACCGGCAGGTCATCGAGGCGACGCTCGCGGCCGCGGGATGTCCCGCAGAATCCCGGACCGACTTCACGACGTATTTCCGGGATCCCGAGGGCAACCGCGTCGCGGTGAGCAGTTACCCGCACCGGTAGCCGCCATCGTAGGCGACGCGGGGCGCGCCCGTCCGCCTACCCGATTCGAATTCTCGATCGGCTCCGCGTTCACTTGCCGAGGGTTGCATGGGAACCCGGGCAACAAACCATCGCCCGCCGCGCTCGTCCACCCGAAACCCGTCGATGTGGCCGCGACGCTTCAGGTGCCGACCCGCGTCGCCTACGATGGCGGGGTATGCAGCCACTTTCGGCCCGTCTCCTCTGCGAGAGGTTCCCGATGACCGCCCATGGGCAACCGAGCGCACGCCGTCACCGTCGGAACGCTCCGGCCGTGGGCGCCGTCGTCCTGGTCGCTGTCGCGAGCCTGGGGTGGACCCCGGTGCCGCACTTTCCCACGGATCGCGTCGCCACGGCGGGCGTCGCCGATACGTTCGACCCCCTGCGGTCGTTCCTGGACTCGTTCGAGAGCGAAGTCGATGCGTCCTACGTCGTTGCTGTCGTCGCGAACTCCGACCCCCAGAACCGGGTCGGACCCGCCTGGGGAGACGACACCGGGGCGTACATCGACCTGGTGGTCGAGCAGTGGCGATCGTCGCTGGATCCGGTCCGTGGCGTCCTCGTGCTGATCGCTGTCGAGAACCGCGATGTAATCGTGCATCCTGGCTCCGCCTGGACGGAGCTCGGCTTCGAGCGCGGCGCCGTCGTCGCGACGATCGACAGCTCCCGGTTCGGGGCGCAGGCCCGCGCCGGAGACTACGCGGGTGCCCTGATGACGCTCGTGCAGGCCATCGACGGGGAGATCGCCCGGCGGGTGGCCAACCGCACCCGCCGGATCGAGTTCGCTCAGCAGAATCTGGACGCACAGCGCGCCGCTGTGTCGGGGCTGCGCGCCCGCGCGGCGGCCGCCGAATACACCCATGACGCAGAGCTCCACATCGCCGACGCCGAGACCCAGCTCGACGCTGCCGCGGACCAGCTTCTGTCGACGGACGAAGTGGACCGGGAGCGCGCCTACGTGGCGACCGGCGCGGCGGGCACGAGCCTGGCGCGCGCGGAAGCGGAGCTCGAGCGCGGCGAGCGGGCCCGGTTTCTGCGTCGGCGCCTGTTCCCGACCCTGGTCGGAATCGTCGCCGCCGCGGCGCTCGTGCTCGCCATCTTGCTGCGGGTTCGCCGCCGCCGCGAGTTGCGTTGGCCCGCCGAGGAGCGGATCGCGAGCTGGGACACGATGTTGGCGCGGGCCGGCGAGCGCTTGATCGAGCTGGGGAACGAGCACCCCGTCCTGCTCGGGAGAGACGATCTCGACACCTGGTACGACGGGGAGTCGCGACCACGTGTGCACGATCTCGCCCGGCGGGTGGACGACCTGTTCATCGCGTTCGAGGTCTGCACGCGTCTGGTCGGCGAGGCCCGCGAGCTGGTCACGCGATGTCGCTTCCCACGCGTGCACGGGTTCGTCGCGGCGGCGGCGAAGCTCGGCTCCGATGAGGTCGTCGCCCGGACCGAGGACGTCGCGGACCACCGCCTCTTCTTGCCGGAGTCCCGCGAGATCCGTCGCCCGGCCGCCGAGCTGATGGAGCAGATGGACCGCGACTACACCCAGCTGCGGCACGATGTCGGCCGACTGGAGGCCACGTTCGAGGATGCCTGGGCCGAGGTCGATGGGATCGTCGGCGAGCTGCGCTCGGCCGAGGTCGCGCGAGAGGCGTTGCGGGTGCGCGATCTGGTCGTGCCGGCGCTCGAAGCTCGAGCGCGGTCGGTCGCCGACCAGTTCGACACCCTGCGGGGCCGGAGCCAGCGAGACCCGCTCGGACAACGGGCTCCCGCCACGGAGCTGGGGCGTGCGGCGAGAGAACTGCAAGCCGACTGCGAGCGGGCTGCCGACGCGTGGATGGCGATCGTCGATGACGTTCGCCCCGAGACCGAGGCTGCGCGGGCGCGGATCGCGAAGTTGCGGGAAGAGGAACACATGCGCCTCGACGAACCCGGTTTCGAGCCAGACGTGCTACTCGCCGGCGCACTTCAGGCTGCCGAGCTCGTCGAGATCGCGGTCGAGGGGTCGCGGTTCGACGTCGGGGCACAGTGGGCCGAGACGGCGCGGGCGCACGTCGCCGAGCTGGTCGGCCTGTTGGACGCGACCCTCGCCGCACGCGACGGAGTCCCGGAGCGCGTGGCCGCCGGTCACCGCCAGGCCGGCGAGCTGCGTGCGGACCTCCCGGACTGGCGCGACCAACTCGCCGATCTGGCGGTGCGTCATGCCGACTCGGCGCTCCGCCCCGCGCTC
The DNA here is from genome assembly GCA_964520965.1 of uncultured Myxococcales bacterium. Taxonomy (GTDB): domain Bacteria; phylum Myxococcota_A; class Bradymonadia; order REDH01; family REDH01; genus CAZFPM01. The sequence goes on from CAZFPM010000029.1 coordinate 24,016, forward strand.
GACAATGTCGAAGAGGCGGAGGTTGCCCTCGAGTTCGCCGACACCGCGCTGGCCGATGCGGCGAGGGCGTCATCGGCCGAGGAGCAGCGATACCTGACGGCCGAGGAGCTGGTTGCGCGGGCGGAGTCGGCGCTGACCGCAGTCGCGGACCTCTTCGACGAGATCGACACCCGGTCGGACGACCTGGCGCGCGCCCATGGGCGCTGGTCGACGTTGCTGGAGCAGGCCCGTCCGCGGGTGGCCGCGATTCGGAGCCTGTTGGACGGTGACCCGACCTTCGCGTCCCGGGCGACGCTGGACGCGGGTCGCGCGCTCGACGACGCGCTGGCGACGACTGAGGAGTCCGGTGCCCGCGAGCGACCGGATTGGTTCAGCGCGTGCGCGGCTGCGGAGGCGTTGAGCGCGCTCGCCGACGAGGTCGACGGCCGGGCGCGCAACGAACGCGCGGCCCACGCTGCGGTCGAGCGCCTTCGGCCCATCGTCGACGCGCTGCGCGACTCGGTCCGACGCTACCTCGACTCGTCGGAGGCCGATCGGCAACACGCGAACCGGCGCTTCGACGAGGCGATGGCCACGCTTTCGGCCGCCGACGCGGCCCTCGAGGCGGAACGACCGCGTTGGGTGGCCGTACGCGAGTTGCTCGAGACCGCCCAGGGGTACTTCGCCGAGGCCCAGGCCGCTGCGGAGCGGGACCGACGCGCCGACGAGCACGCGCGCAACGCGTTGGCGGCGGCCGGTGCTGCCGTTCAGCGGACGGATCGGCCCTACGGGCACGGCGTCGCAGCCGACTTGACCGACGCCCGGCGCAACCTCGAACAGGGGCGGCGCGCGCTCCTCTCCCAGACGTACGAAGAAGCCGCGACCATGGCCGCGGCCGCCAGGACCTCCGCGGCGGAGGCATCGCGCGCGGCCGAGCGCGACGCCGGTGTGCGCGCCGACGCCGTGCTTGCGGCGGCACAAGAGGCGATACGCCGCACGCACCGGCCTCGTTCGTCCTGGGGGCCGGCGGGGAGCTCGTCCGGCTCGCGCTGGTCGGGGGGCTCGAGCCGCTCGTTCGGCTCGACCCGGTCATTCTCGTCCGGCTCGTCGTTCGGCCGGTCGAGCGGCCGTTCGTCGTTCGGTCGGTCGAGCGGCCGCTCGAAGTGGTGATCGCTCCTCGTCGTCGGTTGGGTCGAGCCGCCCCCGCGACGAGCCGCATCAGCCTTCGGCGCTCTCCTCGGCCAGCCACGTGCGCAAGCGGGCGAATCCCTCGTCGACCGACACCCGGGGTGCGTACCCGAGGTCGCGTCGCGCGGCGCCGATGTCGTACCAATGGGCCGTGGACAGTTGGCGGGCGACGAATCGGGTCATCGGCGGCTCGGCCGTGACTCCGAAGAGACGGTAGACGACCTCGAGCGTGGCGCCGACGGCGTAGGCGACCGACGGCGAGACGGAGCGCGTGACCGGCGGCAGGTCCGCGGCGCCGAGGATGCCGTTGATGATCTCGCTCACGGGGCGGGGGTCGTCGTTCGTGATGAAGTAGGCGCGTCCGGCACAGGCCGCGCCGGGACCGAGCCGATCGAGAGCGGCCACGTGCGCGTCTGCCGCATTGTCGATGTACACCGTGTCGACCGGGTTGGAGCCGTCGCCGACCAGGGCGAGCCGACCGCGTCGGGCGCGATCGAGGATCCTCGGGAGAAAGTGCGCGTCTCCTGGTCCCCAGATCAGGTGCGGGCGCAGTGCCACGGTGGCCAGATCGGGCCCGTTCGCGGCCAACACCCGCCGCTCCGCCTCGGCCTTGGTCTCCGGGTAGTGCGTGAGGAACTGCTCGGCGTACGGCGCGGACTCGTCGACTCCGCCGATGTCGTCTCCGGCGTGGACGACGCTCGGTGTGCTGGTGTGGACGAGCCGGCCGATCCCGAACTCTGTGCACGCCGCGATCACGTTGTCCGTGCCGACGACGTTCACGCGCCGGAACGACTCGTACGGACCCCACACCCCGGCCTTCGCGGCGACGTGGAAGACCGCGTCGCAGCCGCGGGCCGCATCGTGGACGACGTCCGGCTCGGCGATGTCGCCTCGACGCGTGTCGACACCGGCAGCGGCCAGGGCAGGGTAGTCACCGCGGGCCACGCTCACGACTTCGTCGCCCCGCGCGACCAGCTGCCGACAGATCGCGCTGCCGAGGAAGCCGCCACCACCGGTGACCAGGACCTTCATCGCACGCGCTCCTGTGCCCACCGAGAGAGCGTCTCCCGCCCGATCTTCGCATTGTGCCGAATGTCGACGGGGAAGCCCGGGTGTACGAGAAAACGGGTGATTCCCCGCGTGTGATCGTGCCGCTCCGCGATCTCTCGCAGCTCCTCTTCGAGGCTCCCCGAGGCCCGAACACCGGGCTCGAGCTCGACGCAGACGAGTGGCACCCGTTCTCCGCCGACGTCGACGCCGACCAGCGCCGACCGGTACACGGCGGCGTGTGTGTTGAACGGCGCCTCGCACGGGACGGTGAAGAGCGTGCGGTCGGCCAGTACGACACGCTGGCTCTTGCGACCGCAGAACCAAAGGCGTCGGGTCTCGTCGAAGTAGCCGAGGTCGCCCATGCGATGCCGGACGCCGCCCGGCACGGAGGGGTCGGCGATCTTCGCCAGTCGCGTCGAGGTCTCGCGGCCGTGGTACTCACGGGTCACCATCGGCCCGGCGACGACGATCTCGCCGACCACGTCGGCCTCCAGCACCTCGGCGCCATCCCAGGTCGGGATCGGTTCGTCGGTGATTCGGATCACACACACATCGGCGTCCTCTACCGGCCGGCCAACGCACACGCCCGCGCCCTCGTCCGTGCGTGCTCTGGTGTCGCTCAATACCTCGCGGCTCGAGATGGTCGCGACGGGCAGGGACTCCGTCGCGCCGTAGGGCGTGTGGATGGCTGCCTGGTCACCGAGCATCGTGTGAACGCGTTCCATCACCGTCGCCGGTACCGGGGCGCCGGCCGAAATCACGCGATTCAGTGTCGGGAGGCTCACGCCGCGCTCCGCTCCCCAACGGCTGACCGTGTTGAGCAGCGCGGGCGACCCGAACATGTTGGTCACCCCCCATTGTCGGATCGCCTCGACGAGCTTCGCCGGGTCCACCTCCGCCGGTTTGCGGGGATCCATGTCCGGGACGACGGTGGTCATGCCGAGGGCCGGATCGAAGAGCGCGAAGAGGGGAAAGGTCGGCAGATCGATCTCGCCGGGGCGGATGTCGTAGGTGCGGCGGATCATCTCGACCTGGGCGACGAAATTCCCGTGTCGATACACGACCCCCTTGGGGATGCCCGTGCTCCCGCTCGTGAACAGGATCGCGGCGACGTCGTCCGGTGTGGTGCGCGCCATCTGATACGGAAGGCGCTCGCGGCCCTTCGCCTTGACCTGTTCCAATGTCGCGCCACCCCAGAACCACCGTCGACCGACGGTGACCAGCCGGGTGATGGTCCCGCGGCTCCACCCGAACAGGGCGCGAGCGGCATGGGCGGCGGGGATGCCGATGAACG
>CAZFPM010000029.1:27536-30125 GCA_964520965.1 uncultured Myxococcales bacterium
GGCACGTCTTCAGGCTGGACAGGCCGATGCCCGGGTCGACCACCACCGGCACGGCGCCAGCCTTGAAGATCGCGAACGTCAGCGCGAAGAACTCGAGACTCGGTTTGACCATCAAGACCGTGCGCACACCACGCCCGATGCCGTGGGCCTCGAGGCCGGCCGCGATCACGTCGCTCTCCCGGTCGAGCTCGGCGCACGTGTACGACGCATACTCGCGCGTTCCGTCCGGCGCGCGGCTGCGCAGCGGGTAGGCGATCGCCGTCGTGTCCGGCTGGAGCTCGGCGACCTCGGGGAGCTTCGCCGCGATGTTGCACGTCGAGGCGTGCGACGACGGTATCGCCGCCGAGGGAGACGGGACCGTCACGCGACGGCCTCGGTGATCGGATGCCCGTCGAGGAACGCGTCTACGAGCGGCAGGATCAGGTCGTCGCTGTCCTCGAGGACGTAGTGGCCGCTGTCGGGGAGTCGATGGACCTCCGCATGCGGCATCCGACGTTCCCACTCGGCGAGGAAGTGATGGTCGAAGACGAAGTCCTTCTCGCCCCAACAGATCAACGTCGGGACGTCGGCGAGGTGGCGCAGTCGATCACCGGTCTCGGAGACGATGCCGAAGCCGGGGTCGCCGGGCGAGAGGGGAATGTCCTGCACGAAACGGAGGGTCGCGATCCGGTTGTCCCAGGAGTCGTACGGAGCGACGTAGGCGCGGCGGATCTCCGGGTCCATCGGACGGCGGGTGCAGCACGTGGCGGCCGCGCCGCGAGCGAAGGCGTTGAAGCCGCGGACCAGCAAGGCTCCGACCGGCGTTCGTGTCAGCCAGAGCGGCGGCGGGAATCGCTTGGTCTCGGGCATGGGAAACGCGGCCGTGTTCAGGATCACCATCCGGCGGACGCGCTCGGGGTTCCGCGCGGCCCACGCCATGCCGATCATTCCGCCCCAATCGTGGACGACCAACGTGATCCGGTCGCCGAGGTCGAGGTGGCCGATCAGGGCGTCCAGGTCGTCGATGCGCTGGGCGAGCGTGTACGCGTAGCGGTCGTCGCCGGGCTTGTCGCTGAACCCGCACCCGACGTGATCCGGCGCGATGCAGCGGTAGCGCTCGCGCAGCAGCCCGACGAGGTTGCGGTAGTAGATCGACCACGTCGGGTTGCCGTGGACCATGACGACCGGGTCGCCCCCGCCTTCGTCGACGAAGTGCATGCGAACGCCGTCGCCCCGGTCGAACCAATGCCGTTCGAACGGGAAGATGTGTTCGGGAATCTCCACCGGCTCCTCCGGGTATCCGCGTCAGCAGCGGGTCGCGTCGGACGCGGTTGCTACCAGACGACCTCGGCCATCGCGCAGTTCAGGCCACTGCCGATACCCATCAGCGCGACTCGATGGCCGCGCTCGATGCGCCCGGCTTCGACGGCCTTCGAGAGCACGAGCGGAACTCCGGCCGGGCCGACGTTGCCGAACTCGGGGTAGATCCGGAGGATCTTGCTCGCGTCGAGGCTCAGGGTGTTGATCAGCCCGTCGGTGTGGACCGACGAGACCTGGTGCAGCACGAGTTCGTCGAGATCGGCCAGGTTCCAGCCCAGGTGCTCATGCGCCTGCGCCAGCGTGCGTTCAGCCAGCTCGATACCGGCGAAGAGCAACCTCTTCGTGTCGGTGTCCATCCGGTCGGTGTGACCGACGCAGAGACGGTTGTGCTTCGTCGCAGCCACGGCGACGCCGCCGAGGTAGCGGTGACCATCCGGGTGCGCGTCGCTGCGGCCGAGCAACATCGCCGCGGCGCCCGAACCGAGGGTCAGGGCGGCAAACTGACTGCGGAACTCGCCGGCATCGCACTCGGGTGCGAGCAGCCGGTCGATCGTGCGCTCCGTCACGTGACGGCTGCCCTCGCCATCGACCACGAGGCCGTAGTCGATCTGCCCACGCTCGATCATGTTCGCGACGATGTCCATGCCGTTCAGGAACGCCAGGCAAGCGTTACCGACGTCGAAGTTCAGACAGGACGACGAGAGCCCGAGGTTGCCGTGCACCAGGCACGCGGTCGACGGCTCGATGTAGTCGCGACACACCGACGTGTTGATCAGGATGCCGATTCGCTCCCGCTCGACGCTCGCCTCCTCGATCGCCTGCTCGGCGGCCATCGTGGCGACCTCGCTCGGCATGACGCCGTCGTCCCAGATACGCCGGGCGACGATGCCGGCGAGGCCTTCGAGCAGTCCTGGCCGCGCGCCGTCGAGGCGCGCGTAGGCCGGGGCGAGGCGATCGTCGATCTCGGCCGATGTGATCCGATGCGGCGCGTCGATGTGGGCCAGGGAGACGATGGAGACGTTGGAAAAGCGCATGTGTGGCAGGGGAGTTGGCGACGGTCCGGGTCGGGATCGTGAGGAGATTGCTCGGCTCCTAACCCCGCCGGGCCCGGCTGACAAGGGGGGCGACCGGGTTCTCGACGCACCAGCAGCGCCGCGGGTGTGTCGGTGCCGCCGGAAGCCCGCAGCCCGCGCCCGGCAACGGACAAAGTGAACGGTGGGTCGTTTCTGTCGACGTTGCGCTCCACCAACCTCGGGAGTACCGTCGCGACTCACTCACAGTCCTTCGATT
>CAZFPM010000029.1:30225-36805 GCA_964520965.1 uncultured Myxococcales bacterium
TTGCGCTCCACCAACCTCGGGAGTACCGTCGCGACTCACTCACAGTCCTTCGATTGAGCCTGTTCGAACGAGAGGTCGGCGTCCGATGGCGCGCTACTGTCTTCAATTGATGTCGGCAGAAGATGCTACTGCCGAGACGGTCGTTCGGCGTGCGCGCCAGGTGTCCGTCGAGGTCGATCTCGACGCGCTGCGTGGCGCGTGCGGGCGCCCGAGCACCGACGCGATTCCCATCGCCGAGTCGAGGTTCCGTCGTCGGCTCGAACGCTTCGCCGACGGCCTGAACCAGCTCGGCTGCGATTGCTTTGTCGTCGACCGCGGAAACCTGATCGAGCGCGGGCTCGCACGGCTCGCCGGCGAGGACGAGCTCGGCGTCCCCGCTGGGGCGGCCGACGGCTTCGTGATCACCCGCATCGAACCTTCGAAAAGCGCGGAGGTCGAGGTCCGGGGCGGCGGCCCCGAAGCAACGGATTCCGCGGGGTGGGGCGATCGCCTCCGCGCGCTGCCGGGCCGGTTGGTCGACGTCCTTCGGCCGCTGCGGACCCCGTTGCTTGGCGCCGGCCTCGGCCTGGTCGCGCTCGGCCTGGTCGTCGGTGCGGCGGTGCTCATCCACGTCTTCGCGCCAGGAGCCGAGGAGACGATGTCGACCGCTGTCGATCAGGCGGCTCCGGCGGTCGCCGAAGGAGACGCTGCGCCGGCCGGATCCGCTGATCGCGCGTGGCCTTGGATGACCTGGATCTGGTACCTGGTGCTCGGATCGATCGGCTTCGTTCTCGCCCGCGTGGGGTCGACGTGCGGTCGCGCACTCGGGACCGCGATCCCGATATGGCTCCGACGTCCTCTGGGGAGCGCATTGGTCGCGATCGGGGCCCTGTCGGCGACAGCGGTCGTCGTCACCGGGTTCGCGCTCGATCCGCCTCCGGACGAGGCCGCCGGAGCCGGCGCTATGGCCCCCGCCTCCGACTCGGCGAGCGACCGAGCGGCCGGGGCCGACTCCCCGACAGACGCGCAGGCCGCGCCGATCGCCGAGGGCAGCGGACCTCCGGCCGACGAGGAGATCGCGGGGGGATCCGGTGCAGCGGCCGAGGCGTCGTCGGACGCTCCCGCCGTGCGAGCCACTTCGATGGCGGCGTTCATGCGTGGACTCCCCCAGTCCGAGCCCGACGCGCCCTTTTCGTCGATGGTCGCAATGCTCGTGACCCCGGGCACCGGGCCTGCTCCGGTCGGCGGGAGCGACGACGACGAGGTTCTGGCGGGACCCGGCGCGGAGCCGAGCGAAGCCGCACCCACGATGGCGGCGTTCGTGCGCGGCCTCCCCGGGCCCGGCGACCCGTGCGCGACCGTCGACGGCGACTTCGAGCGGCTCCGGTGCCGGCTTGCTTACGGCCTTGCGACCGGTGAGAGCGGGTCGGGCGAGGGCGGCACCGAAGAGGGCGACTCCGGAGAGGAGGCGGACGCCGGCGAGGAAGGGGCCGCGCCGAGCCCGCCATCAGACGCGGGTGAACAGACCCCGGGCCCGGCCGCCGGCGCGTCGGACCGGCCAGCGAGCGCGAGCGGTGGCTCCGACGCCCCCGGGTCCGGGCCGTCGCCTGCCGTCGATCCGCAGGACGCCGCGGCGGGCGAGGGTGCGGGCACCCGGCAGGTGTCGGCGCCGGCGCCCGATGGGGCGTCCGCGGCCGCCCCGGTCGAGGACGAAGACGGCTCCGGTGGCGAAGCTCCGGAGGACTCCGCTGGGACAGCGGGCGCCGAGGCCGTGGAACCCGGTGTCGAGGCAACGACCGGAGCGGTCGCGGACGACGGCCCGAAACGGCATCGGCCAGCGCCGGAGGTGACGGCCGGAGCAGCGGGATTCTGCTTGGGACTCCTGGTCGATCTCGTCGTGTTGGTGCGCACACGCAGGAGGGACGGATGAACACGGTGACCACGGCGGCTCGGCTGGCGCTCCTGGCCGCGATCGGCACGGCCGCTCCCGGGTACGCGCAATCGGCAGCCGATGCTGTCGTCTCGCGTTTCACGGCGTGCCTCGGCGTCGAGGGAGGGAGCCTCGGCGACGACGAGGCCGCCGCGCTGGCCGGTTTGGCGGATGATATGGTTGGTGCGCTCGGGGCCGAGCCCTGCGAAGCGGACCCGGAGGGAGCGGACTGCCTGGCTGCGATCTCCGGCATGGACTGTGACGCGCTCGCGGAGGCGTGGTCGGCGCCGCTCGGCGTCCCGGGTGCCGGCGACGCCGGTGAGGCGGCGCCGTGGGCGGTCGCGCTCGCGGGCGCGGTCACGGGGCGGGTCGTGTCGTGCTTCGTCGCTGAGACCGGCGCCGACCTGAGCGACACGGAGCGGGCTGCGTTGGACGGGTTTGGGTCGACCCTGGCCCCGACGCTCTCGTCCGTCACCGACAACATGGGGTGCACCGCATCGGAAGAAGGTCTGCCGGGGTGCGTCGCGGCGGTCGGGAGCCTGGACTGCGCCGCCCTCGCCGGAGACCTCTCGACCGGCGCGTTCGCGACCGCGCTCGCGGAGTCGTGCGCCGATCTCTTCGAGTGCGCCGGCTCCGCGCAGGATGCCGAGATCGAGGCGTTGTTCGAGGAGTCTCGTCGCTGACGCTTCCGAGCAGCGGCGGATCGTGACCCCTGGCCCGGACCGGCGGCTGGCGCTTGCACGCCCGGCATCCAGGCGGGAGAATCACCGGACGCAGCCCGACCCGTCCGCGCGGAGCCCTCGCCATCGCCACCGAACATCAAAGCCGGCCGCTGTCGCCGGGTGCCGCGGCGATGTTCGTCACGCTGTCGATCGTGCTCGTCTCGGCAGGGCTCGTGGGGCGCGCCTGGGCTCAGGAAGGGCCCGACGATTCGGACGACCGCCCGGCCGCTGCGGCTGAGCCGACCGAGGGTTCGGGCCACGCTCCCGGCGAGACGGACGGGGGACGTGCGGCGGTTCCCGCTGGCGGAGAGGGCTCGGGGGCGGCCGTGGAGTCGTCGTCGGTGCCGGACCCGGTGTCGCCGCCGACGGACCGGGACGCCGCGCTCGACGGAAGAGCGCGGGCGGAGCAGGTACGCGAGCGGGCACGGCGACTGACACCCACGCCCCGCGACCCCCGGGTGGACGTGCTCCGCCGGGCGCTCGCCGACCAGGAGACCTCGGACGTCCTGAGCGTGAACCTCGGCGATCTTTCGCTCGCCGGACCGCTGACGGAGCGACGGGCCGCGGCCGTAGCTTCGCGCGCCCGTCTGTCGGAGCGTACCCCGACGGTGGCCGCGGAACGCAACGCGATGGTGCTGCGCGCCAACACCCTGTACGCGGAGCTCGCGGCGCTCGCCGCGGATGCCGACGCAATGGCCCGCGCGCTCCTGGCAGGCCAGGCGGCGGCGGCACGGCACGCGGCCCGCGAGTTGGCGGCGCAGGCCGAAGGGATCGAGCGCGAGCTCGCGTTCTCGGACGCCCTCATTCGCTACCTCGATGGGCGTCTCGAACTCGTCGCCGTCGCGGTCGCAGAGCAGCCGGGTGTCTCCGCCGAGGTCGAGACGCTGACGAACGAGATCGAAGCCGAGCGGGAGCGACTCGGGCGGGAGACGGAGATCACGGAAGCGGTCGCAGCCCGGGCGCGCGAAGCGGAGGAGCGGGCGCGCGCGGAACGCGAAGCGGCGCGAGACACCGAGGCGCGCGAGATCGCCGAGCGCTGGGAATCCCTCGCGCCGCGGTTGCAGCTCGTCGTCGCATCCCGCACCGCGGAGCAAGAGGAGATCGCTGCGCTCAATGCTCGCCGCGAGCACTTCGCGACCGCCCAGGTCGAGCACACGGCGGTCCTGACGTCCGTGCTCTCCGACCAGGACCGCGAACAGCGCGGCGAGCGGGCCGACCAGCTCTTCGACATTCTCTTTGCCGAGCGCCGCACCGTGCGGGAGGTCGCCCACAACCGGCAGCACGCGATGCGACAGCTCCACCGCGAGGTCGTCACCGCGCGAGAGGCCGTGGAGAACCAGCGGCGCGAGTTCCAGCTCGCCGCCGCGGCCAGCTCCGGGCTCGATCCCGAGATCGAGGCGCTGCGGCGAGACGTGGAGCAGGAGGAGCTGACGGTCCTCGAGGAGGAGCTGGGCCTCGCGGAGTTGCGCTATGACACCGCCAGCGGTCGATGGCGTCTGAACGAAGCGCAGATTCACTTCTACGCCCGCACGAACGACCGACTCGTGCCGCACCTGTCGGGAGCGCGCCGCGCGAACCTGTTCCGACCGAACCGTGAGAACCTCGACGAGGTTCGGCTCAACGTCGTCGAGCGCCTGCTCGGCATCCGGATCCTCTGGCGAAACCGCATCGTGGACTGGCGCGAGCACGTCGCCGGCATCGCGACCTTCGCCGGCTTCGTCGCGTTCGCGATGCCGTTCGCGGTGATCCTGCTTCTGATACTCGGCCTGCGCTGGCTCCCGCGGCTTCGCGACCCGGTGATCCTGTCGATCGTGGGCCAGCGCTCTCGCCCCAGGCTGCGGCGCCACACGCCGAAGCTGCTCAAGATCGGCGAGGTCATCCACGAGACGACCGACGAGCTGCTCGTTCTCGTCGCCTTGTGGCTCGCCTCTCGACTGTTGCCGCCGTATCCCGAGGTCCTGTTCATCCTGTCGATCGCGTTCTGGTGGGCGAGCTACCGGGCGATGATGGAGATCGCCCGCGTCGCCGTGCTCCCGCGCCGGGATCGTGCCGTGGTGTTGATTGGCAAGTCTCCTGGCGAGGTCCGGCTCGGCGTCGATCTTTGGGACATCGAGTCATCGACGGCCCGCCTCGTGATCGGCAGCCTGCGCTGGATCCTGATCTACCTGGTGGCCAGCCAGATCGGGCTCGCGGCCGTGCGCTTCCTGCTCGGCCCCGGCTTCTTCTTCTACTGGGCCGGGTGGCTGGTCAACGTCGCACTCGTGGCGCTGGTCTACATCATCGCGTGGTCGTGGCGCGGGCTGATCGTCGGCCGCTTCATCGCGATGACCAGCGATCGGACGCGGCGAGCGGGTGAGTGGCTCGACGAACGCAAGGACCGCTTCTGGAGCGTATTGGTCGTACTCGCGCTCGCCGCGTTCCTGCTCGCGACCGCCATCGCCCGCCTCGCGGCGCGGTGGGCGGGGGGCCGTGGCGTCGGTGCTGCCGTCGCTACCTTCGCGGTTCGCAAGAAGCTGGAGCGGGCGGCCGGCGAGACCGCCACCGAGGCGTCGGTTCAGAAGTCGGCGCTGCCGGTGGCCTACCAGCGCATCTTCCGCGACGCACCGATCACCGCGGAAGACTACCTCGTCGCCCGCGACCCCGAGCGTGAGGCCGTAGTCGCTGCGTTCGACGACTGGACGGCGGAAGAGGGGCACGGGACGATCGCGGTCCTGGGCGACAGCGGCTCCGGCAAGACGACCTTCCTCAACGAAGTCGCCGCCGCCCTCGACGACGGGACCGAGGTCGTCCGTAGCGCGGTCGAAGGCAAGCTCACGACGGTCGCCGACATGCACGCCTGGCTGGAGTCGCTGTTCGGCGTCGACGCCGGTGGCGACCGGGCGGCGCTGGTCAGCGGAATCTGCGAAGCCGAACGACGGGTCGTCATCGTCGACGAGTGTGCCAACCTCTACCTGCGGGCGGTCGGCGGGTTCGCCGGCGTCGACGAGTTCCTCGACATCGTCGCGCTGACGAACCACAGGGTCTTCTGGGTGTTGTGCTTCGACCGCTACCCGTGGAACTACCTGCATCGCGTCCGCGATCGGCGGGGCTACTTCCGCGCGATCGTCCCGTTGCGGCCCTTCACCGAGGAGCAGCTCCGGGCGCTGATCGCCGCGCGCAACGAGGTGGTGGGCATCCACCCGAAATTCGACCGCCTCGTCCGTGGGGACGGCGAGCGGGCCGACCAGTACTTCGAGGTCGTCAAGACCGCCGACGGCTACTTTCGTCTGTTGGCGGAGCATTCTCGTGGCAACCTGCGGGTGGCGCTCTACTTCTGGCTGCGCAGCCTGACCAAGGACGACGACGGCACGGTTCACGTGACGCTCTTCGCGCGGCCCGACCCGCGCGGCGTGCGCGAGCTCGAGGACGAGTTCCTCTTCGCGCTGACCGCGATCGTGCAGCATCGAACGCTCGCGCCAGAAGAGCTGGCGCGCGCCATCGACGTCGATGCGGGTGAGTGCGCCGTGATGGCCAACCTGCTCGAGGAGACCGGCTACGTCACGACCACGTCCGACGGCCGCCTCCGGATCGCCGAGCGAATGTTCTTCCCGGTTCTCGGTCGGCTGCGCGACGAGAACTTCCTTCATCTGGAGTAGGGCACCGCCATGGAAGTCGACTACGGCGCATTCGCCGGCCTGCTCAGACCGGAGAAGATCGTCCTCGCGATGGTCATCATCGCCGGAGCCGTGCTCGTCGCGAAGTTCGTGACCCGCGTCCTCGACCGTTTCGGCGAGGCCTCCGCGCGGCGTCGGCTGTTGCTCAAGCGCGTCTCCAGCATCTTCCGCTTCGTCGTATTCCTCGCGGCCGCCGGTCTGGTCGTCACCAACGTCTTCACCCTCAGCCAGGAGGCGCTCCTGGCCCTTGGCGGCACCCTCGTCGTCACGGTCTCGTTCGCGCTCAAGGACACCGC
>CAZFPM010000029.1:36815-40029 GCA_964520965.1 uncultured Myxococcales bacterium
CACCGCGGCGTCTCTGATCTCCGGCGTGCTCATCCTGATCGATCAGCCATTCCAGGTCGGCGATCGCATCACCTTCGGCGGGCACTACGGCGAGGTGAAGGAGATCGGGCTCCGCTCGGTCCGCATCGTCACCCTCGACGATAATCTGGTCTCCATCCCCACCAACGAGTTCCTCACCCAGGCGGTCGCGTCGTCGAACGCGGGGGCCCTCGACATGATGGTCGTGATGGACTTCCACATCTCGCTCGCCGCCGACTTCGAGCGAGCGATGCGCCTCGCCCGCGAGGCGACCGTCACCTCGAAGTACGTGTTCCTGAACAAGCCCGTCGACGTGTTGATCGGCGAGGTCGTCATCGGCGAAGAGCTCGTCAGCCGCCTGCGGGTGAAGGCCTACGTGGTCGACGCTCGCTTCGAGAGCAAGTTCGCGTCCGACGTGACCGCCAGGGTGAAGCGGGCCTTCCGCCAACACGAAGTCGTCTTGCCCAGCGCCGATCGGCGGCCGGCCGGCGGTCTCCTGCCGGCCACGGCGGGCTGACGTGAGGGCGGAGCCCCGTCTACTCCGACCGCGATCGGTGCCGACGGCACCCCTCGCGCCGGAGCGCTGACGTGTCCGAGGACCTCCCCATCCAGGATGGGATCGTCATCCCCGGCTGGGAGATCTGGTTCACCGCGAGCCGGGCCGGGGGTCCGGGTGGACAGCACGTGAACACCAGCAGCACCCGCGTGACCCTGCACTGGGTGCCCGCCAACACTTCGGCGCTGTCGGAGGCCGACAAGGCGCGCGTCGTGCGCAGCCTCGCCAATCGGCTCACCACTGAGGGCGAGTTGCTCCTGCATGCCTCGGAGTATCGCAGCCAGAAGCGGAACCGGGAGGCCGCCCGTGAGCGTCTCGTCGAGCTGGTCCGCGCGGGCCTCGTGCGACGTAAGCGTCGGCGAAAGACCAGGCCGAGCCGGGGAGCCATCGAGCGCCGCCTGTCGGAGAAGAAGCGGCGAGCGGCGATCAAGAAGAAGCGGGGGAAGCCCGAGCCGGGTGACCACTGATCGGCCTCAGCGGGGTGATGACGGAGGTCACGGGTGGCCGGATCGTGCCGGGAGCCGCGCCTGCCGCGGTCGTTGCGCCCGGCTTGTGCTCGCCCCACCCACGGCTCCTCACCCCGACTCCGGAGGCCCCACGTCGGACTACCGGGTTGCGGTGCCCGGCCGGCGCGATAGGCTACCCGGGGAACGATCGTTCGATAACTGCTGACGGGAGGCTCGTCGTGTCCACAGTGACCGGACGGCGGCGCTCGCTCGCACTCGCGTTGATCCTGCTCGGATCGGCCGGCTGCGAAGCGATGCTCGGGGAGAAAGATGACTCGGTGGTCGTCGCCGCTGAGGCGGCGCAGGCCCCGTCGAGGTCCACCCGGTTGGCTGTCGTCGGTGAGTTCGTCGGCCGGTACGACTCCGAATCGGCGACTTTCACCCTCGAGCACGTCACCCCGACGACGGCTGCCGGCACCGACGGACCGGCCGCCGACGGGCCCCAGTCGGTGCGGCAACCACTCTTCTGCGAATCCCGGGTGACGCCGGGAGTTCCCGGCACCGTGAGCCTGACGACGCTGGACGGAACCACCGGCACGGTGGCCGCGGACTGCGGGCTCGACGGCGCCGCGCTGCCCTACAACGTCCAGGGAGCGTTCTGTGCCACGGTCCGGCGTCACCAACCACCACGCCGGCGTGCTGCGCGAGGTGACGGCGGAGATCACGTCGGTCTCGCCCCCCGACTACGCCGGTTACGAGCATCCCTTCGGCACGGGCCACGACTCGGCGGCTCTCCCCGACGGGCTCAATCGGCCGACGGACGCCCGCGGTGGGCTCTTTCACCACGGCGACATCGACCCCGCGACTCGGAGCGACCTCCAGTGGACGTTCCGGAACCCCGGCGGCTCCTTCGTGTTCTACGGCCGGATCATGGCGCAGATGCTCGAGCTGCTCGATGGCGTGGATGACAACTGCGACGGGTGGGTCGACGATCGCCTCGGCCAATACGCGGACGGCGTCGCGTGCCGCTTCGACGACGACTGCGTGAGCGGGCGCTGCCACGATGTCGACAGCGGCGTCGTACCGGAGCCGGTCGGCGATTGTGCGCAATCATGCCCCGAGGGGCAGTTCGGCGATCCGTGCGAAGACTGCCCCGGGGGCCCCGGCGCCGCCCAGTGCTCGGGCAACGGGGTCTGCGACGACGGATCGATGGGTTCGGGCGCGTGCTCGTGCTTCGCCGGTTTCGCCGGGACCGCGTGCGACGACTGTGCGCCTGGCTTCTGGGGGCCGACGTGCGCCGGTTGTCCGTTGTGCGAGAACGGCGGCTCCTGCCGAGACGGGCTGAGCGGCGACGGAACCTGCGTCTGCCCGGCGGACACCCACGGCACGCGCTGCGAGCACGCTTGCTTCGACGGGATCCAGAGCGGGGACGAGACGGGCCCCGATTGCGGTGGGGCCACCTGCGCGCCGTGCCGGCCGCCCTTCGCGCACCGAACCTACACCGTGGAGTACGACGGTTATGTCTACGCGACGATGGACGACGCGTGGCCGCTCGACGGGACCACGATCCGATGTCATGCCTGCTGGAACGTCGGGCCGGTGCCGATCCCCACGGGCTGGGAGATCGCACCGGACACGCCGGAGGTGCGCGCGCTGATGACGGTGCACAACTTCAGCACCCACGTCGTCGCGATCGATTGGGCGGATCCCGGGACCGGCTACCACGACATCAAGACGTCGAACTCGCCGCCCGCCGGCAGCGAGTTCATCTGCTGCGGCTACACGGCCGAGGGGTGGTACGCGGCGAACGTTGTGCACGACGCAGGGGCAGGCACGTACTGCTTCCAGGTGTGCTCGCGACGCATGCTGATCCGGCGACCGCTCTGAGCGAGGCGCCCGATCCGAGCGTCCGGCGGGGGCCGAGACTGGCTCGAGCATCCGTTGATCCATAGCGCGAACCCCGACACCGGGCTCCACCGATGACCGATTTCGACACGCTCTCTCGCCAGTTCCGCGACGAGGACACCCAGACATGGGTCTCGGCCGCGCAGGAGATCGGTCGACGCGCCGTCACGGAGGAGGCGTCGCGGGACTTCCTCACCCACTGGGTGACGGACAACCGGAACCACCACTGTTTCCGGCACGCGTTCTGCGCGATGGCGTCGTACCTCTCCGAGGAGAGCGCCGACCCCGG
>CAZFPM010000030.1:0-6293 GCA_964520965.1 uncultured Myxococcales bacterium
TTGTCGACGCTGTCTGTATTGGTGAGGGCGAACGTACCGTGGTCGAGCTTGCCCGCTGCTTTCGCGATCACGGCGGCGATGCGGACCGGATGGCGGAGATCGCGGGAGTTGCGTTTGCCCGGAACGGGGATGTCCATATCGCGGAGCCCCGTGACTTCATTCACGATCTGGATACAGTCCGTCCGGCGTGGCATCACTTACGGCGTGAGGATTATTTCTATCCGGGTCACTACTTCCATTCCGGCAAGGGCGGCAGCCGCGTGGCCGTGCTGAACACGGGGCGCGGATGTCCCTACCGCTGTGCGTACTGCTACAACCAGGCGGTCCATCTTCGCTGCGTCCGGCTCCGATCGCCGGAGAGCGTGTTGGCCGAAATCCGGGAGTTGAGAGAAGACTACGGGGTGACCGGCATTCTCTTCGCCGAGGACAACTTCTTCTGTGAGAAGAATCGCGCATTGGAAATCGCACGCGGCATCGGTATGCCCTGGAGTGCGTCCATTGCAGTCGCCGATATCCTCCGCGGGGGCAAAGAGCTTGTCGATGAGATCGCTCAACTCGGTTGCGTGGAGTTGCGCATCGGCGTCGAATCCGGATCCCGGCGTATCCTCAAGCTGATGCACAAGCCGCACACACCCGAAAAGGCGGTTCAGGTCGCCGAATGGATCCGCGACGCGGGCATGCTCGGCGCCTACATGTTCATGACCGGCATCCCGTCCGAAACCTGGGAAGAAGCCCTTGAGACGCTCGATCTGATCGATCGCTTCCGGGCCGTGTCGAGCAACATCTCGATCGCCGGCCCGACGTTGTATGCACCGTATCCCGCGACCGAACTCTTCGACCACTGTGTCAAACTCGGCTGGGAACCGCCTACCACCTTGGCCGGATGGGCCGACAATACCCCGGGCTACCGGAAACATATGCCGAGCTTTATGGACCCTCGCATGGGAAAACTCACGTTCTACCGTGTGCTGACGACGCCGGCACGTCTCCCGCGCTCCCTGTCATCACTACCCGTCCGAATCCTGCGCATGGTTGCGCGGCTGCGGTGGAAGCATCGTGCCTTCCGATGCACACTCGACTTCTCCGTTGCGCTGTTGGGAATTCAGATGGCCCGGCGATTGGGTTTGAAGCGTATCCTGCACCCCACGTATCGTCGTTTCTTTCAGGATATCTAGAACGACATCACCGTCTCGACGCCCATGCGCCCATGCGGGTCAGAACGCCCTTGGTTTGCCGCTTGAGACGACGCCAGGGCTTGTCGTTCACACGATCGGCCTCACGGAAAGCCCAGGCGGTCAGCTCGTCGAAACGATCGCGCGGGAAGAACGCGTGCATGGGAGCGGCGGTGGCGAGCGTGTCGACGATCGGCGCCATCTCCACCTGCCGGAACTGCACGACGGAGACGTTCCGCCACACGGTCGCGCGCGGCAGCCAGCCCCCGATCCACGGTTCGTCGATCGTCACTTCGTCGAGCTCGCCCAACACGCCAAGGGCGGCCGGTACGGTCGCGATGACGAAGGCTTGGGAGTCGAGGGTCGCCTGCCACATCAACGTCTGTGCGGCCCACTGGCCCGGCTTGTAGTCCTGCGCGGCGGCGACCTGGTAGTCGGGGGTCCGGTAGACGTATGTGTCGACCGACTCCAGGGCCATGCCCCGCGACAGTGGCTCGAGGTCGACCGCCAGGTTGCGCAACCCCGGAGTGCCCATCAAGGTCTGCAGGAGCGTGAGCAGCTCGGGCGGCAGGCTGCCGAAGAGGAAGCCGCCCCAGAGATCGTGCTCCTCCATCACGTCCATCGCCCCGTCGATCACGTCCGGCGCCACGATCGCCGAGAGCCCGGCCCAGACGACCACGTCGTCGACACCCTCGTAGCTGATGCCGAGCGCGGGCCCTTCCTCGATGTCGAAGCTGTCCCGCTGACGGTGTTCGTGGCGCGCGGACACCGCGGTCGCCAGGTCGGCGAGGATGCCGGGCGTGTAGTAATCCGAGGTCGCCAGGAAGGCCGCCGAGAAGTTGTCGCCCGAGTCGTAGGAACCGAGGCCGGTCATGATCCACGCGGCCTCCTGCGTGCTGTCGTTGAGGCCGTTGATGAACTTGCCCTGGTAGACCCGACCGTGGGTCGTGGCGAAGCGGCCGCGGTAGGTGTTCTCCAGCAGGTCGAGGGCCAGCAGGTCGAGCACGACGGTCGCCTTCGCGCGGATCGTCTCGTCCTCGGCGAAGTCGACCAGGTTCACCAGCGCCGGGATGTCCTCGTTGAAATAGACGTTGGAGTGCCACTCCGAGAACCCGTACCGGCCTCGCAGGTCGAGCCAGCGGTCGAGCCGCGGGAGCGCGTGGGCGACGTGGTCGGCGCCGGTCATCCCGGAATTGGAGAACACCGTGTCGGGCTCCCGCTGCCCGATCAGCAGCTCGGCCGTGTGGTAGAGGATCTGGTGGTTCTCGGTCCAGTAGGCCATGCCGTCGCTGCCCGGCTCGTCGAGCCAGTACTTGAAGTCGATCAGCGTCTGCCGAATGCTGTCCCGCCGCTCGTCACCGAGGGCACCGGTGGCGTCGTCGAGGTAGAGGAGACGCACGAGCCCGTTGGCGCGGAAGTCGGCCGTGTCGCGGCGCTCCTCGAGCTGGGCGAGCGCCGAGTCGATCGGGCCGTCGTCGAGGTCGGTCTCGCCGGCGTACACGCGGCAGCATTGCCCGTAGAGACCGCCTTCGCCGGGGTCGGTGCGGTCGACGCACCAGGCGAGGTACTCGGCGCGGCGATCCCGGTAGCCCTCGGGCTCCTCGATCGGAACCGGCACGCCGTCGAAGCCGACATCGGGCTCCGCGTCGGGCGCGACGTCGGAAGCACCAGCCTCGATGTCGGCGGGCGCGTCCGCCGTGACGTCGGTGTCCGCGACAGCGTCACCCCCCGCGTCCGAATCTCCCGTCGAGCCTGTCTCCGGCGCAACATCGGCATCGATCGTGTCGGTCGGCGCGCTCGCATCGACGTCGGCGTCGGTGCCGGAGACGCCGTCGGCGTCCGCGTCGGCACCCGCCGCATCGATGGGCTCGACGTTCGACTTCGGCTCGTCGTCACAGGCCGCCAGCGACCCGACCAGGACCAATGCGACGACGAGGAAGCCGGGCGCGGTGGAGGCACGCGGGCGAGGAAGACGTGTTCTCATCGGTTCGCTCGTGGGCAAATGGACGGGCCGCGCGGCCGAACCACCGGGGGTCAGGGCTCGGGAAGCCCGGACGTCTCGGTCAGGGCGAGGAGTACGGCGCCGACGCCGTAGGAGATATCGTCGTCGACGGCGACGCCCGCGTAGTATTCGAACCGGCCGACGTTGGTGGGCCCGGAGATGCCCGTGACGACGGGTGCCCCATCGTCGCTGTCGACGATGCGGTCTCGCACGCCGCTCATCGCCGCTGCGATCGCGGGCAGGACCTCGTCGCCGAGGTATCCGTAGCGCCACGCCCGCGCCATCGCGAACGCGAAGAGGGCCGATGCGCTGGTCTCCAGGTAGCTCTCATCGCCGCGGTTGATCACGGTCCACCAGAGGCCGGACTCGGGGTCCTGCGAGGCTCGCACGGCGTCGATGAGGGTCGCGGCGGCCGCCGCCATCTCCGGGCGTGCCTCGCCCCGGACGCGTCGGACCCGCAGGTGATCGTAGCCGGCGGCCGCGATCCAACCGTTCGCCCGCGCCCAATACACATCGTCGTCCTGTTCGAACGGCGAGTAGGCGGCGTGGCGGAAGAAGCCTGCGTCCTCTTGCAGCAGGTCGGCGAAGACGGCGTACTGCGTCGCGTACTCGTCGAGGAGCGCCGCGTCTCCGTCGTGCTCTCCCCAGCCGGTCATCACGTTGCCGAACATGAAGAGGGAGTCGGCCCAGAGCGACACGCCGAAGAGCTCGACGGCGCCGAAGTGACTGATACCGCCCTCGGGCGTCCGCAGCGCCTCCTCACGATAATAGCGCAGGGCGTCGGCGACGACCTGACGGTACTCCGGCGTGTCCCGCCCCGCGGCGATCAGGGCGACGGCGAGGGCCGCTGGCGCCG
Organism: uncultured Myxococcales bacterium; assembly: GCA_964520965.1. Lineage (GTDB taxonomy): Bacteria > Myxococcota_A > Bradymonadia > REDH01 > REDH01 > CAZFPM01. The sequence goes on from CAZFPM010000030.1 coordinate 4,031, forward strand.
ACGTGTCGCTGGTCGCGATCTCGTAGCCATCGGCGATATGGGCGTCCATGTACGCGGCGATGAAGTCGAGGTAGCGCGCCTCGCCGGTGACGCGGGCCGTCTGGGCCAACCCGACCAACATGACCGCCTCGCCCCAATCCCAAGACAGCTCGGCGGGGTCGTGGCGCGCGACGAGATGATCGGCGATGCGCTCGGCCAACGCCACTGCGTCCGACGCGGGATCGCGGCGCGACACAAAGCACGCATCGTCTGGCGGCAACCCCGCGCAATAGTCGAAGGGCGGGGGCCCCAGGTCGACGTCTGCAGAAACATCCACGGCGGCGTCGCCCGCGTCCGCGACCTCGGCGCCCCCATCTTCCCCCGCGTCCCGTTCGCCACAGCCGGCGGAGAACAACAACACGAACAAGATCAGCGCGGCACCCTTCATGGCCGAGCACCATAGCGGCGTACCCGAAAGCGCACCACATCCCCCGTACGGGCGAAGCGGAGACGGGGGCGAGGCGTGGCTTCGCCCCTACGCGGCGACCGGCGGGCGGCGGTTCGTGCACCCCTGCGACCCCGATGCGATACTCGCGCCGATGTCCTCCGAAGCCCCTCTCGCCTGCCTTGCGCTCGGACTGACGCTACGCCCCTTTCAGGGGCGGGCGCTCGAGGTGATCCGGGAACGCCTCGCCTCCGGGGACCGCCAGCTTCACATCGTCGCCCCTCCGGGATCGGGCAAGACGATCCTGGGACTCGCCCTCGTGCTCCACCGCGGGCTACCCGCGGTCGTGCTCTCGCCGACGACGACCATCGCCGCGCAATGGGTCGCCCGCTTCGACGAACACGTAATGGATACCGGCATCGGCGCTGCACCCCCGCCGTCGGCATGGTGCGGTCGCGACCCGTGGGTCGAGCCAGCGCCACCGGTGCTCTCGCTCACCTACCAGTCGGTCTCGGTCAAGGACCGCGACGACGGCGGGCTGCACGACAACGTCCATGCCCTCTTCGAGCGCCTCGTCGCGCTCGACGTATCGACGATCGTGCTCGACGAGTCACACCATCTGCGGAACCACTGGGCCGAGGCGATCACCGCGTTTCTCGAACGCAAACCCGACGCCGTGCTGGTCGCGTTGACCGCGACGCCGCCTCACGACGCGCCGGCAAAGGAGCGCGCACGCCACGTCGAGCTGGTCGGTGAAGTCGATCACGAGATCGCGCTCCCGGCCCTCGTACGTGCCGGCCAGCTCGCCCCGTTCCAGGATCTCGCCTACCTGGTCGAGCCGACCGAGGCCGAGCATCGTTGGCTGGCCGCGGCCCACGACCGCTTCGCCACGGCGTGGCGTCGGCTCGACGCTCCGCCGGAGCCTCTCGACTCGCTCCGGGTGTGGCTGGACGAGACGCTCCACGCGTTGGCCGAGTCGGAGCTCGACGAGCCGGGCGCCGGCGACTGGGCCGCGGTGTTGCGGGACGATCCGGACCACGGCGTGGCCCTCGCCCGGGTCGCCGGGGAGCTGTCGATGACTGTCCCGGTGGCGCTGTGGACCCTGGACGAGATGGACGACGCGCCGACGCTCGACGACCGGGCAACCGTATTGTCCGCCTACCTCCGCGACCGCGTGGTTCCCTGGCTCGACGAAGACGCGCACCCGCCGGAAGCAGACGCCGCGGCGCACCACACCGCCGCAGGCGACCTGTGGCACGAACTGCACGGCGCGCTCAAACCGATCGGCCTCACGCTGACCCGGCGCGGCGTTCAACGCCGGTCGGCGGCGGTCGACCGACTCGTCGGACTGTCGGCGGCGAAGTACGACGGACTCGCCGCGATCTTGGTCGCCGAACGCGCCGCCCTCACCGACGACCTTCGGGCCGTGGTGGTCACCGACTTCGAGCGGGCCACGCACGGGCGCTCCGCGAAGGTACTCGCCGACGTACTGGATCCCGAGTGCGGCGGCGCGATCAGCGTGCTCCGCTTCATCGCATCGCACGCCGTGCTCCACGACCTCGAGGCGGTGATGGTCACCGGGCGCAACCTGGTCTGCGACGAGGACGCCGCACCACACGTCGTCGCCGCCGCGCGGCGGACGGCGCTGGAGAACGACCTGTCATTCACGGTCGCCACCGAGCGCGACGGGGCCCTCGTACGCGTCATCGGCACGGGGCGCGACTGGCGCGCGGCGACCTACACACTCCTGGTGACCGCCCTCTTCGAGGCCGGCGTCACGCGTTGTCTCGTCGGCACCCGGGGCATGCTCGGTGAGGGATGGGACGCCCGGTCGGCCAA
>CAZFPM010000030.1:6303-38510 GCA_964520965.1 uncultured Myxococcales bacterium
CTGACCAGCGCCTCTGCCTTCGTCGCGACCAACCAGCTCCGCGGCCGCTGCCTGCGCGTGGATCCGGACAGACCGGAGAAGGTGGCCGATCTCTGGGACGTGGTCGCGGTCGCCCCCGCGGTCGCGCGCGGGTTCGCCGATTGGGAACGCCTGGTCCGCAAGCACGCCCACGCCTACGGCCTCGCTGACGACGGCGCGATCGAGCGTGGGGTCGGGCACGTGCATCCGACGTTCGCGCACCTCTCGCCGGCCGACCTGCCCACCGTGCTGCGGGCCGTGAACGAGGAGATGATCGCCCGCGCAGACCGCCGTCCGGCGATCCGGGCCGACTGGCGCATCGGTGACGACTACGCCGACGAGGTCGTCGCCAGCGTCGAGCTGAAGCCGGCCGCTTCGGAGCTGGAGATCGAACCGCCCGCCGCGATCATCGCCCAGAGGCAGACCGCGCGACGCCGAGCAGAGGACGCGTTCACGAAGCAGGAACAGGGTTGCTCGCGGCGGCGTGCGAAGGCGCTGCGCCGTCGCGAGCGGCGCACGCGAGAGATCGCGCAGACCTATGCCAACCGACTCGAACGCGCCGGTCTGAGTGTCGAGAGCGCCCTCGTCCTGGTTCGCGAGTCCGCCTCGTCTCGGCGCCGTCGAACGGCAGGGGCACTTGTCGCGCTGGCCACCGGTGCCGCGCTCCCGCTCGTGATCGGCACGCCGTTGATCGTGCCGTTTCTGGTCGTCGCCGGTCTGGCCGTCGCCATATCGGCGCGGCGCACGCGGCGCCGGCAGATCGCCGGGCAGGTTCGCGCCATCGCAGACCAGCGTCGCGCGGCGGAGGCCAAGGCGGACAACGACCTCACCGAGGCCGACCGCGCCGCGGCCGACGACCTGGCGGCCGCGCGCTTGACCCGCGACCGGATCCTCGCCGGGCTGACCGGAACAGTCGCAGCGACAGACGTCGCACAACTCTACGGCGAGGTCGTGCTCGACGCACTGCTGCGCGCCGACCGCGACGACGCGGCGACGCCGCAGGGCGATCATGCGGCGGCGTCACCTCGCGTCTCCACGCGACGGCGCATCGACGGAACGCTGGCCGTGTCGCTCGAGGGCGCGACCGGCGACCTGGCCCGCCGGCATGGCGTCGCCCTGCACGAGTTGGTCGCACCTCTCGCCAACCAACGGTACGTGCTGCTGGTCGAGGATCCCGACCTGACCGCGACCCGTGTGGCCAACGGCGAAGCGGCCGACGTCTTCGTCGTGCCGGTGCCGCCGTCGCTGTCCGGCACCGGCAAGGCCGCTCGCTTCTTTCTCGCCGCCTGGCGCGCCCACATCGGCCCCGCCCGCCTGCTCTACACCCGCTCCGGCGAGGGCGCCGAGCTGCTCGCCCGCCACGCCCGCCGCCGCTGGTCTGCCATGCGCGGCTACCGCCGCGACGTCTGGCGCTGAACGTCGAGAGCGCGCCGATGCGCCACCGCGAAGGCACACGAACGCCACCTGACCCCCTGCCCTTGCGCCGAACCGCCCCGCCACCTACCCACTCCTCGCCTCCCCGGGCCGTACCCTGACCGCCCCCCTTTGCGCCTTTGCGCCTTTGCGCGAACCCGCCCCCTCCCTCCCCCCCGACGACCCCATGCACACCGCGTTCGCCAAAGGATTCCGCCCTTTCTTCCTGCTGGGCGCCATCCATGCCGTCGTGATCGTCCCGGTGTGGCTCCTGGCCTACCGAGGACACCTGGGAGTCAGCGCCGACGTCGCCGCCTACCATTGGCACGCGCACGAGATGCTCCACGGCTTCACCATGGCGATCATCGCCGGCTTCCTGCTGACGGCGGTGTCCAACTGGACGAAGCGCGAGACACTGGTCGGCGCACCGCTGGCCGCGATCGCCGGGATCTGGCTCCTCGGTCGCCTCGTGATGTGGCCGGGCAACGTGGTCCCGCCGATCGTCGTAGCCGCGATCGACCTCGCCTTCCTTCCGGCGCTCGTCGTCGGCATCGCGCGGCCGCTGGTCGCGGCCCGAAACCGCCGCAACTACGGCTTCCCCTTTCTCCTGTTCGGCCTCTGGCTCGGGAACGGCGCGTATCACGCCGACGTACTGGGGCTGTTGGACGGCGCCGCGGCGCCCGGCATGCGCGCGTCGCTGATGCTCGTCTTGTGCGTGATCGCCATCGTCGCCGGTCGGATCATCCCCTTCTTCACGCGCAACGCGACCGGCGCCGAGGGCATCCGGTCGATCGTCGCCGCAGATTGGCTGACCCTCGCGGGCCTCGTCGTCCTCGCCGCTTTCGAAGCAGGCGGCATGGCCGGACCGGCTGTGGCGGTCGCGTGCGGAGTCACCGGTCTCGCGGCGGCGGTTCGGTCAACCCGTTGGGGGTTCACCCACACGCTGCGCGATCCGCTGCTCTGCGTCCTCCACGTCGGCCACGCCTGGCTCGCCGTCGGCCTCATCTTGCGGGCGGTGTCGCCGTGGGGCCCGGGGTTGGTCTCTCTCGGCGCCACGCACGCCCTCGGTCTCGGTGTCATCGGAACGCTGACGCTGGCGATGATGGCGCGGGTCGCCCTCGGACACACCGGGCGCCCACGCGCGGCCAACGCCGCCACCACCGTCGCGTTCGGGCTGGTCGTCACCGCTGGAGTCGTCCGCGTGGGGGGCTCGATCGCGCTGCCGGGGCTCTACGTCTGGACGTTGATCGCGAGTGGCGTGCTGTGGACCCTCGCGTTCTCGCTCTACCTGACCGTGTTCACCCCGATCCTGCTCTCGCCGCGCCCGGACGGAAAGCCAGGGTGAGATTCCAGGGTGTGGCGTCGACGCGTCGGCGGATGTCGAGCAGGGCCGAGACCTATTCCGCGTCGAAGGCCGGATCGCGCACGTAGCGGTAAGCGATGCCGTTCGGGAACTCCAGGCCCGTCGCGAAGCGCTCCGCCGCATCGAGATCGGCACCGCTCTCCGCTTCGGCGAGATCGAGCAACGAGCCGTCCTCGGCGAACTCACTCACCAACCACTGGCGCCCATCGGGTCGGAGCGCGAACCCGGACGGGTTGAACATCCCGGTGAAGTACGCGCTCTCCGCTCGTTCCGACGCCGTGACGTCGAAGATTGCCCCGTCTCCATCGGGAGGCGCAGCGGCCGATATGAAGAGGGAACGCCACGGGTGCACCGAGAAGTGCTGAGGTCCGTAGGGTTCCAGATCGATCCACGCCGGCGCGCCAGACAGATCGCCGCCCACGGAGGCGTCCACGATTCGATGGCGACCGTTCTCGGCGATCAACAGTCTGCTGTCATAGGCGATCGTCTCCGTGGGGTACGAGAGTCCGAACGCGAACGGAGTCCGCCGGGTGTAGTCGCCGCCACCGACGACCCGATGGACAAGACCGCCGAGGAGGTCCGTGACGAGCAACGAGCCGAAGTGGTCGATGGCGAGGCCCGAAATCAGCCCCCCCGGGGCGAAAGTCGCGTAGGGGGTCACGTCGGTCAGGTCGCCGCCGGTCTCGGTGATGTCGTAGACGGCGGCGTCGGTGCTGACGAGGAGTTGCCCGTCCGGGGTCGAGACGAGCGCGTGCAGGCTCGGCCCCCACGCGAAGGGCTCCCGGTCGGTGAAGTCACCGCCACCGGTGACGTCGAAGACACCCCCGGCCGTGACGACGTGGGGGTGGAACTCCGCGACGTTGTTCCGGAGGATCACGGCGTCCGGGATGCGGCTCTCGACCGTCTCCGCGTCGACGGTGATATCGACGATCAGGTTGAAGGAGAAGTACTCGTCGTCTGGCAGCGGACCGGTTTCGGAGTCGAACTCGATGTCGAAGGGGATGGGCGTCTCGAAGTCCGGGGGACGCGGGCCCGCCTCGAACACCCCGCGGAGTCCGGGGCCCTCCAAGCGCGGATTGGAGATCTCGATGTCCAGGTCGACATCGCCGAACGGGACCGGCGCCTCGCCCGGGAACCCGAAGACCCACTCGACCGCGAGCTCGCCACCGGCATCGGGCCCGAAGGCGCGGGTCGAACCGGTGCCGATGATCAGGCTGAACGACCCGAGATAGCCCTCACGCGGACCGAAGCCCCAGATCGGGATCGGCTCCCGCTCGATGGTCCCTCGAGGCGGGCACGTGTCCTCGAACGGGTAGGGACCGTCGCAGCACACTTCGAACGCCTCGCGCGTGAAGCCGAAGCCCTTCGAGCGCAGGTAGTTCGTGATCGTCCATGCGTCGGCGCGTGCCTGGCGGGCGGCGGCCTGGTCTGCCTCACAGGTGTCGTTGTCGGCCTCCCACTGCGCGACCCGAGCATCGTAGAGGTGGGTCATCTCCACGCAATCCGCGGTCCGGCTGTCGAAGCGTTCGGCTTCCCGCACCCGGCACTCCGCCTGGCGCTGAGCCCATCGGATCTCGCGACAATAGCGCCGCATCTCGTTCACCCGTCGGCGCGCCGCGGCCAGCCGCGAGTTCCAGGAGTCCTGTTCGGAGAGATCGCCCCAGCTCGACAGCGCGGCCCAGACGCCCATCGCAGTGCCCAGCAGCGGACCGCCGAGCAGCGTCCCCTGGGCCGTGGCCGAGAGGGTCTCGATGATGAACGTCAGCCCCGGGTAGTCCTCGCCCAGGTAGACGGTGGCGACACTGACCGCGATGCTCGCCGGGTTCGGGATCGAGCCGGTAGCCGCGGTCTGGAGCAGCGCCTCGACGTAGATCCCGAGCAGGTCCAACAACCCCTCAGTGTCGCGCCGGGAGTCGAATGCGTCATAGGCGTCTTCGAGGATCTCGAGCTCCCCCTCCGCGATCTCGAGGTAGGGGCAGTCGGGGCAGTCGAGGAGCTCGGGCGGGCAGTCTTCGGGCGGCGTCGGCTCCGGCGGAGCGCAATCCGGGACTCCCGGCGCGGGGCAGAAGAAGCCGTAACGGCTGGTCGTCGTCTCCGGAATGTCCGCCTTCTCCGACCCGAGCGCCAGATCGGGACAGAAGGCCGCCAGCTCCGTGGCGATCGACGACAGCGGAACGCGCGTATCGGCGAGGAAGATCGCGGCCACCAACGCCAGCCGCTCGTCGTCGGACATCTGCTCGAAATCACCCGCCGCGAGCGCATCGTCGAAGCGCGTGTAGTGCACCGCACGCAGCACGGCACCCACGTATGCGTTGGCCGCCTCGTAGCGCGGCACGTCGAACATGTCCCCGGTCGCCAACAGCACCGACTCGGGGAGCAGCGTCGACATCGGAACCCTGCCCTCCCACGTCACCCGGAGTCCGAGGGCGATGTCGGAACAGGCGGTGGACGAAGCCACCCGGAACTCCCGATCGGCGTCGTAGACATCGAGCGTGTTGGGTTCGCAGGCGCAGAGATCGTTGCAGAACGATCCGGCATCGCATCCGGGATCACAGACCGGCGCGGCGGGATCGCAGGCGCCAGCATCACCACCGCCGCCGTCGCCATCGGGGTCCGGCGAGCCGTCGCTGCCGTCGGCGCCGGTGTCCCCCGCGTCACCCGAGGCGGCGTGCCCGTTCCAATGCGACGGGAGCATTTCGATTCGGTCTGCTACACTCGGGAGAGCGCACTTCCTGCCAGGTAGGCTCCGGTCGATGAACGTCGACGACCTCGTCAGTTTCGCCGAGCGGCACGACCTCTCGACCGAGGCCATCGCCGAGTTGCTATCCCTCGTGCGGCGATCGCTGCTCGACACGGGAGACGTTCCCCGGGTCACCGACCAGGACGCGACGCTGGTGACGGACGGGATCACCCGGACAGCGCCGAGCACCTCCGCCGAGCTCGACGCCGACGGTCTCCCGGTGACCGTGCCGCTGCCGGCCCACAAGACGACGCAGCGCCTGCGCGGGGTTCCACTGTTGGGCACAGACACCGCGCCGCTGCCGCCTACGAAGACCAGTCCGCTCCGGATCGAGCGCTTCGAAGATCTCGGCTTGCTCGGACTGGGCGCGACGGGCGAGGTGCGGCGCGTGCGCGACCCGGAGCTCGGCCGCGTCATCGCACTGAAGGTGCTGCGACCGGAAGCCGCGAAGAAGGCGCGTGCGGTCCTGCGCTTCCTCGAAGAGTCCCGGACGACCGCCCAACTTCAGCACCCGGGCATCCCACCCGTGTTCGAGACGGGGACGACCAGCGACGGACGCTTCTGGTTCACGATGCCCGAGGTGCGGGGCAAGACACTGCGGCACGTGATGGCCGAGCTGCACGAGGCGTCGCGCAACGGCCAGTGGGCGACATCACCGTCGGGGTGGTCGTTGCGCCGCGTGGTCGCCGCGTTTCAGCGGGTCTGCGAGGCGGTCGCCTACGCGCACAGCCGAGGGTTCGTCCACTGCGACATCAAGCCCAGCAACGTGATGGTCGGCGACCACGGCGAGGTCCTCCTCGTCGACTGGGGGCTGGCCCGCAACACCGCACACACGCCCGCTGCGGCCGACACCAGTCCGTCGCCGACCGCGGAGTCCTCGGGGGGAGGGCCCGTGGCAGGTACGCCGATGTACATGGCGCCCGAACAGGCGCGGGGTGAGGTCGACCGGATCGACGCGCGTACCGACGTCTACGCCCTGGGTACCATCCTCTACGAGCTCCTCACGGGCCGGACACCCTACGCCGGACGCCGCGCCACCGAAGTGCTCGTCCAGCTCATCGCGGCAGCACCGACGCCGCTGCGGACGCACGAGGGCGTCCTCGGCCTGCCGCGAGACGACGGCGACGACGAGGGGCAGCCGCCGCTGCCGATCCCCCCGGAGCTCTCCGTCGCCTGCAACCGGGCGATGGCACGCGAGCCCGACGATCGCTTCGCCGACGCGCGTGACCTCGCCGCGGAGGTCGGCGACTGGCTCGACGGCATCCGCAAGCGCGACCGTGCCCTGGAGATCGTCCAGCAGGCCGGCGCCATCACGCCCGAAGCCAACGCTCTCCGTGCTCGCGCCGCGGAGCTCCGCAACGACGCCCGGACGCTCCTGTACGGCGTGCCGGGATGGGCATCCGAGGACCGCAAAGCCCCCGGCTGGAGGCGTCTCGACGAGGCCGAGAGCCTGGAACGCCGAGCCGAGCTCCACGAGCTCGAGGCGGAGCTCCTGCTCCACGCCGCCCTGACGCACGCGCCAGCGCTTCCGGAGGCCCACGAGGCGCTCGCGGACCGCTACCGGAGCGAGCACGAAAGAGGCGAGGAGGCCGACGACGCGACGACCACCACCCGCGCCGAGAACCTGCTTCGGATCCATGCCGGATCACTGCCCGAACCGAGCCCTGCGCGAGACGACCATTTCGCATATCTCGAGGGTGACGGGTCGCTCACCCTGGACACCGATCCGCCGGGCGCCGAGGTCGCGCTCTATACCAACATCGTGCGCAACCGCAGGCGGGTCCAGACGTTCGACCGCGTGCTCGGCATTACCCCGTTGCGTGGCGTCCCCCTGCCGATGGGGAGTTACGTCGCGATGCTCGCCTCCGACGACCACCGACCCGTGCGGTACCCGGTTCGGGCCGGCCGCCAACAGCACGTCGTCTGCGCGCCCCCGGACGGCGAGGACGCGTGCCCGATCGCGTTGCCGCCCTCCGGATCGCTGGCGCACGACGAGATCTACGTCGCCGCGGGCTGGTTCGAAGTCGGCGGCGATCCCCTGGCTCCGCGCGCCCTCCCTCGAACCCGACTCTGGCTCGACGCATTGGTGGTCCGGCGCTTCCCGGTCACCAACGAGGAGTACCTGCGCTTCCTCGATTCTCTGGTCGACGCGGGCTCCGAGGAGTTGGCGCTGCGCCACGTGCCCCGGGACAACGCGACCGAGGGCGAGGTCGGAGCGCCGCTGTACGAGCGGTTCGGACGCGGGGAGTTCCATCTGCGAGACGGCGCGGGCGGTCTCGTCTGGCGGCACGATACGCCGGTCACGATGGTCGATCTGGCTTCCGCGCGAGCCTACGCGAGGTGGTACGCCGATCGGACCCGGCAACCGTGGCGGCTTCCCGGCGAGCTCGAGTGGGAGAAAGCGGCGCGAGGCGCCGACGGACGGGCCTACCCTTGGGGAGACGTATTCGACCCCTCGTGGGCACACACGAGGGAGAGCCACGTCGCAAGACCGGGCGTGGCGCCCGTGGACTCGTGCCCGGTCGACGACAGCGTGTACGGCGTCCGCGGCATGGCGGGCAACACGCTCGACTGGTGCGAGACCACGTACCGCCCCGACGGTCCCCGCATCGAGGGCGATCGCGTCGCCCCCTCCCCGAGCAGCGACCCGGAGGCCGCGCGGGTCATCCGAGGCGGGGGCTGGCTCGACGGCTCGGTGAACGCGCGCGTCGCGGCTCGCCGCAGTCTCGTCCCCGACCGGCGTCGCGACGACCTCGGAATCCGCCTCTTCCGCGACCACGCCTGACGCGGTCCTTCACCGAGACGAGCCTACTCCGCGCCCGGCCGGATCGTCGTGTCCATGCGCATCTGCATCGAGGTCTCGATGCGACCGCCCATCGCCTCCCCCATGTCCATCGCGGTCGTGGTCGACACGTCGATCGAGATCTCCGCCGTCGGAACGACCTCGGCAAACCGCACCGTCGTCGTACCCTGCCCGGAACCGCTGTATTGGGTGAGCTCGACGGACGGCATCCCGGGCTGCTCGATCGTCTGTGCGCCGGCCGCCTGCGTCATCGAGACGGCGAGCTCGACCTGCTCGTCGTTGCGCGACCTCAGCTCGTAGGTCGCCGTTTGCGAGAGCGACATTCCGCCGCTGTCGATGGCCATGTCGACAGTCCAGCGTGCCCCCTGTCCGACGGGCTCTTCGGGAAAGGGGATCGTCATCTGGTTCATCGAGTCCTCCATCGACGACAGGAGCTCGGCGAGCGAGGGGTCGGCGCCGCTGAGCTCGAAGTTCCCGTCGATGTACGCGCCCCGGCTGTCGACGTCGATCCACCCGGACATCTGGCCCACCTGGCCGAGGCCCGCCTGGATGGCGTTCATCACCATCGGCTCGACCTCCTGGGAGGGAAGCGCCTCCATGCTGTCGAGCGCGAACGCGATGCGCGCGTTCCCGGCCGCCAGCGGCGTGACCTCGCTGATGCGCATGATCGTACGGATCGTCGGCATCGCCTGGGTCATCGAGCCGAAGCCCATGTTCATCGTCATCGTCGAGCGCATGTCCATGACCATGGACTGCGGCCCCATCTGGTCGAGTTGATAGCGCAGGTGCGCCCGGGGCTCCGCCCCCGCCTCGACCACCGTGACGACCACCCCCTCGGCAACAGCGGCCGCCGGGACCGGGCTCTGCGCCGATGCGGGCGCGGCGAGGACGACGGCGAGGACGGGCGCGAAGAGGGTCCACGAACGCATGGCGGCTCCAATAGACAAGGGGTGGGCCGGACGCTATCGGACCCCGACGGGCGCGTAAAGCGCGCTCACCCGCTGCTTCTCAGCGATATCCGCGGTTTCGCTTGCCGAAGCCGAGCCCGATCGAGAGCGTGGTCGTGACCGGGTATACGTCGCCCTCGCCGAAGGAGACGCCGAGCACCTCCTGATCGGCCATGTAGAACGGCAGCACGGCATTCGCCTCGAAGAAGAGCCGGATCGTGGCGGCGCGCAACAACTCGTAACCCGCCGTCAGCTCGGCCTGCAGACCGCTCCCCGAGAAGCAGACCACGTCGTCCTCCACAGCCACGTCGTCGCACAGGGCCGTCGAGCCCCACGAGAGGCCGCCGCCGAAGTACGGGCTGGAGCTCTCGATGCCGTCGAGGAAGTAGTAGACCGCGATGCGCGCCCAGCTCCCGTTCACCCCGTCGGCTTCGTTCGGCACCACCAGGTTGAGCAGCGACGCGTCGATGCCGATGTGGTTCAACTCGTAACGCCATCCGAGACCGAACGCCGGACCGCCCGCGAATCCCCGACCCCATACCGAGCCCCCACCGAGGCGCAGGTAGAACATATTGTCGCTCTGCACCCGGCGCGGTGCGTCCTGCGCCATCGTCACGTTGTCGCGGCTCGTCGACGCCATCGTGCCCGGGTCGACCTCGTTCAGCAGCCCGTACACGATCTGCGAGTACACCGCGGGCAGCTCTTCGATGATCTCGGCCGTCAGACGGCGTTGCCCCTCCGGGCCCCGCAGCGTGACGTTGACGCTGTTTCCGAGCTGGACGTGATGGACTAAGTACGTGGCGATGCACCCCTCGTCCACGACGGTCCGGCCCTGCTCCTCGAACTCCTGACGGAGCAGGATCAGTGCGCCCGCGCGGTCGGATTCCGCCAGGTTGTCCTGCTCGAGATCGAGCTCGACGCAGACCTGAGCGAACGCTGCCGCCGGGATCAGAAGCGCGAAGAGCGTGACGGAGACGACGAGCTGACGAATCATGGGGACCTCCTGAGTCAGCGACGCGAGCGGGTGGTGTGAGAGCGGCCGGATTCTCCGGCACCCTTCGATCCAACGCAAGTGTCGCAGCCAGCCGCCCTGCCCATCCACCCATCTGCGAGCGATGACCGAAGCCTCGCTGCACCACATCGTCGTGCTCGGCTGGTTCGCGCTCGCCGCCCTGACCTTCGTCACCCTCCAGTTCGTCTCCGCTCCCTACGGGAAGCACGCCCGTGCAGGGTGGGGGCCCACCGTGCCCGCCCGAGCCGCGTGGGTCGTCATGGAGACGCCCCCGGCCGTGGTCTTCGCAGTGCTCTTCCTCGTCGGCGACCGACGCGGCGACCCGGTCTCGATTGCCTTCCTCGCGATGTACCTCGCCCACTACGTCTACCGGGCCTGGATCTACCCACTGCGCATGCGCACCACCGACAAGCGGATGCCCGCGCTGGTCTGCGGGCTCGCGTTCACCACGAACATCGTCATCGCTTACGTCCAGGCGCGCTGGCTCTTCACGCTCGGACCGCCGCGCGACGCGAGCTGGTTGGTCGACCCACGCTTCGTCCTCGGCCTCGCGCTCTTCGTCGGCGGCTACTGGCTCAACCACCACAGCGACTCGATCTTGAGGAACCTGCGACGACCCGGCGACTCCGGGTATCAGGTGCCGACCGGCGGCGCGTTCCGTTGGGTGTCGTCGCCGCACTATCTCGGCGAGATCGTCGAGTGGACCGGCTGGGCCCTCGCGACATGGTGCCTGCCGACCGCCGCCTTCCTCGCCTGGACGATTTCGAATCTCGCACCGCGGGCCGCCGAGACCCACGCGTGGTACCGGGAGCGTTTCCCCGACTACCCGCAGGAGCGACGCGCGCTCGTGCCGGGCCTCTGGTAGGCACCCCAGCCGGCACCCGCGGCCGGCGCCCGTCCACCCGCACGAACGACCAGCGCTCCTACCCGTCTCCGGGTAGGTAGCCTGGCCGATGTCGGCGCTCAGCGCTCGTCGATCGTGACGAAATACTCGTCGGTGAGCCAGCTCGAGCTCCTCGTCGTCATCACGAGCACGACCGAATCCCACGCCGGAATGTCGAAGTTCACCGTCGCGGTACCCGTGACGAAGTGGAACGAGACGCACGAGTCCAGCGGGTCGGCCGGGTCGAACGACGAGTCGAACACGCCGAACGAGCACGAAGTCTCCTGCAGGGTCCGCATTCCCCACGAGCCGGACACCCAACGTCGGCAGCGGATCGACGCATCGAGCAGGTAATCACTCGGCGTCTCGTTCTCGATCTCCCACGTCTCGTACCAATAGGTTCGGTGCCGGTGCAGGCCATCGCGGACACCACGTATGGACTCGTGACGCCCCCCTGCCCGGTGGCGAGCTCGACGACATCTCCACCGAGTTGCCGGCAGGCGACCCGTGCTTCGGCGGCGTCGAAACCGGTATCGCAGACCGCGCCCCACGCGCCGCCTACCGAGATCTCGAGCACCCCCGCCGAGTTGAGCTGCCCGGTTTCCGGCCACGTCGAAGAGCTCGGCGACGAACTCACGGGTCGTCTCTTCGAGGAAGTCGGTCGGCCGCACGCGGTGCATCTCTCCCCGTTGGAGCTCGATCTCGTAGGCGCCCTCCCTGGCGACCGCCGCCTCGCGCCCCGCACCGGGGGTTGGCACCGGGCCGGCATCGCGTAGTATCCCGGCATGACACACGCACGATTCGCCCTGGTCTTCGCCGCCGCGCTGCTCCTGGCGGCGTTCCCCCACCTCGCGGCCTGCGGCGGCGACGGCGCTGCGGGCGGCGAGTCATCGGCCGACACGGGCGCCGATGTCGCGGCCGATGGTGAAGTCGACGCCGCCGGAGACGCGGCCGACGACGCTGGCGACGGGGGCACCGACGTGGGCGGTCCGAAGCCGATCACCGTTGTCTCGGAGGCGGTCCCGTACACGCTCTACGAGTGGCTCGTCGCCGACGTGGCCGATCCCAACGCCGACCCGATCGACGACGCCATCGAGGCGGGGACCTTCGTCGCGCCGACCGCCGCCGGCGTCGACGCGAGCGGAGTCGAGTGGACCAGCTGGATCCTGCGCCCGGACGGGTCGCTGCCCGAGCCCAACGGCGTCGGGTACGCCGTCGCCGTGTTCTCCACCGACGAGCCCACGGGCCTGATCGCCCAAGCCGACCGCGTCGCGCGGGTCTATCTCGGCGACGCCCGACAGCCCGGCGACGTATACGGCAGCGGCCGCCACCGAATCCCCTTCGTCACCGCCGCCGGCGACAACACCCTCGTCGTCCAGACCTTCGGCGGTCGCGGAGATCCGCGCTTCGTGCTCCAGACGACCCCCGACGAGGTCTTCCCCAATCTCGCCGACGTGATCCTGCCCGACCCGCGTGTCGGCGACACCGATACGGATTGGCTCGGCGTGCACACGAGCATTCTCACCCAGGGACCGATTCGCGACATCGTCGCCCGCGTCGTCGCATCGGATTGGTTGGCCGAGACCGAGGTGACCTACCCGTCGCTGACGCCGGCCGCGACCACACAGATCGCGTTCGAGATCGCTCCGACGGTCGCCCCGACCGAGGCCGAGGCCACGCTGCCGGTCACGCTGCAGATCGAGTCGCCGGACCTGTCGGCGATCTACGAATTCACGGTAGAGCTGATCGCGGTCGATCCCACGGCCCACCATCGTCGGACCTTCCGGTCCCGCATCGACGCATCGGCGCAGTACTTCGGCGTTGCTCCGCCCACCGACCCCGACGCTTCCCACGGCCTGGTCCTCAGTCTGCACGGGGCCGGCGTCCAGGCGATCGGCCAGGCACGGGCGTACGCGCAGAAGGAGTCGCTGTGGATCGTCGCCCCGACCAACCGCCGCCCGTTCGGTTTCGATTGGGAGGTGTGGGGGCGGCAGGACGGGCTCGAGATCCTCGACCATGCGAGCGCGCTCTACGACATCGATCCGACGCGCGTCTACGTGACCGGGCACTCGATGGGCGGCCACGGCACGTGGCAGTTCGGCGTTCTCTTCCCCGGCCGCTTCGCGGTGGTGGGCCCGAGCGCGGGCTGGCGGTCTTTCGACACCTACGGCGGCAGCCCCCGCGCGACCGGCGTCTTCGGCCGCACCCAGGCGTCGAGCTTCACGACGGATTACGCGACCAACCTGGCGCGGCGCGCCGTCTACATCATCCACGGCGCTGATGACGACAACGTGCCCGTCAGTGAGGGGCGGGCGATGGCGGAGCTGATGGCCACGATCACCGACGATCTGAACTACCACGAGCAGCCCGACGCCGGGCATTGGTGGAACGTCGACCCCGAGCCCGGCGCCGATTGTGTCGACTGGCCAGGGCTTTTCGAGGTCATCGACGACCGGCGCCTCGACCCGTTCGAGCTCGAGTTCACCTTCACGTCGCCCTCGGTCTGGGTCACCCCCACACACTCGTACGTCACGGTCGGGGCGGTCGACGACCCGATGGCGGACTTCGTGCTCGAGTCAGCCCCGAACGGCGACGACAGCGTCACCCTGACCACGACCAACGTGCGCAGCCTCGTGATCGACGGGGCGGCGCTCAACGCCCGGGGAGTGACGTCGGTCGAGGTCGACGGCGAGGCGCTCGACATCCCCGACGGTCCGCTGGAGATCGGCCCCCAGGACGGCAAGAGCGCGGGGTCGAGCGGTCCACTCAACCAGGCGTTGGAGCGCCCGTTCTGCTTCGCATGGGCCGACGACGGACCGGCTTCCTACCCGGCATACGCGGCATTCCTGCTCTCGACCTGGTCGATCATCGGCGGCGGCCACGGCTGCGGCCTCCCCGCGTCGGAGGTCGACGATGCGCTGATGGCAGAGCGCAACATCATCTGGCTCGGTGTCCCCTCGGCCGACATTCCGGCGGCGGCCGCGATCGACGCGAGCTGGGGCGACGGCACGATAGAGGTCGACGGCACACCCTACGCGAACGCTTCACTGGCCGTCGTCTTCCCGGCCGGGGATCGCCTGCAGGCAGCGTTCTACGCGACGCCGGGGTCCGAGCACCTCCTCTTCCGGCTCCAGCCCTACACGTCGCGCTTCGTCGTGCCCGACTTCCTGGTCTGGGCAGAGGGCGGGGCGCTGGCCGGCGGCCTCTTCGACGCGGCGTGGAGCTTCGACGCGGGCTCGAGTTTCGGCCGCTGAGCGAGTCGACGACGGCGGCAAGAGCGCGGGGCCGCGGTAGCGCCAAGAGCCCGGATCGGGAAGGGAATCCGACCGAGTCCTTCGTCTCGGCGACCAGCCCGGCTATCGCCTCGACCGGCCCCGAGGCCCCACGTCGACCTGGAGGGGTGGAGGGCTGGAGCGCTACAGCCCGAGCGACGCGTGCGGGATCCAATCGGCGATCTCGGTGCGGTAGGGCGTGATCAGCGCCACGTTCTCGGCGGGCGCCTCGGCCTGCAGCTCTCGGACGCCGCCGGCGATCGAGTCGAAGTCGATGTCGAGATCGCCGTTCTGGAACCCCTGTCGAACCGAGTCGAAGTCCGGGATCGCGCCCGGATTCACCGCGATGATCCCGACGCCGTACGCCTCGTAGAACCGCGTCTTCACCCACTGATACTCGGCCACGGAGAATGCCTGATCGTTGAGGGCGTCGACCTGGTCCCGCTTCACCGCGTGCGCAAGCTCCGCCAGGTCGCGGAACGCGGCGGCCAGCTCTCGGATCCGCGGCCGCTCGCCCTGTTGGTAGTCGCCGAGCTCGTGCATCGCCTGATACTGCTCCTCGACCATCTCCCCGCGCTCCTCCGCGCTGGTGACGATCGCACGCTGCACGGCGGCGAACCGGGTCACCTGTTCCTCGGTCAGCAGACCGTCCTTGGGTTCCTCGAACGGCTCGTCGTTTTCGACCTCTTCGTCGAGCTCACCCATCGCCTCGAACTCGGCGACCGCCTCGCGACCGACGGAGATCATGTCGCTGACCGGCCGGTAGATGAACCAGTACCCGCCGGCGAGCACCGCGACGACGAGCAGGATTGTGAGACAGCCGCAGCCAGCCAGGAACTTCTTCATCGCGTCACACGAGCATCAGTGGGGGACTCTCCAGGTACCGCGCCACATATTGCAGGAACGTGGCGCCGGTTGCACCGTCTACGGCGCGGTGGTCGCACGTCAAGGTGATGCTCATCCGCTGGCCGACCGCAAACGAAAGGTCTTCGGAGACGATCGGCACGCGCCGCGTCTGCCCGACGGCGAGGATGCCCGCCGCGGGCGGGTTCAGCACCGCGCCGAAGTGGTCGACGCCGTACATGCCGAGGTTGGAGATCGAGAACGTCGCCCCGGTGAACTCGTCCGGCTGCAGCTTCTTCGCGCGGGCTCGCTCGGCCAGCGAGCGCGACTCCGCCGAGATCGCCGTCAGCGTCTTCTGCTCCACACTGCGGATCACCGGGGTGATCAGGCCTCCGTCGATCGCGACCGCGACCCCGATGTCGGCATGCGGATACATCACCAACGCGTCGCCGGCGTACGCGACGTTCATGTCCGGCACCGCGGCCAGGGCCATGCCGCATGCCTTCACGATCAGGTCGTTCACCGAGAGCTTCCGCCCGGTGCCGTCACGCTCGAACGCGCTGTTGACCTCGGCCCGGAAGGCGAGCGACCGCGCCATGTCGACCTCGCGCGTCAGACTGAACGCGGGCGCCTTCCAGGCCTCCGTCAGGTTGCGGGCGATCGCCTTGCGCATCTGCGACAGACGAACCGTCTGCGCCTCGAGTCGAGCCGGCCTTGCGGCCGCTGCACCAGAGGGCCGCACTGACGCCGCGGCCGGCTCCCACGCCTCGACGTCACGCCGAACCACCCGCCCCGCGGGACCGGTGCCGACGACATCCCCGATGTCGACACCCCGCTCTGCCGCGATCTTCCTCGCCAGTGGAGAGCTGAGCACGCGTCCGTCAGAGCGTCGAGCACGCGACGGCGGGGGTTCGGTGCCGGGGCTCGAAGCGGCGCCTGCGGTCGGCGACGCGACGGGCGCCTCCGCCTCGGGCAGCTGAGGCGAGCCGGAGAGCGGTGGCGCCGGGGCGCCCGCTGACGGCGGTCCTGGCGGAGACGAAGCCGACGAGAGGCCCGCCGGTGCCGACAGCCCCTTCGGCGGCGCGCTCCGGAGCTCCGCAACCAGGTCGGCGACGTCTTCACCCGCTTCGCCGACGATCGCGAGCGGGCCGCCCACCGGGACCGCATCGCCAGCCTCGGCGAAGACCTCGAGGATCACGCCGTCGAAGAACGACTCCATCTCCATGGTGGCCTTGTCGGTCTCGACCTCGGCGATGAGATCACCGGCCGCAATCGAGTCGCCCTTCTGCTTCAACCACATCACCAGCACGCCCTCTTCCATGGTGGGGCTGAGCTGGATCATCTCGATGACTTCGGCCATGCGTCGTTTCGGGCTGTGATCGCGGCGTCGGCAAGCTCACCGGCGCGCGGATCGATCAGGTCGGGTCAGAGATAGCAGACGCGACGGATCGCGTCGGAGATGCGCTCCTCGCTCGGAAGCACCAGCTGCTCGAGCGGCGGCGAGTAGGGCATCGGGACGTCGAGACTGTGCACGCGCACGACGGGTGCGTCGAGGAAGTCGAAACACTCCCGCTGGATGCGGTCGGCGATCTCGGCGCCCACGCCGTTATACTGCCAACCCTCCTCGACGATCACGACCCGGTTCGTCTTCTTCACAGACTCGAAGATCAGCGCGTCGTCCAGCGGTCGGAGCGTGCGCGGGTCGATCAACTCGATGTCGACGCCGAGCACCTCGACGTAGCGGTCGACCGCGTCGATCAGCTGGCGCATCTGCCGAGACCACGCGATCACGGTTACGTCGTCGCCGGCGCGCTTCACGTCGCCCCTGCCGAGCGGCACGAGGTACTCCTCGTCGGGAACCTCGCCCTTGCTCGAGTAGAGCGCCTCGGACTCGATGAAGACGACCGGGTCGTCGTCGCGGATCGCCGACTTGAGCAACCCCTTGGCGTCGTAAGGGGTCGACGGCATCACCACCTTGAGCCCGGGCGCATGGGTGTACTGCGCCTCCAACGCCTGGGAGTGCTGCGCGGCCAGCGCGCCGCCGGCCCCTCCGGCGCCTCGCAGCACCATCGGCACGTGGAGCATTCCGGCGGTCATCTGGTGGGCCTTCGCCGCAGTGTTGATCATCGCGTCGAGCGCGAGCATCGCGAAGTTGAAGGTCATCATCTCGATGATCGGCCGGCAGCCGCCCATGGCGGCACCGACGCCGAGGTTGACGAAGCCGAGCTCGGCGATCGGGCTGTCGATGACGCGCTTGTCGCCGAAGCGATCGAGCATACCCCGCGACACCTTGTAGGCGCCGTCGTAGCGCGCGACCTCCTCACCCATGAGGAAGACGAGGGGGTCCCGCTCCATCTCCTCGCACATCGCCTGGTTGAGCGCCTCTCGAAACAACGTCTCGGTCATGGTGACGCCCTCAGGAGATCGGAGACCTGTAGACGAACTCGCGAATCCGCGACGGGTCCGGCCACGGGGCCGATTCCGCTTTCTTCAGGACTTCCTTCATCGCCGCCTTCACGTCCTTGTCGAGCGCGGCGAGCTCCTCCTCGGTCGCCTGCCCGGCGTCGACGAGCACCTTGGCGAGCTTTGGGATCGGATCCTGCGCCTTCTCCTCCGCGAGCTGGTCCTTCGTCCGGTACTTGCCCGGGTCGGACATCGAGTGTCCGCGGAAACGCGAGCAACGCATCTCCAGAAAGTACGGCCGACTCTCGGTCCGCGCGTACGCGATCGCTTCGGAGAACGCGGCGTAGGTGTCGAGCACGTTCATGCCGTCGATGGACGCGTGTCGGAAGTTGTACGACGACGCCATCGCGTGCGCCGGCTCCAGCGCCGATACCCGCGAGACCGCCGTCCCCATGCCGTAGCGGTTGTTCTCCAGCACGAAGACGATCGGCACGTCCCAGATCGACGCCATGTTGAACGCCTCGTGGATCGCTCCCTGTTGGAGCGCCCCGTCGCCGAAGAAGACGATCGTCACACCCCCGGTGCCGCGATACCGCTGAGCGAAGCCGAGCCCCACCGCCATCGGAACCTGCTGCCCGACGATCCCCCAACCGCCCCAGAAGCCCTTGTCCGGCGCAAACATGTGCATCGAGCCGCCGAGCCCGTGCACGTTGCCCGTCTCCCGGCCGAAGAGCTCGTCCATCACCTCTTGCGCCGAGACGCCGCGAGCGAGCGCCTGCGCGTGGATCCGGTACGCGGAGACCATGATGTCCCCGTCCCGCATCGCGTGGGAGCAGCCCGTGCTGACCGCCTCCTGCCCGATGTAGAGGTGGCAGAATCCGTAGATTCTCCCCATGCCGTAGGCGCGCGCCGCCGACTCCTCCAGGCGGCGCTGCTCCAGCATATCGCGGTACATCTGGCGAAGCTGCTCGGCAGGGAGCTCGGGCGCAGCCGCGCCGGCCGCCTTCTTCTTGCGTGTGGCCACGTGCGTTCCGCAGGGATCGGTGACGAATCGCTGCCCGCCTGGTCTCGGCGGGCCCCGGCTGTGAACCTCACTTCGGGGCA
This sequence comes from uncultured Myxococcales bacterium, assembly GCA_964520965.1. Classification (GTDB taxonomy): domain Bacteria; phylum Myxococcota_A; class Bradymonadia; order REDH01; family REDH01; genus CAZFPM01. Next base: position 25,105 of record CAZFPM010000030.1, read on the forward strand.
CGGGGTCAATACCTAAGGCATCGCCGACGCTCGCGCATCCCCCCCGGGCCGACCGTCGCCGGTGCGTGCGGGGGCCCGCGCCCAATCGCCCCTGGGCCTGCAACCCCAGCAATGCTATCTCCCCACCATGCCCGACACGATCCAGATCCACGGCCTGCACATCACCGGCTTCCACGGTGTCTACGACGAGGAGCGCGCCGAAGGTCGCCGCTTCACCGTCGATCTCGACGTCGACGTGCCTGCGCATCGCGTCGCGTCGGACCAGCTCGAAGAGACGGTCGACTACCGCGACGTCGCCCGCATCGCGGTCGAAGTCATCGAAGGCCCCAGCGTGCACTTGATCGAGACGCTCGCCGACGAGATCAGCAGCCGTGTCCTCGACGAGCTCCCCCCGGTGCTCGCGGTCCGCATCGAGCTGCGCAAATACGCGACCGGCGTGCCGGGAGATCCCGAGTGGGTCGGCATCTGCATCGAGCGCAAGCGGACCCCGTGAACGGCGACCTCCTCCCCCAGCTCCGCACCGAGGTCCCTGGGCCGGCGGTACGCGAGTGGATCGACCGATTGGCCGCCGTCGAATGCCCCGCCATCACGGCGCGACGGAGTCGACGACGCGACGACGGCGGGCGTGACCCGATCGTCTGGGCCGAGGCGCGCGGAGCAAACGTCGTCGACGTCGACGGCAATCGCTACGTCGACCTGTCCAGCGGCTTCGGCGTCGCCGCGATCGGACATCGACACCCGAAGGTCGTCGAGGCGATCGAGAAGAGCGCCGCCACCCTGATCCACGCGATGGGCGACCTCTTTCCCTCGCGCGAGAAGATCCAGCTCGGCGAACGGCTGGCGGCCCTCACGCCCGGCGACCTGCAACACTCCATCCTCGGCGCAAACGGGTCCGATGCCGTCGAGGCCGCGATCAAGACGGCGCTGATGGCGACCGGCCGCTCCCGGGTCCTCGCCTTCTCCGGTGGCTACCACGGCATGTCGCTCGGCGCGTTGGGCGTCTCGGGATACCGCGACGCTTTCCGCCAACCCTTTGCCTCGTTCGTCGGCCGGACCGAGCTCCGTCTGCCCTACGGAGCGTGCGACGGCTGCGCGCTCGGCCACACCTGGCCTGACTGCGGGCTCGCCTGCGTCGACTTCGCCGAGAAGACGCTGGCGTCGTCGGTGAGCGGCACCGAAGACGTGGCCGCGCTGATCGTCGAGCCGATTCAGGGGCGCGGCGGCGAGATCGTGCCTCCCGACGGGTGGCTCGGACGCCTGCGCGAAGTGACCCGGCGGCTCGGCATATTGCTGATCGCCGACGAGATCTACACCGGCTTCGGTCGGACCGGCACCTGGTTCGCCTGCGGGCGAGAAGAGGTCGTTCCCGACATCTTGTGTGTGGGCAAGGCGATGGGCGGCGGCGTGCCGATCAGCGCCTGCGTGGGCCGCGCCGAGGTGATGGAGGCGTGGGGCGAATCGGCAGGCGAGGCGCTGCACACATCGACCTTCCTCGGTCACCCGTTGAACTGCGCTGCCGCGCTGGCGGCGATCGACGTGATCGAAGACGAGGGGCTCGTCGAGCGCTCCGCCGAGATCGGCGGGTGGTGCCGGGCAGCGCTCGAGGACGCCGTCGGGGATCATCCGCGCGTTGCCGAGGTGCGCGGGCGCGGCATGATGCTCGGCATCGCCCTCCGCGACCCACGGGGCGAGCGCTGGGTCGGTGGCGGCGTGGCGGCGATGCACGCCCTGCTCGAAGCCGGCTTCATCACCTCTCCCGGTGGCCCCGACGGCGACGTGATCGGCCTCTCGCCGCCCTACGTCACGACCGAGACCCAGCTCCAGGCCGCCGTCGACGCGATCGCCGCCTGGTGCGCCGATCTGGAGTGATCCCCATGGTTCGAGCCGCGATATCGACCGCCCTCGTGCCGCGGCTGTGCGCGTGCGCGAACACGCCCTCGAGCCTCGCGTTCGGGCGCGGCGACGGCTTCGACCCCTGCTCCGTCTACGTCACGCAGCTCTTCGGCTCGCGCATCCTCCGCGTCGCGCTCGGCGCCGAGGGCGCACCCCTGCTTCCCTTCGACTGAGCGCCCCCGCGGGGCGTTCCTCAGTGCTCCGATTCCTTCCGCATCCCCCACCACCAGAAGAAGATGGAGGCGAGGGGCAGGCTGATCAGGAGGCGATCGGTCACGAGCGCGAGGACGATCCAGGCGAGCAGGCACACGACCGCCAACGCCTGGAAGCGACGGCGACGGGCCGTCCGGTCCATCTTCCCCTTCGTGCGCGCGCCGGGCAGCGGGCCCAGAGGAGCGATGTCGGGGGTCGACAGCTCTCCGGTGCGTCGGCGCGGGATCGGCATCGATTCGTCGGAGATCACGAGCTCGTCGATGTCGATCCGGTCGCCATCGCGAACGGCGTCGATCTCCGAATCGCCGGCCGTCACCGGGGGCGCGGGGATCGGAGGCGCCGGAGCATCCGTTGACGACTCGGGCGCAGGCGACGCGTCGGGCGGGGACGCGGTCTTTCCGTTGGGCTCGTCGGTCATGGTCTCACGGGAACGCAGTTCCGTATCGACGCACGATCCGCTACCACGCCGAGGTCGTTCTCGACCTGCAGCCTGAACCCGAACCATGAAGATCGTCGATGTAGCAGAGTTCTACGCCGATCAGGGCGGCGGGGTGAAGACCTATATCAACCAGAAGCTTGCCGCGGGTGCCGCACGCGGTCACGAAATCGTGATCATCGCGCCCGGCCCACGCAACGGCGAGGAGCTCCGACACGGTGGACGCATCGTCTGGTTGAAGGGGCCGCCCTTCCCCCTCGACCCGCGCTACTACATCCTCCGAACACAGCGCCGGGTGCACGAAGCGATCGACCGGGAATGCCCCGACGTGGTCGAAGGGAGCTCGCCCTGGCGGGGCGGACGCTACGCCGCGCGCTGGCAGGGCGACGCCGTGAAGACCTTCGTCTTCCACCAGGACCCCGTCGCCGTCTATCCGGAGACCTTCCTCGCCCGCAGGCTGGGGCGCGACCGCGTCAACAGCATCTTCGGCGGCTATTGGGCCTTTCTCCGCTGGCTGAGCAGCCATTACGACGCCACCGTGGTCAGCGGACACTGGCTCGCCGAGAAGCTGAGCGGTTTCGACATCAAGCGCCCCGAAGCCGTGCCTTTCGGCATCGCCAAGACGGAGTTCTCGCCGGCATTGTCCGACGCCGAGGTCCGAGCCGATCTCCTCGCGCGGTGCGGAGCGCCAGAAGACGCACAGCTCCTGGTCACGGTCAGCCGCTTTCACCCGGAGAAGCGGCTGAGCACGTTGCTGTCGGCCGTGGAGCGCGTCGGGCGCGAGCGACCGATCGCGCTGGTCGTCTTCGGCGGCGGGCCCCTGGAGAAGATGGTCCGGCGGCGCGCCGACCGCATCCCGGGCGTGCACGTCGCCGGCTACACCTCGAACCGCCGCGAGCTCGCCGTCGCCCTCGCCAGCGCCGACGCCTTCCTCCACGGCTCGGCCGCCGAGACATTCGGGCTCGTGGTCGCCGAGGCGATCTGCTCCGGACTGCCCCTGGTCGTGCCCGATGTCGGGGGCGCCGCCGACCTCGCCGACCCCACGTGGGCGGAGACCTACCCGCCCGGCGACGCGGCCGCCTGCGCCGCCGCCATCGATCGCGTCCACGCCCGCGACCGCGCCGACCTCACCGACGCGTTGGCCCGGGCCGCCCGGGATCGCATCGGGACCATGGACGACCACTTCGACGGCCTCTTCGCCCTCTACGAGCGCCTGGTCGCCGAGCGACGCGGAAGCTGAAGGCACGCCGGCCTGTTGAGCCGGCGGCGGCGGGGCCTGTGGCGCCGGTTCCGAAGTGGCTACTCGCCCTACCTCTCCCCCAGCGCTCCGCTCTCGGTGTCGCGCCTCGAATCCATGGCCCTCATCCGCCCCGAGCCCGTCCCTCAGTTCGACCGCCCTGACGGGCGAGACTGCGGCTCTTGCGCCGGATCGGGCGCTTCCGGTAAGCATCGACCATGCGCCCCTCAACGCCCTTGTCGTACCTCGCGAACAGTGTCCTCTCAGCCGTCCTCTGCTCCGCGGTAGTGATCGCCCTCGCGTCTCCGATCCACGCGCAGACGGTCGAGCCGCTGCGCGGGTGGGCCGACGAGCCGGCCGTGGCCGCGACCTACGCCGACCTATCACCGCAGCCGCTGGACGCCCCCTGGTTCGAGAGCTGGGACTTCTGGATGTGGGCCGACGACGGCACCTTCGTCCTGGTTCAGTTCCTGACCAGCTCCCTCGGCTTCGGCATCGAGCTGCAAGGCAGCGCGCGGATGCTGCACATCGCGCCCGACACGATGAACGACGGGAGCACGCGCGACGGCATCAGCCGCGCCGACCGCGGGTTCCAGGGCCGCGACGGCGACTGGGGGTGGGATGCGGACAACCCGGTCGACATCTTCTGGCACCGCTGCCACGTGATCGGCGACGAGCGCGGTATCGAGTTGCACATCGACGGCCGTGACCACCGGTCGCACCTCGAGGTCGACCTCACCCCGCTCGTCCCGCTGGCCCAGCCGGGCGACGGACGCATCGCCCTCGGCTGGGAGGGGCACGTCGCGTACACGATGCAGGCGATACCCCACTTCTCCTTCGCGGGCCGCGTCAACCTCAAGGACCACCGCGACGACCCGGACGACTGGCAGCCGATCCGCGGTGTCGGCACCTTTTCGCACTCGCGCTCCAACGCCTTCCCGTACCGGATCGGCGAGCGCTGGCTGCGCTTCCGGGCCCTGCGCCAGGACGGGCTGACGATCTACTACGACGAGATCCGCGCGCCCGACGGCTTCTCACCTGACGCGGTAGGCTGGATGGTCGTCGCCCTCGATGGCGTCGTGGTCTTTGACAGCGTCGATGCCACGGTCGTCACCACGGCGACGTCCGTGGAATCCGGCGACGCGGGTACCTACGCGGTCCCGACCGGGTACGTGATCCACGCCCGCGACGGCGCCGACGAGGTCGTGGTCGAGGTCGGTGAGAGCCACCTGGTTAGCGCGGAGAACCCGCTCCGCCAGCTCGGAGCGCTGGTCCGCCGCGTCCTCGCCCGGCTGATGTCGCCGATGGAGTACGAGCTGACCAACACCTACCGGGCCCGCCTCAGCATCGGCGGCGTCGAGGCCGCCGTGGCCGGCCAGGGGTGGACGACGACCAACTTTCCGCTCGCCGACACGCCCTGACGCGGCCGGCGAGCGCCTCGTCGAGCTAGCCGTCGTGGTCCGCCGGTAAGCTCGACAACCGGCGGGGAGACCGCTTCTTCCGCAGCGTCAGTGCGTGAGCCACACCCGCCAGGGAGATCAACCAGAGATGTCCGGCATGCCCCGGATATCGTTGCGGAAGTGCCACTTCTCTGCCGCGGAACTTCAGACTAGTATCCGCCCCAGCGCGTCCACCGCGCGCTGCGTCAGGAGCAACGTGCCCGATTCGCCGACCGACACCCCCTCAAGAGAGTTCAAGCGCCACGCGGTCAATTACCTGCTGGGCGGCGGTGCCGCCTCTGTGATCAGCGTCGGGACGACGAGCCTGCTTACCCGTACACTCACCGTCGGGGAGTATGGGATTCTGCAGATCTTCCTCTCGATCATTCCGGTCTTCGGGGTCCTGGTCGAGTGGAACATCCGCGGCGCGGTCAATCGCTACTACCTCGAGGAGACCGACGACTTTCCCGACTTCCTCAAATCCTGCATCTACTTCCTTGGTGGCCTGTCCGTCGTGAACCTCGGCATCTTCTGGATGCTGCGGGCGCCTCTTGGCCGCTTCTACGAGATCTCCCCCACGCTATTCTACCTCGGCGTCGTCGGTGCGGTTGCCACCGTACCGTGGAACCTCAATTGGAAGCTCTTCGTCGCGCAGATGAAGAGCGCTGCGTTCAGTCGATTGCGCGTCATTCGCGACGCTCTGCTGCTCGTGGTCTCGGCCATCTGGCTCTTCAGCCTCCCTGAGACCCCCGCCGCCGGCGCCCCCGCACGACACCTGGCCGTCGTCTACGCGACGCTCGTTGTCAACCTCTCGGTCGGGCTCTGGTTGATGGTGCGCCTACTCCGGATCGCCAGCGCCGGCCGCGTGCAGCGACGCCACCTGGTCTACGCCATCTCGTTCGGCCTCCCGCTGATACCCCACGCCCTCTCCGGGTTCGTCCTCACGTTCTTCGACCGGATCGTCGTCATCCAGGTCGAAGGCGACGAGGCGGCGGGACTCTACTCCTTCGCCTACCAGGTGGGCATGGGCGTCAACATGATCGTCGTTGCGATGAATCAGGCTTGGTTGCCGATCTTCATCCGCGCTCGAAACCGCGAGCAGTACCCGCTCATCGACGCCATGGCGTGGCGCTACGCGGCGGCGGTTTCGGCGCTCTCGCTGGTCGTCGTGCTTTTCGCCCAAGAGGCCGCGATGATCCTCGGAGACGAGCGCTACATGGCGGCGCTGCCCCTGGTTCCCATCGTGGTCCTCGGGTACGTGGCGGTCTTCATGTACACCATGTACTCGAACTACAGCTTCTATCTCAGGCGCACCATTCTCATCAGCGCCGCAACGCTGGTCGCGGCCGTCGCGAACGTCGTTCTCAACTACGTCTTCGTCCCACGTTACGGATTCGTCGCCGCCGCCTGGACGACCCTCGCCTGCTACCTGCTGATGTTCGCCATGCACTACATCGTCGCCCGAGTGGTGTTGAACGAACGCGTCCCCCCACTCCTGCCTCAGCTGGCGGCGTTTGGCGCGGCAGCACTCGCCGCCGCGGCGTTCACGGCGCTCCAGCAGCGCATCGACGATTATTGGACGACGCTCCTCCTCGTAAAGCTTCCCCTGGCGGCCCTGGTCGTGGGCGTATTCCTCCACTTCCGGGACCGCCTGAAGGCTGCAGTCGACGACGATCCGACGCCCTCCGCCGGAGGGAGCGCTCGTGCCTGAAACTCCGGTCCAGGACATGGGCGCACTTCAAGCCGCGTTCATCGAGGTCGAAGAGGAGCTGAACCTCTGGAGCCGATCGGCCCTCGGCCAACGGTACTGGCATTCGGTTCGCTACCCCCTCTTCGGGCTCATGGCCCAAGCCCTCCGGCTCATGGCACCGCGTCACGGAAGCTGGCGTGACCGACCTTTGACTTCCCATGTGAAGTTCGACCCGCCGCGGATCCGTCAGGCGCTCGAGCGGGGTTCCTGGCGTGATCTGGATCACGCCCCGCTTCTCGTCATTCCTCACACTCGCTTCCTCGAGTCGGACGGCGCCTGGGTCTGCCCGTACACGGGGCCGCTGACTCGTGACCTTCGGGTCCCCTATTGGTCGATCAAGGATCTCTATCAGGCGCGCCATCAGGTCCCGCTTCGTGACCCGCGCATACGCTATCTGGATCACGTCCGCCGGGCGGCAGAGATGCGCTTTGATGCCGCGAGAGCTCTTGGACGTCACCGCCTGAACCGGCTGGAGTCCGCGGATGTTCGGCGCTGGGCCGACGAGCTCAGGCAGCGAGTCGGCGGGGGACCGGACGCTGACCGAGTCCTGAAGCTGGTCCGTGGGCAACTGCGTCACCTTGTCACGCTCGACGACGTCTATGAACGCCTCCTCGATCAGGTCCGGCCGAGACTCGTCGTGATGGCAGTCCACTACTCCCACCGGAACATCCCGTTGACGCGCGTCGCACGACGACGAGGGATCCCCGTCGCCGAACTGCAGCATGGGTTCATCGGGGCTGACCACCTCGCGTATACGCTCGCCCCTGGGCGTCGCCCATCGGGATTCCCGGACTATCTGCTGACCTTTGGCGATTGGTGGCGCGAGTGCACCCCCGGGCTGCCCCTGGACGCGGAGCACTGCCCGGCGGTCGGGTACGCTTGGCTCGACGAGCACCGCGCCGCCGCCCGGTCTCGAAGCTCGGACGGCGAAGTCGGGACGCAACCACGCACCGTCCTCTTCATCTCACAGGGTACCATCGGGCGGCCGCTCTCGGAGGTCGCCGCCGAGTTGGCCCGTTCGACGGCGGAGAGCGGTGTCCGCGTGCGGTTCAAGCTGCATCCGAGCGAGCTCGAGGGTTGGCGCGGGCGGTATCCCGCGTTGGTCGGAGCTCCCCTCGAGGTGATGGACCAACCCTCTCCGCTCTACGACGCGTTCGTCGACAACGAGATCGTGGTCGGCGTCTACTCTACCGCGCTCTTCGAGGGTCTCGCCTTTGGGCGTCCCACCTGCGTCGTTCGTCTCCGTGGCTGGCAGGCGATGCAGCCCCTCGCCGAGGCCGGCGTCTTGACGGTGGTGGACGACGCACGAGACCTCGAAACAGCGCTGGCGACGGCCGCGCCGCCGGCGCCGGAAGTCGTAGAGGCTCTCTGGGCGACGAACTCCACCGAGAGGTTCGCGCGCTTCGTCGACACGATGCTCGCAAGCGGGTAACGGCACCGGGGCCGCAAGTCGCGCCTCTACGACGCCGGAGCACATCAGACCTCCGCAATCTCCGCCCGAACCTCGCGGATCGCCCCGGGCATGTCGCGGATCATGTCCCAGACGAGACCGACGCGCTCAGCCCCAGTCAGATCGCCACGGCCGGGGTCCATCGCCCAGTTGGTCGTCTTGACCAACGTCCACGCGAGGTATGCCGGATAGGCCAGCCGGAATCGCGACGGGTGATAGGTCCCCACGATCCTGTGGCAGTAACGTAGGTTGTTGATGAGTTCGGCCCGGGCGCTCACGAAGCGCTTGTCCATGCCCCCACGAATATTCAGTCGCTGCAACGCCGGGGGGTAGGCGACGTACCCGAAGTGCTGGGATGGCGTCATCCGCGCGTGGGCGCGCATCGCGAAGCTGTGTTCGTCGGACGAGCGCACCGTTGTGTCCCACAGGCCGACATCCAGGCAGAACTGCCGCCGTACGGAGGCGTTGCTCCCGTGCAACCAACCGACGTTTCGCACGTCCTCGTCGAAGCGTCCGTAGGTGTAGGGCGTCATCAGCCAGGAGTACGACATGCACCGACGGCGAATGAACGGGCGCATGAACTCAGGATACGAGCCGCGGTCGATCTCGGACGAGTCGCGGACCATTCGCCCGGTCAGTGCGACGAGATCGGGGTCCTCCTGATACGCTCGATCGTGGGCGGCGATCCAGTCATCCACCAAGGGCAAGTCATCGTCGTCGTTGAAGAGGATGATCTCGCCACGCGCGGCTCTGACGCCTTCGTTGCGCGCGGCGGGTCCACCGAGCGGCGGGAACTTCAAGAGGCGCACCCGCGGGTCGGAGCCCCAGGGCTCCAGGCCGGCCAGGTCAGCGGGGGCCGGGTCCGGGGTCTGCTCGATGACCACCACCTCGAAGCTCTCGTGGTCCTGGTCGAGGACGATCTTCAGGAGCTCAGCGAGCGCTCCCAGACGCTTGTAGGATCTGATGACGACGGAGACCCGGGGATGGTCGACCTCGCTCATCGGCCGTCCCGAGCGGCAAGAATGCGTTCGGCAAACTCCCGCAGGCAACCAGCCCCGCCCGCCTTCTCGCACACATAGTGAGCCACCTGACGAGCCTCGTCCACCGCATCCGCTGGGCAGGCCGCCAGCCCGACCCGAGACAGGACATCGACATCCCCGAGATCATCCCCGATGTATGCAACCTCGTCCCAGCTGACCCCGGCATCCGCCAGGATCGCCTCGAACGGCGGTAGCTTCTGCTTCGCCCCCTGGTAGAGGTAGTGGACTCCCAGCTTCGCCGCACGGCGCTCGACGATCCGGGTGTCCTCGGCGGTGACGATCCCGACCTTCAGCCCCGCTTCGCGGAGCAGCTGAAGGCCCTTCCCGTCGCGGGTGTTGAACTTCTTCAGTTCGTCGCCCTGCTCGCCGTAGTACATGCCGGAGTCCGTGAGTACGCCATCCACATCGGTCAGCACGACCTTCACGTGCCGCGCTCGTCGACCGAAGTCGGCGTCGTCGACCGCGCTGCCCCTCGCGTGCAGCAACGCTTCCACGATAGCCCAGTCCGCCGGCTCGTCGAGTTCGAAGAGGGTCTCCTCGCTCATGACGTGCGCAACCATCTTCCCGAACAGCCGGTTCCGGTGGGCCAGGAGCCCTGCCCGCGAGAAGATGTAGAAGGCTCCGTTCTCGACGTAGTGGGGAGCGAAGTCCTGACGACGAGGTCTGGCCATGGGGTCGTAGTTCACCGCCTCCGCGCGCCCGTTCGCTTCGACCTGCCAAACGAATCGTCTCTGCGGCACGACGCTAACCAAGCTGTCGGCGGCCCGTGCTTCGTAGGTCGCGATCCCCGCCTCCAGGTCATCGGTGGTCAGGAGCGGCGACGTCGCTTGCACGAGCACCATGTGCTCGAACTCCCGGCCCTCGGCAAATTCGAGCATCGCGCTCTCGGTGCTCGCAGTGTCGGTTGCGGTGTGGGCTCCACGTCCGACGACCTCGACCCCTTCGAGCCCGAGAGATTCGACGACCTCCCCAATCTCCTCATCATCCGTCGCAACGAAGACCCGATCGATCGATGGGCTCGCGGCTGCGGCGCGAAGCGTCCAGCCGCAGAGCGGTAGGCCCGCGATTGATCGTGCGTTCTTGCGGGGGATGGACTTGCTACCCCCGCGCAGGGGGATGAAAGCAGCGTACTTCACACCGTGCTCTCAGCTCTCGCTACGCCACTTGAGCTTGTCACGTTGCTCGACCTCAATGGGCAGGATCTCCGCGTCCTTGTGGGCCAGCGCCTTGGCAACGTTCCGCGTGTCTCGGGCAAGCTTGCGCATCCCCAACGGTTCGAGGCTAGCCGCGTGGTCCGTCCCCTTCCAGGTCCTGTCGAGCGTGTAGTGACGCTCGATCCATCCGGCACCGAGGGTCATCGCCGCGACGTCCACCGCGATCCCCAGATGGTGGCCGGAGAACCCGACGCCCTTTACGCGGCCCTCGAACTTCTCCCGAAGCCGTGTGATCTCGTACAGACCGATGTCCTCGAAGGGGACCGGATACCCGGAGGTGCAGCTGTAGATGACGAGATCACGGGCGCGCCCGTTGTCTTCGAAGCAGGAGACGATCCGGTCCTCCTCCTCGTGCGTCGTCATGCCGAAGCTGACGTGGATCTCGCCGCCGTACTCGTCGCAGAGGTACTGCAGCATCTCGAAGTGGAGGTTGCACGCGCTCGGGATCTTGAGCATCGCCGGCTTCAACGACGCCATCTCCTTCGCCGAGATGACGTCCCAGACCGACGTGCTGTACTCGATGCCGAACTGCTCACACACGTCGATCAGACGCTTGTGCTGATCGAGGTCGAGCTCGAGGAACTCCCGGTGGGCGCCGTAGGTGTCGCCATAGGCATTGACCGGGTTCGGGTGGGGAGCATCGTATTGCAGCTCGGTGAGGAGCTCCCTGGGGCTACGCTTCTGGAACTTGACCGCGTCGACCTTGCAGAAGGTCGACGCCACCATGATCAGCTCCTCAGCGATCTTCATCTCGCCCTTGTGGTTACAACCGACCTCGGCGATGATTTTTGGGGGCTTCACTCCGGCTCCATCGTGCGGCTGTCGCTCACTTGAGGAGCGCATCTACCGCGTGCCTGAGCCGCTTGCCAACCGTCCGTTTCGGGGTGGTAGCGGTCTTCAACGGGGGTGTGATCCAGGTGTCGTCGACCTCCGGGGTTTCGATGCCGCCGGTACCAAAGGTCTTCAAGAAGTGCATGAGGATATAGTCGACGGCCCTGCGCTGTACGTGGCGCCCATCGTCGTGCATGAAATCGCTCATCCGCTCTGGCGTGGTCACGATCTCGTAGCTGTGAAAGTAGTGAACGTCGTCGAAGGTCTCGACGACCTCGGAGACGGCCGCCCGAATCCGGCTCTTGGACTCGACGTTTGCTACCCGCACGTCAAGGTGCGTGAACGTCGCGTGGAGGGGCACGGGAGAGACGGTCAGGATCAGCTGGGCGTCGGTGTGCTTCTTGATCATCCGCCGAAGGTCCTCGAGCTGTCCGACCATCTCGTCCACCGTGAGGCGATGAAGCACCGCTCCCAGGGATTCGTAGATGTCTGGATGCGGGATCTGTCGATAGCAGACTTGTCGCTCGGGATGGATCCAGGCCTCGATGAGCCCGAGCGTGACCACGATCACGTCCGGGTCGGCGAAGAGCTGGGCGACGTCGGCGTCGAGTTCGTCCGACCAGCTGCGGCATTCCTCCGGTGTCCGGAAGTGCTTTCCGTAATCCTTGAATGGATGGGTCCAACCCGCGGGGAGCTCCCAGAGCGGCTCGGTGTCCTGGACATCCGACTCGCCGAAGATCCGCTGGAACTCCTGGTGAATCGACCGCGGCGTGTAGAAGAGTCCGCCGGGATGCATCCGTCCACTGAGTTCGAGCCGCGACATCGCCTTGGCCAGCTCGGACGCGAAGCAGCTGCCGATCGTAGCGATGCGGGTCTCGGGCCCGATCAGCGGCGTGTGCTCGACGGCCAGCGCGGTCTCGCGCTGGTTCCACGTGTGAACGTGAGGCAGCTCCCACGTGCCGATTCGTGCCTCAAATCTAGGCATTCGGACCTCGGGACGTCTCCGCTCCCTCGGACGAGAGGACGCGCTCGGCGTGGGCGAGCATCTCGGGCGTGTCGACGTCCTGCCAGAACCCGTCGCCGATATCGAGCACGTGCATGCCCCCCCGCGCAGAGAGCGCCTGGACACCGTCGCTCAGGCTGGTGTCTCCCTCGACGTCGAGGACCTGCTGCAGGGCATCCATGAGCGCGGTCGTGCAGATGAAGACTCCGCAGTCGACGCAGTTGTAATCCGTGATCTGCTTCCCGATTCGGAGGATCCGGCGCGGGTCGCCATCATCGGCGAGAACCTTCGTCGCATCGGCCATGTCGAAGATCGTGTCGAGCTTGTAGTCGACCAGCAGCGTTGCCGTCGCGTCAGCCAGACACCTCGCCCGGTCCCCCGCGAGGGTCATCACGCTCTCGTCGATGACGTGGTCGGCCATCGTGAGGACGAATCGCTCTCCGAGCAGATGCGGGCGCGCCGTCAGGACGGAGACGCCATTGGCGAGTGCGTATCGGTCGTTGCGGGCGAAAACGACCTCTGTGTCGCTATCGTATGCGCTTCGGAACGCGCTCTCCACGTCCTCGGCGGCGTGTCCGACAACGATGACCACTCGCTCACAGCCGGCGATGGCTAGACTATGGACCGCGCGGACGAGAAGCGGCTCACCGGCAACTGGAGTCAGCGGCTTGAGGCTCGTCTCGTCACTCACTCCCTCGAGCCTGGAGCCGAACCCGGCTGCGAGGATCACGCCTGTCAGTCGAATCGACATGAGCAGTCAGTGGTCGCCGAAGGTCTCGCTCAGGTGGGTGACCGGCAGCTCGCCCCCGAGCACCCGGAGCGTGTTCTTCAGCCGCATGTGCTGAATGAAGAGGTCGTGCTCCTGCACATGACCCGGCTCGACGTGGGGGCTCTTGAAGT